>JBILPK010000267.1:0-3782 GCA_044373875.1 Polymorphobacter sp.
TCGAGACCGCGCTGACAGCCTGTGCCGGCGCGGCCGACAAGGCGGCACCAATCCCGGCAAGCGCGAACAACCGCGAAAGCCACGGCAAGGCATGGTGATGCGATTTGAAAATCATGACAGCAACTCCTTTACTGGACGGGACACAACCGAAGCCGCCGCCAGACGTGTCGGCATGCGAGGCGACCGACGGTTGGTTTCAAAGGAATTAAGGGAAATCCGCCGGTGCCAACCATTCGGGAAACTACCGATCACAGGCCATAATTTGCCTCCAAAAGTCCGGAATGAGACAATTAACGGAACAATAATTGTAAATATTGTAATAGCTTAAAGACCGACAACGATATGCGCGTCGCTGACCAACAAGGTTTCCCGGCTGAGCGTCACGGCCACCGGTGCGGCATGTGCCGCCTCCAGCCGCCAGGCGCCGGGTGGTACGCCGTCGAAATAGGCGAGCCCTTCGAAATCGCTGCGCGTCACGGCAAAACGCTTGCCCGCCGCATCGACCAGCGCCACCTCGATGCCCGGCAGCGGCCGGCGCAGATCGCCATTGACCGTTTCGACTTGGGCCTCGATCTCGCCGGTCTGGCGCAGCGGCACCGCGACATCGAGCACCTGGCCCGGGCGCAGCACGGCGGTCACCCCGGGCTGCACCGGCCGCAGCCGCAGGTCGGGCAGCGATGCCAGCTGCACTTCCATGTCGATGCCGGTGTTGGGCATCAGCCCGCCGATGCGCACCCGGCCATCGCCGGCGGTCGCTTCGCGGCGCACGCTGCTGTCGACGATGAAGCTCGCGCCGGCGATATCGAGTTCATTACCGCCCTGCACGCCGTCGCCATCCAGATCTTCGAAGACATGCGGCTGCAAGGTGCCGCTGCGGCCGATGCCGGCGGGGGCGAGGTGATAGCCGCGCCTGTCGGGGAACAGCGCCGCCGAAAGCGACAGGCCGACGCGCCAGCCATTGGCGCCATAGCCAGCGCCGGCGCCGACCGAAACAGCGCCGAAATGGCGCTGCGCAGTGGCAGCGATGCTCGCTGCACCACGCTCGGCATCCCAGCCGAGATCGATCCCCAAGCTGCCGCGCGCCGTCGCCCGCGCCGCCGATACGCCGATCTGGCGCAAGCGCAGGCCTTGATTGGCGCTGAAATCCACCCCGCCGCGCAGCCGCCAGCTGCCCACCGCCCGCGCCACGGCAAGGTTGCCGAGTAAGGTTGCCGCGGCCCCGCTGCGCTTTTCGAGGCTGAGACCCTGTGCCAGGCGCCATTCACCCAGCGCCAGCGCGAGATTGGCATCGACCCGGTCAAGGCTGTTGCCACCGCGATCGACCGAATGGCGCCAGCCGGTGAGCACGGGCAAGCTGCGGCGGCCGAGCGCTATACGGGTTTCGGCCGAAATGCCGAATTCGCGCGCCAGGTCGCTGACCGCGGTCGGCAGCGAGAGCCCCGACAGGTCGCCATAATCCGCAACGTCGAACTTGATGTTGGTGCGCCCCCATTGCCGCACGCCGCGCAGCGCCAGCGCCGGGCGGCCGCCGCCATCGCCGGCAACGAGCAGGCTGCCGAAGCCGCCGAACAGCGCGGCATGGACCCCGGCCGCCAGCGCCGGCGTGCCGCCATCGAGCGGCGCGCGCAGGTCGACCCGCATCGAAACGCCACCCGACAGGCCGTGCTCGACGGTGACAAAGGCAACCTTGCCTAATGCTGTCTGCGTCGGCGCCGGCGCGCCGAGCAGCGGGACGCCGCTGTCGACGATCCCGGCGCTGTAAACCCATTCGTTTTCCGGGTTGAGCTCGCTGCCGACGAACCGGCTGAACGGGCGTTCCTCGATTTCGCCATGCGGGCCGAACAGCCGCACGACATAATTGTTGGCGCCGGCACGCAGCGCCACATCGGCAAAGACATAATCGCCGCCGGCATCGGGAGTGTCGCACACCGCCACCAGCCGGTCGTCGCGGTGCAATTCGGCATCCCAACCGCGCGGCAGAGGCCCGCGCAGCTCGATCTGGTCGAACAGGTCGGCGCGCCAGGTCGGGCGGTTGGAAATGACGATCCCGCGGCCGCTGCTGGCGACGCCGATTAGCGGCTGCGCCGGGGCGTTGACATCGCCGATGGCAAAGCTGCGGGCGTGGAGGAAGCCGAGCTGGTCGGCGACTTCGCTGTCGCGGCCGAGCGAAACGCGGATGCTGGCCTCGCCGCTGCTGTCCCCGGCGAGGCGGGCGCGCGCCGTCATGCCGGCGAGATCGGCGACCAGTTCGGCCTGGCCGGCGGCAAAGCGGCCGCGGCTGCCGACTTCGCTGGTCAGCGCAAGGTCGATGGTCGGCAGGCCGGCGAGGCCCCAGGGGTTGGCGATGCGCGGGAATTGCGGCCGCGCCGGCTCGGCGCCGCGCAGTGCCTCGGCCCGGCGTTCCGCGCGGTCGAGCCGCGCGATGACCGGCAGCGGCTCGGTCGCTTCGATGCTGATGCGCAGATTGGCTTCGTCATGGCGGATGGCGACCGGCAACAACCGGGCAAAGGCCGCCATGGCGAGGCACGGGCCTTCGGGTGACGGCGTCAGGTCGGCAGCGGGCACCGGCACGCGGCGTTCGGGGGCGTGGAGTTCGATGACCGGCTGGCCGGCGTCATCGGCATGGCCGATCTCGAGCGCTTCGAGCACCGGCAGCAGCGGCAGGCACAGCCCGGCGGGGATGGTGTAGACCGGCAGCGATTCGAGCAGTTGGTAGCGGCCGAGGTGGAGCGCGACGATGCTGAGATCGTCGCGCCCGGCGCGGGGCGCGCGGGTGCCGGTTACCCGCGCCGGTTCGGTGCCGAACAGATCGTCATAGACTTTATCGTTGTCGCGCGCGGGCACGCGCTGGGGGTCGTTTTCCCGAGCCTGCGCGTGCAAAGGGCCGGCCAGCAACAGCGTTGCCAGCAAAGCGAAGAATATCCGCATGGCCCGGCATCCGCCGCCCGTGTCCCTGGGGTCAGAGCTGGACGCGGCGGGTGGCGATCAGCCCCGGCGCCTTGGGGTCGGACGAGACATAGTCGATGCGCACATCGCGGCCGGTCAGCTTGGCCTTGATGTCGGCGGGCAGCGGCAGCATCACGTCGCGGTCGGTGTTGGGCGTATAGATGGCAACGCCGCGCACACTGTAGACCGGGTTGGTCTCGCCGGCGATGGTCAGCCGCAGGTCGCCATAGGTCGATCGCGTGCCGCCCCGGGTCAGCTTTACGACAAGCATGTTGTCGCCCTGGCGGGTCAGCGCGGCATTGTCGACGGTGGCGGTGGCGTCGAGCGTGCCGATGCGGACGATGACCGGGATGGTGATCGAGCGCACCGCGATCAGCTGGATCGACAATGCGCCGTCATTGGCGTCTTCGGCGGGTGCCGCGGTGGCGGTACCGGCATTGGTCGGCGCCGACATCAGCCGCAGGTGGCTGCGATATTCGCCGGGGGCGAGGCCGGCGGGCGGGGTGACGGAAACGCGCAGCGACTGGCGGGCGCCGGGTTCGAGGATGACGCGGCGCGGCGAAAAACGGATCATGTCGGCGGCGAACAGCTCACCGGGGCGGGTGTCGGTGGCGGTTTCCAGCGCACCGTCGCGGCGCATGCGGCGGTTTTCGACATCGATGCGATAGGCGGTCTGTTCAGCGCCCTTGTTGACGAGGATCAGCTCGGTGCTGCGTTCGGCACCGGCGAGAACGACGCGGGTGGGGGCGATCATCAGCTCGGCATTGGCGGGGGTGGACAGCGACGGGGCAGCGAGCGTGGCGAGCAGGAGCGCGAAGCGCGAAAGGCGGGTCGAA
>JBILPK010000123.1:0-10720 GCA_044373875.1 Polymorphobacter sp.
CCGAACACCGGTACCAGCAGCGCCATCGGCGCCACGCTCGATGCCGGGTAGCGCGCCATCAGCCAGCCCCAGGCGCCATAGCCGAACAGCGTGTTGCCGACCGTCTGCCACGCCACCACCGCCCAGACCGTAGGGCCTGCCGCCGCCAGCGCCGCGGCGATCCTGGCGCTGCCTTCAAAGGCAAAGGCCAGCGCGAATAGCGGCGCAATCGCGAACAGCGACGACCAGACCATGAAGGCCAGCATGTCGATCCGCCCGGCCCGCCGAGTCACCATATTGCCCAGCGACCAGCCGAACGCCGCGCCGATCACCAGCGCCACCCCCAGCGGCGTCGTTGTGCCGCCGGTATGCGCCAGGATGATGCCGACCCCGGCGACCGCCAGCGCCAGCGCCGCATACTGCACCGCCGTGAGCCGCTCCCCGGTGCCGCGCATCGCTAGCCCGATGGTGAACACCACCTGCACCTGCACCACCAGCGAGGCCAGCCCCGGCGCGATCAGCCCGTCGATGGCGATGAACAACAGCCCGAACTGCCCCACGCCGATGAACAACCCATAAAGCACCAGGTCGCGCCACGGCACCGCCGGGCGCTTGATGAAAAACACCAGGGGCAGCGCCGCCAGGGTAAAGCGCAGCGCCGCGAACAGCAGCGGCGGCAAGGCATCGAGCCCGAGCCGGATGACGACGAAATTCGTGCCCCATACCGCCACCACGGCAAGCGCCAGCAGGAAGGCGCGCAGCCCGAACGTGTCGGTCATTTCGGCCGCGCCAGCCCGAAATAGGCCAGTGACGCTACCGCCAGCGCCATCGCCATGACCAGCGCCACCGGCACCGGCGTGCCATCATGCAGCGCCGCCACCGTGCCCGAAGCCAGCGCCCCGGTGGCGAAATTGGCCGCGCCGAACAGCCCCGAGGTGGTGCCGGCGCGCAGCGGATCGACCGACAGCGCCCCGGCGAGCGCATTGGCGGCGATGAAGCCGTTCGAGGTCAGCACGCAAAACAGCCCCGCCAGTACCAGCCATTTCGACAGGCCGAGCAGCACCACGGCGAGCAGCGCCACCCCGAACGCCACGGCAAAAAGGCTGGCGACTCCCAGGATGCGATCGGGCGAATGGCGCAGCAGCAGCCGGCGGTTGACCTGGCTCGATCCGATGACGCCGACGGCAATGACGGCGAAGATGGCGCTGAATTCGCTCGGGGTGAAGCCCCAGATATCGATGACGAGATCGGGCGCTGCGGCGAGATAGCTGAACAAAGTCGCGCCGTTGCAGGCGCTGACGAGCGTGTAGCCGAGCAGGCGGCGGCTGCGCAGCAAGTCCCAATAGGCACCGACGACCGATTCGCCGCGTGCCTTGGCCTCGGTCGCGGCCGAGCGACTTTCATCGAGGCGGAACCACACCGCGGCGCCGACGATGGCACCGAACAGCGCCAGCGCGATGAATACCGCCCGCCACGACACCAGCGCCGCCAGCGCGCCGCCAACCGAGGGTGCTACCAGCGGCGCGACGCCGAGGACGAGGACGAGGAGCGAGAAGATCCGTGCCGAATCGCGATGGTCATAACGGTCGCGCACCACGGCGCGCGCCACCACCATGCCGGCGCAGCAACCCAGCGCCTGGGCAAAGCGCCCCGCCACCAGCCATTCGATCGTCGGCGCCAGCGCACACAACAGGCTGGCGACGACATAGACAACGCAGCCGAGCAGGATCGCCGGGCGGCGGCCGACGCGGTCGCTGAGCGGGCCGTAGAAGAGCTGTCCGAGCGCCATGCCGACGAAAAAGGCGGTGAAGGTCAATTGCACCGCCGCTGGCGACACGGCGAAATCGCGGGCGATCACCGGCAAGGTCGGCAGATAGAGATCGATGGTCAGCGCGCCAAAGGCGGTGAGCGTTCCGAGCAGGAGAATTTCGCCCCGGGTCGGGACCCGGGCGACGGAAGCGGGGGGCGCATGCATGATGGATGCCGCATAGGGGAGCCGACCGACGCGGTCGAGGGGGCGAACGTCGCATGACTGCCATTCGGTCAGCGGGAGATGGGGCCGGGAGGGCGAAGTTAACGAAGTTGACGCACCTGCGGGCTTTCCGGCGCCCGCCGCTTCCAATGTCATCCCGGGCTTGACCCGGGACCCGGCCTGCTTCCGCGTCGCTGCAACGGGGCATTATGCCAGCCTTGGCTGGCATGACCAAAAAAGGCTTGAGCATGCCAACGCCGCACCGAAAGCCGGGCCGCGGGTCAAGCCCGGGGTGACACCGATTGCGGGGCGTTGCAGCACCGCGAAAGTCACGAAAGTCACGCCGGATGCGGTTTTGCAAATCCACCGCGCCGGCGCGATCATCAGGGGGCCAACAATGTCAAAGAGCGCCGCAGCGATCTAATAACACATTCTTTTGATGTAGGAAAATTCCTATATCAATCCTGTCAATCACCGAGCCAGCGCATATTCCTGCACCAGGATTTTTTCCGGTACGTGCCAGGCGCTGGCGATCTTGCGGATCATCGCCAGGCTGAGCGCGCGCTTGCGCGCCAGCACTTCGGTGGCGCGCGGCTGGCCGATCAGCGCGGCGAGGTCGGCACGGCTATGGCCGTTCATCGCCATCGCCGCTTCGATCGCCTCGATCGGGTCGAGCAGCGCAATCGGCCAGCGACGGCGTTCATAGGCCTCCGCCAGCGTCACCAGCACATCGAGCCGGTCACCAGCCTCGCTGGCTTCATCGGCGCCCCACAGCGCCTCGATTTCGCGCAGCGCCGCTTCGTGGTCGGCATCGGTACGGATGGGTCGAATGTGCATCGTCCTGGCCCTCCCTGGCCTCAAAACAAACTGACTGAATGTGCGTCGATCCGGTCATATTCGGCGTGGGTGCCGATAAACTTGATGAAGGCGATGCTGCGGCGCCAATCGAATGCAACCACCATACGAAAGTTGCCGCCCGCCACTTCGAACCGCACGCGCTCACCATCGAGCGCCTTGGCCTTGGAGAAGTCGGCTACTACATCGAACGGACTTTGCCATGCTGCTGCCGCGGCAACTTCATGCCAGTGGCGCAAGGAGGCTTCGGCCGCCGGGTGCAGCGTCCAGAACGCGATCAGCCGGTTCCGGGCGATGATCCTCATGATGAATGCGATAACATTTCCCAAAACGGGAAACAAGTGACGTTTTCCCAATTTGGGAATAAAAAAAACGCTTAGTTCGGGGCGTGGCGCCGGTAACAGGCGGAATCGGCTATCGTTGGATCGTCCCGAACCGAAAGCAGTCTGTCGACACGGATCTACGCCCGCGCGCCCGTCACCACCCCCACCGAATTGTGCCGCAGCGCCTCGAGCACCGTCGCGACAATCGCCGGGGCATCGAGCCCCGCTTCGGCATATTGCTTCGCCGGGCTGTCATGGTCCTGGAAGACATCGGGCAACCGCAGCGTCCGCACCTTCAGCCCGGCGTCGGTCAGGCCTTCGTCGCTAAGCCAGGTCAGGACATGCGCGCCGAAGCCGCCGGCGGCGCCTTCCTCGATGGTGAGGACGACTTCATGGGTCGTGGCCAGCTTCCTGATCAGGTCGTGATCGAGCGGCTTGGCGAAGCGCATGTCGGCGATGGTGGTGGAAAGGCCCTTCGACTCCAGTTCCTCGGCGGCCTTTTCGGCTTCCTGCAACCGCGTGCCGAGCGACAGGATCGCCACCGTCTTGCCTTCGCGGACAAGGCGGCCTTTGCCGATCTCGAGCCGAGTCGGTTCGGCCTGGATCGCGACGCCGGTACCTTCGCCGCGCGGGTAGCGCACCGCGATCGGGCCATCGTCGTACAATGCCATGGTATGGACCATATTGGTCAGTTCGTTCTCATCCGACGCCGCCATGACGACGAAGTTCGGCAGCGTGGCGAGATAGGCAACATCGAAGGCACCCGCATGGGTGCAGCCATCGGCACCGACAAGCCCGGCGCGGTCGATGCCGAAGCGCACCGGCAGATTCTGGATGGCGACATCGTGGACGACCTGGTCGTAGGCGCGTTGCAGGAAGGTGCTGTAGATGGCGCAGAACGGCCGCATCCCCTGCGCGGCGAGGCCGGCGGCGAAGGTCACGGCATGTTGTTCGGCGATGCCGACATCGAAGGTGCGATCCGGGAATGCATTGTTGAAGCGGTCGACCCCGGTGCCCGACGGCATGGCGGCGGTGATCGCGACGATGCTCGGGTCACGCTTCGCTTCGGCGATCAGCGCGTCGCCAAAGACATTCTGATAGGCCGGCGCCCCGGGGGTCGCCTTGTGCTGGGCGCCCGAGACGACATCGAATTTCTGCACGCCGTGATATTTGTCGGCGGCGGCTTCGGCAGGCGCATAGCCCTTGCCCTTTTGCGTCACGACATGGATCAGGATCGGGCCTTCGGCGGCATCGCGGACATTTTCGAGCACCGGCAGCAGATGTTCGAGATTATGGCCGTCGATCGGGCCGACATAGTAAAAGCCCAGTTCCTCGAACAGCGTGCCGCCGCCCTGCATCAGGCCGCGGGCATATTCATCGGCCTGAGCCGCCGCCTTTTTCAACGGCTGGGGCAGCACCTTGCGGCTGATCTGCTTGATCGCTTCGCGCAATTCGAGAAACTGCCGGCTGGAAAACAGCCGCGACAGATAGGCCGACAGCGCGCCGACCGGCGGCGCGATGCTCATGTCGTTGTCGTTCAGAACGACGACGAGGCGGTTGCCGGCCTGGGCGGCGTTGTTCATCGCTTCATAGGCCATCCCCGCCGACATCGAGCCATCGCCGATGACCGCGATCGCCTTGCCGGGCTGGTTCTTCAACTTGTTGGCGACGGCGAAACCGATGGCCGCCGAGATCGACGTGCTGCTGTGCGCGGCGCCGAACGGATCATATTCGCTTTCGGTGCGCTTGGTGAAGCCGCTCAGACCGCCGCCCTGGCGCAGGGTGCGGATGCGGTCGCGGCGGCCGGTCAGGATCTTGTGCGGATAGGCCTGGTGGCCGACATCCCAGATCAAGCGGTCATCGGGCGTATTGAAAACATAATGCAGCGCCACGGTCAGTTCGATGACACCAAGGCCGGCACCGAGATGGCCGCCGGTCGTCGACACGACGTCGATCATTTCGGTGCGCAGTTCGTCGGCAAGCTGGCGCAGGTCGGCATGCGATAGTCGCTTCATGTCGGCCGGCACATTGACCGTATCGAGCAACGGGGTGGAAGGACGCTTTGTCACCAAGGAACCGCCGGAATTATTGATTCTTGACCGCGGACGCTAGCGACTTGCGGCCGTCCTGTCGATGCGGCGTGTCGCGCCGACTTTACACTGTTGTTGCGGTTCAGGGACAGGCGGCGCAGCGGCCGCGCACTTCGACCACCGGCTTTTCGGGGCGGAACCCTGTTGCTGCCGCGGTTGCGCGGATGCGCGCCGACAACAGGTCGTCATCGACATGGGTAGCGCGGCCACAGGCGTCGCAGACCAGGAAAATGCAATCGTGCAGGCAGCCGGGGTGGGCATTCGCGAGATAGGCATTGGCGCTTTCGACCCGCGTCGCGACATTGTTGGCAACAAAAAGATCGAGGATGCGATAGACGCTGTTCGCCGCGATGCGCCGGCCCTGCGCGGTGCTGACCGCTTCGGTGACATCATAGGCGCTGGCCGGGCGATCGAAGCCCGAGAGCGCTGCGAAGACGGCGGCGCGCATCGACGTCCATTGTTCGCCCGATCCGACCAGTGCGCGCTCGGCAGCGGCGATAAGCGCAGCGCCGCTGCGGATATCATGGGCGTGATCGTGAGAGGTGGACATGCCGGCAATATCGGGCCGAACGGCGCCGTCTGCAAGCACGCGTGTCAGTGCCGCGAGGCGCGCAAGTTCCACAGATGCGCCGCAGCGAGCAGGCATACCCCGACAATCGACAGCGCGACTTCGGCAATGCCGCCATGGCTGATCAGCAACGACGCCGCCATCAGGCCGATGCCCGCCGCGCCGAGAACCCCGATCGCCCAGCGGCCATGTACCGCGATGCCGCGCCACAAGGCGACCGCCGCCAGCGGCAGCGCCAGCAGCAGGCCGATGACATGGACATCATGGCCCAGCCAGTCCCCCGACGCGGCAAACACCGCCAGCAGCACCGACCCGGCGAGGCAGTGCACGAGACAGAGCCCCGACAGCAGCATCGCCGATTTGTCGAGCAGGTGGGATATACGCAATGGCATGGCTTATTGATATATTGTTACATGATGTTGCGCAAGCGACTTGCCTGTCATGTAAAAAATATTTGACATTACGCCCTAAAGCGCCGACATGCTGTAGAAGATATTCGACAAAAAGGGAGCAGCCATGTCATTTCGCGAAAAATCCGCTTGGGTGATGGCGCTGCTCACCGGCGGCGCTGGGCTGTGGTATCTGCAAAAACTGGTGTTGCTGTCACCATCTCTCGCCGAAACACCGGCGCCATTGGGCTTGCTGCTGCGCTATGTCATCGGCGTGGTGGTGGCGTCGGTGATCGCCCAGATCGCCCTGGCGGTGATGAATCCCGACGAGGCGGAAGCCCCGGCCGATGAACGTGAACGCGCAGTGCTGCGCCGCGCCGGGGCCTGGTCGGGCGATGTGCTGGCGCTGGGCATCCTGTCGGCGTTGGCCTGGTTCGTCGCGCGCGGCGATGGCAATCTGCTGTTCCACATGGTGTTCTTCAGCCTGATCGTCGCACAGGTCTGCGACTATCTGTTGCAGGGCATGCTGCTGCGCGGAGCATGAGCAAATCCCCGCCGATCACCAACCGGGTGCGCGAATGGCGCGAGGCGCAGGGCGGGATGAGCCAGGCAGCGCTCGGGGCTGCGATCGGCGTTACCCGCCACACCATCATCGCCATCGAACAAGGGCGCTATTCTCCCAGCCTTGAAAGCGCCTTTCGCATCGCCCGGGTGTTCGGCGTCGGGGTAGAGGATGTTTTCGGCTGGGAACCCGGCTGAGCCGCGACTCTTGCGCGCTTGGCGGGCGGCGGCGGAGCGATTACGGGGATGTCCATGGCCAGTCTTGCTGCTTCCGTCCCTGCCCTGCCCGCGGCTGCCCGGCCGCGCGCCATCGCGCTATGGCTGTTCGGTGTCGCGGCGCTGGTGTTTGTCATGGTCGTGGTCGGCGGCATCACGCGGCTGACCGAATCGGGCCTGTCGATCACCCGCTGGGACGTGGTGTCGGGGACGCTGCCGCCGCTCGGCGATGCCGAATGGCAGGCCCAGTTTTCCGCCTATCAGGCTAGCTCGCAATACCAGTTGATGAACCGCGGCATGTCGCTTGCCGAGTTCAAGGGCATCTTTTTCTGGGAATATGTCCACCGCCTGCTTGGCCGCGTCATCGGGCTGGCCTTTGCGCTGCCCTTTGCCGTCTTCTGGCTGCGCGGCGCGATTCCGGCGGGGTACAAGCCGCGGCTATTCGCGCTGTTCATGCTTGGTGGGCTACAGGGCACCATCGGCTGGTGGATGGTGTCGTCGGGCCTCGTCGGGCGCACCGAGGTCGCGCATGAACGGCTGGCGGTGCATTTGTGCACGGCGCTGACGATCATGGCCGGCTGCATCTGGACGGCGCTCGATCTCCGCCGCACGGCGCCACCGGTGGCCGCGCGCCCGTCGCGTTGGGTGCTGCCCTTTGCTGCGCTGCTCGCGGTGCAGATCGTCTGGGGCGCCTTTGTCGCCGGGCTGCGTGCCGGCCATGCGTCGGATACATGGCCGCTGATGGCCGGCGCGCTGGTGCCGCCGGGCATTGCGCAGTCGCTCGCCGATCTCGTCAATGATCCGGTGACGGTGCATTTCCTGCACCGCAGCCTCGCCATTGTCGTCGCGCTGTTCGCGCTGCATGTCTCGGCCAAGCTGTGGCGCGCCGGGGCCGGGCCGGCGGCGCTGGCGCTGGGCGCCGCCGTGCTGGCGCAGTTCACGCTCGGCGTCGCCACCGTGCTGTCGGGGGTCGCGATCCCGCTCGGGGTGGCGCACCAGGGGGTCGGCGCCTTGCTGGTGATGGCGACGACGGTCGCGGCGCATTGGGCGGTGAAAAAGCCATGACCGGCAAGAATGTCCTCGGCGGAACGCTCAGCCTCTGCTCGACCGAGCCGATGACCGGCTGGTTCCGCGATGGCTGCTGCAACACCGATGCCAATGATCAGGGCCGCCATGTCGTCTGCGCGGTGGTAACCGCCGAATTCCTCGAATTCTCGCGCAGCGCCGGCAATGACCTGTCGACCCCCCGCCCCGAATACGGCTTTCCCGGGCTGGTGCCGGGCGATCGCTGGTGCCTGTGCGCGGCGCGCTGGGAAGAAGCGCGGCTCGCCGGCTTTGCGCCCGAAGTCGTGCTCGAAGCCACCCATGCCAAGGCGCTCGAAACCACGGCGCTGGGGCATCTGCAGGCGCATGCTGCAGAATGAGCTGGGCCAAATGACCTGGGACGGAATGCCCTTCGGCGGCGCCAAGCTGGCGGCGCTGCTCGGCGACGCGCTGCTCGTCTACCGCCGCGATGACCGGCCCGATATCCCCTTCCCCGGCCTGCTCGATCTGCCCGGCGGCGGGCGCGAGGGCGGCGAGAGCCCGGCGCAATGCGCGCTGCGCGAGCTGGCAGAGGAATTCGGCATCGCCGTTCCGGTGAGCCGGGTGCATTACCACCGCACCTATCTGTTGGGTGATGGCGTCACCCGCTCGCACTTCCTCGCCATCGAACTGACCGAGGATGAAGTCGCGGCCGTACGCTTCGGCGATGAAGGCCAGGACTGGGCGCTGCTGCCGGTCGCCGATTATATCGCCGATGACGACGCCGTACCGCGGCTGCGCGACTGGCTCGCCGAATATTGTGGCGCCCGTCCAACGGGTTGACACTGCCGCTGGCAGACGCCAGTTTTCGCCCAGGGGGCAGAATGACAATCAGATTCATCGCAGCGCTGCTGCTGACCATCGCCATGCCGGCTGCGGCGCGTGAACCGATCATCGACATGCACATGCACGCGCTGACCGCCGATGATCAGGGGCCGCCGCCGCTGGCGATGTGCACGCCGATCGATCCGATGCCGATCTGGGACCCAGCCAAGCCTTACCTCGATACCTTTCTCGACCTGTTCAAGCACCCGCGCTGCGCCGATCCGATCTGGTCCCCCACCGATGATGCGGCGGTGATGACGCGCAGCATCGCGATGATGGAGAAGTACAATATCATCGGCGTCGTCAGCGGCCGCTACAAGCTGGTCAGCGCCTGGCACAAGGCGGCGCCCGATCGCGTGCTGTTCAGCCTGATGCCGTCGGACAATCAGCTCGGCGATTTGACCGGCATGATCAAGGATTTTGGCGGCGCCAAGGCCGCCGGGCAACTGACCGCGATCGGTGAGCTCGGCTATCAATATGCCGGCATCGGTGTCGATGATGCCAAGCTCGACAAGGTCTGGGCAATGGCCGAAGCGCTCGACGTGCCGGTCGCCATCCATATGGGTCCCGGCCCGCCCGGCGCTGCCTATCTGCCCGGCATGGGCTACCAAGCCCGGTTGAGCAGCCCGCTGTTGCTCGAACCCGTGCTGGCCAGGCACCCCAAGCTGCGCGTCAACATCATGCACGCCGGTTTCCCGATGCTCGATGACACGCTGGCGCTGCTCTATGCGCATCCGCAGGTCCATGTGGACATCGGCGTCATCGCCTATACCCAACCGCGTCCGGCCTTTTACCGTTATCTGCAGGCGCTGGTCGATGCCGGCTTCGGCCCGCGCACCATGTTCGGGTCGGACCAGATGGTGTGGCCCGAAACCATCGAGCGCGCCATCCAGGCGGTCGAGCAGGCCCCCTTCCTGACGCCGGCGCAGAAACGCGACATTTTCTACAACAATGCCGCGCGCTTCCTGCGGCTGGACGCAGCGACCCAGGCAAAACACAAGGCCATGTGAGGGGCGATGCCGACGCGCCGCGATGCGGTATCTTGATACCGCACGAAAAACCGGCGGAAAAGCTTGACGAAAATCGGGCTTTGCGAGATAGACGCGTCATCCGGCCGGGGGGTTCCTCTGGCCGTTTCGCTTTTTTGCCGGAAAAACAGAACCATGCTCACCCGTTCCACCGCCTCGATCAAGCCCGCCGAGGTCGAGAAGAAATGGCTGATCATCGACGCCGAAGGGCTTGTCGTTGGTCGCCTGGCCAGCCTGATCGCCAACCGCCTGCGCGGCAAGCACAAGGCCAGCTATACCCCGCACGTCGATTGCGGTGACAACATCATCGTCATCAACGCCGAAAAGGTCCGGTTCACCGGCAAGAAGGCGACCGACAAGATCTATTATCGCCACACCGGCCACCCGGGCGGCATCAAGGAAACCACGCCTGCCAAGATCCTGGAAGGCCGTTTCCCGGAACGCGTCCTGATCAAGGCCGTGGAACGCATGGTACCGCGCGGCCCGCTCGGTCGTGACCAGATGCGCAACCTGCGCGTCTTCAAGGGCACTGAGCATCCGCATACCGCCCAGAGCCCCGAAGTCATCGATGTCGCATCGATGAACCGCAAGAATTCGACCCTTACCGCCCAGGAAGCTGGCGACAAGAAGGCTGCTGAATAATGTCCGACACGCGTCAGTCCCTTTCCGATCTCGGTGGCATGCAGGACGGCACCTATGTGCCCGGCACCACCGAAGCCCCGCACAACCCGGCCCACACCGGTGGTGGCGGCCCGCCCGCACCGCTGCGTGAGCAGGAAATCGATGCCTATGGCCGCGCCTATGCGACCGGCAAGCGCAAGAACGCCATCG
>JBILPK010000124.1:0-10709 GCA_044373875.1 Polymorphobacter sp.
GCCAACACGCGGCTATTTTCCGGCCGGGGCAGCAAGCGCGATAGCCTTCAACTCGCTGACCCCGCTGATCGCCACCACCGTGCCGGCGGCAAGGCCGGTGACGACGGCATCGGCACTCCCCGCCGAGAGCAGTTGCACCGGGCGCGCGGCAAAGCCCGAAGGCGTGGCGGCGAAGACCATGATGCGGTTGCCGATGCGGGCGAGCGCGCCGCGCGGCACGCTGACCGCGCCGGGGGCGGCGCGGCCATACAGGGTGATGGCGAGGCTGCGGCCCGACACCAGCCCGGGCGCCGCCGGCACGCTGGCGAGCAGGCGGGCGGAGCGGGTTTGCGGATCGACCGTCACGCCGACGGCGGTCACGGTGCCGGTGATGCCGCCGGGCAGGCCGATGCGATCGCCGGTGCGGACCTGGCCGACGAGACGCGCGGGCAATTGCGCCTCGACCGCATAGCGTTGTGCCGCATCGATGATGAAGGGGGCCGCCATGGTATCCACGGCGCCGCCGGTGGTTGCGCTGGCGGCGCTGATCCGCCCGGCGATGGGGGCGCGCAAGGTGTAGACGCCGCTGCCGGCATCGGCATTGGCGAGGCCGAGCAGGCGCTGGCGCGAGGCGACATCGGCTTGCGCTTCGCGTAGCGCCGCGCGGGCTTCTTCGGCCCGCGCGCCGGCGACAATGCCTTCGCGCACCAGCTGGTCGGTCCGCGCTGCGGCCGAACGCGCCACGCCCTGCCGGGCGCGGGCGCGCGCCAGTTCGGCGCCGATTTCGAGCACGTCGCGGCTGAACACCGTTGCCAGCGCCTCGCCGGCCCGCACGCTTTGCCCGGCGGTGGCGAAATTCTGGCGGATCACCCCGGCAAAAGGCGCCGATACCGCGACGCGCGCGCCGGGTGGCGGCGCGATCGTGGCGGGCAGCGTGGCGATGGCAGCAGCGCCGGCAGCGCGCACCGCGGCGGTGCGGATGCCGAGCGCCTGGCGCTGCGCCGCGCCGATCGTGATCGGCTGGTCGGCCGCTGCGGCTGCGCCGGTGATGGCCAGTGCCAGCAGGGCGATGCCGGGGGAAAGACGGGGGAACATCATGATGGGAAACTGAAGCCTGCAAATCTGTCGGGGGCAAGAGGGCGTTTGACGGGCGATGCCGGTACCCTTGCGCCAGCGCCCGCGATTATCGGCTGCGACAGGACGGCACACCCGGCCCGCGATGCCCCGGGAAAACTCGGCGGTATGCAACGATTCCAGCGTCATTCCTGCCCTTTCGAGGGTGATCGGCGGGCTGTCGGACAGCCCGTGAGCGCCGTTAGCGCGCCTGCCTTAAGCCGGGCTTATGCCATGGCCGCTGCTGCGCAGCCTTCCGCGCGGCGCTGCAACCGGCCTGGCGCTTGGACCTTGGTGCTTGGACGCGGCGGGCAGACCGGTTACACCCGGGCATGGCTGCAGACAGTTTTCCCGAGATCCGCGACGCCGTGCGCCGGCTGTGCGCCGATTTTCCCGGTGGCTATTGGCAGGAAAAGGACCGGACACGCGCCTATCCGGCCGAATTCGTGGCGGCGCTGACCGCGGCGGGCTTCCTGTCCGTGCTCATCCCGCAAAGCCATGGCGGCGCCGGGCTCGGGCTGGGGGCGGCCACCGCGATCCTCGAGGAAATTCACCGGTCGGGGGGCAATGGCGGCGCCTGCCACGCCCAGATGTATGTGATGGGCACGCTGCTCAAGCACGGCAGCGAAGCGCAGAAGGCGGCCTGGTTGCCCGGCATCGCCAGCGGGGCGCTGCGCCTCCAGGCCTTTGGCGTGACTGAACCCGGCAGCGGCACCGATACCAGCCGCATCCGCACCTTTGCCCGGCGCGATGGCGATGATTATGTCGTTTCGGGACAGAAGATCTGGATCAGCCGCGCCGAGCACAGCGACCTGCTGGTGCTGCTGGTGCGCACGACGCCGCGGGACGACGCGGCGCGCCCCGGCGATGGCATGAGCGTGCTGCTCGTCGACCTGCGCAGCGCCATCGGCAACGGCCTGACCATCCGCCCGATCCGCACCATGATCAACCATGCGACCACCGAATTGTTCTTCGATGACCTGCGCGTGCCGGTCGCCAATCTGATCGGCGAGGAGGGCAAGGGCTTTCGCTACATCCTCGATGGCATGAACGCCGAACGCATCCTGATCGCCAGCGAATGCATCGGTGACGGGCAGTTCTTCATCGATCGCGCCGCCGCCTATGCCGCCGAACGCAGCGTCTTCGGCCGGGCCATCGGCGCAAACCAGGGGGTGCAGTTCCCGATCGCCCGCGCCCATGTCCAGCTCGCGGCCGCCGCGTTGATGGTCGATCATGCCGCCGCGCTGTTCGATGCCGGGCAAGCCTGCGGCACCGAGGCCAACATGGCCAAGCTGCTGGCGTCGGAGGCGAGCTGGTTCGCCGCCGACATGTGCGTGCAGACCCATGGCGGCTTCGGTTTTGCCGAAAGCTATGACATCGAACGCAAGTTTCGCGAGACCCGGCTGTACCAGGTGGCGCCGATTTCGACCAATCTCATCCTCAGCCATGTCGCCACGCATGTGCTGGGGCTGCCCAAGTCGTTCTGATGGGCGCCTGATGATGGATGGGGCGCTGGCCGGTGTGCTGGTGGTGGCGCTCGAACAGGCGGTGGCGGCGCCGCTGTGCACCGCGCGGCTGGCGACGGCGGGCGCCCGGGTCATCAAGATCGAACGCGCCGAAGGCGATTTCGCGCGCGGCTATGATGCCGTCGTGGCGGGCGAAAGCGCCTATTTCGTCTGGCTCAACCGCGGCAAGGAAAGCCTGGTGCTCGATATCAAGCAGCCGGCGGATGCCGCCCTGCTGGCGCGGCTGGTCGCCCGCGCCGATGTGTTCGTGCAGAATCTGGCGCCGGGCGCCGCGGCGCGCGCCGGCTTTGGCGCGGAGGCGCTGCGGGCGCGGCACCCGCGGCTGATCACCTGCGATATCTCGGGCTATGGCGAGGCGGGGCCGTATCGCGACATGAAGGCCTATGATCTGCTCATCCAGTGCGAAACCGGGCTGGCGGCGATCACCGGCGCGCCCGAGGCACCCGGGCGGGTGGGGGTGTCGGTCGCCGATATCGCCTGCGGGATGAATGCCCATGCCGCGATCCTCGAAGCGTTGATCGCGCGCGGGGTGACCGGCGCGGGGCGCGGGCTGGCGGTGTCGCTGTTCGACGCGATCGCCGACTGGATGACGGTGCCGCTGCTCCACCATGAACAGGGCGGCCAGGCCCCGGCGCGGGTCGGGCTCGCCCACCCGTCGATCGCGCCTTATGGCGCCTTTGCCACCGCCGATGGCCGGCAGGTCGTGCTGGCGGTGCAGAATGAACGCGAATGGCGGGCGCTGGCGACGGCGCTGCTGCCGGCCGGGATTGCCGACGATGCGCGCTTTGCCACGAATCCGTTGCGGGTTGCCGAGCGCCCGGTCGTCGACGGCCTGGTGGCGGCGGCGCTGGCCGGGATCGACCTCGCGGCGGTGATGGCGCTGCTGAAAGCCGCCGGGATCGCCCATGGCGCTGTCAACGGTGTCGCCGACCTGGCGCTGCATCCGCAATTGCGGCGGGCGATGGCGTTCGCCGAACACGGGCCGGTCTCGCTGCCGGCGGCGCCGGTGCAGGTGGCGGGGGAAACGCCCGCGCCGGGCCGGGTGCCGGCGCTCGGGGCCCACAGCGCGGCGATCAGGGCCGAATACGGGGCATGAAACCGGCGTTCGCTTGCATCGCCGGCACTGCCATGGCCATGGTGTCGCCATGGCGAAGCTCGTCACCCTGATCGCGTTTGCATATGCCCTTGCTGCGGCCGGGGCGCTACTGCTCGGGCTGGCCACGACCTTTGGCTGGTTCGGCCTCAAGGGCGATGCGCTCGGCATGGTCTTTGCGATGCTCGCGGCGCTGCCCTGGGCCTTTGCCCTCGGGCTGCTGCCGGCTGACAGTCCGGTCGCCGCAGTGCTGGTCATCGTCGCGGGCATGGCGATCAACCTGGCGTTGCTGCTGGCGGTTGGCCGGGTGCTGCGGCGTTAGTTGCCGGTTGCCAGCACGGCACGCGGGCTGGCAGAGGAGCGCGGTATCGCTTTCTGCGGAGTCGCCATGCCCACCCTTGTCCTGCTGCGCCACGGCCAATCGGCCTGGAACCTGGAAAACCGTTTCACCGGCTGGTGGGATGTCAATCTGACCGACAAGGGCATCGCCGAGGCGAGCGCGGCGGGCACGGCGATGCAGGCGGCGGGGCTCGATTTCGATTGCGCCTTCACCAGCGTGCAGACCCGGGCGATCAAGACGCTCAACCTCGCACTCGAAAACATGGGCCGGCTGTGGCTGCCGGTCACCAAGAACTGGCAGCTCAACGAGCGTCACTATGGCGGGCTGACCGGGCTCGACAAGGCCGAGACGGCGGCGAAGCACGGCGAGGACCAGGTCAAGATCTGGCGGCGCAGCTTCGACATTCCGCCGCCGCCGCTGGCCAAGGGTTCGGAATATGACCTGTCGGCCGACCGCCGCTATGCCGGCATCGCCATTCCCGACGCCGAAAGCCTGAAGGACACGATCGCGCGGGTGCTGCCCTATTGGGAAAGCGCCATCGTGCCCGAACTCAAGGCCGGCAAGCGTGTCATCATCGCGGCGCACGGCAATTCGCTGCGCGCGTTGGTCAAGCATCTGTCGGGGATTTCGGACGACGATATCGTCCATGAGGAAATCCCGACCGGCAAGCCGATGGTCTATGAGCTGGCGGATGACCTGACGGCAGTCGGGCGGCGCTATCTGGACTAGCGGCGGACGCCGTCTCGGTCCTGACCCTAGATCGCCCGGACCTCGACCTTGCGGAACTTCACCACGCCCGCGCCATATTGCAGGGTGATGCGGCCGCGAGCATGCGCCGCATCCCGTACATTGTCGACGGTGCGCTGGCCATTGATGGTGACCGTGAAGCGATCGCCCTTCGCCATGATGTCCATCACATTCCAGCGCCCGCCCGTCCTCGGCCTGTCGACCACCTTGGCGACGCCGACAATCGCGCCGGTGGCATAGGCCTGATCGGGGCGCTGTTCGAAGATGTTCACTTCATAGGCATTGTTGACCGTCACCTCGGCCGGGTTGGTGCACCGGATGAAGATGCCGCTGTTGGCATTGTCGCTGACCCAGAATTCGATCCGGATCTGCACATCGCCAAAATCCTCGTCCGAAACCAGGTAACTGATCGGCCCGGAATCGCAGGCGAGGATGCCGTCCCTGATCGTCCAGGCCGCATAACCCAGTCGCGTCCAGCCCTGCAGGCTGCGGCCATCCCACAGCGCCCGCCAACGTGCCGCGCCAGATGACGGCGCCGACCGCACCACCGCAAGCGCCGCTATCGCCGATCCTGCCGAGCGCAGAAAGCCGCGTCTGTGCACGCCCATGAATGTTCCCCCGTTGCGAAAGATCGATCAGCCATCAAGCCCCGACAAACCGCCAGGCCAGTGTTTCCCCGGCATGGAAGGGCACGACATCGCCGATATGGTCGGGCACCGTCACGCCGGTGCGTTCGAGCGTTACCGTGCCGCTGTTGACCGGCAGGCCATAAAAGGCCGGGCCGAACAGGCTGGCAAAGCCTTCGAGGCGGTCAAGCGCGCCTTCTTCTTCAAAGGTCCGCGCATAGCTTTCGAGCGCAAAGGGCGCATTGTAGCAACCGGCGCAGCCGCAGGCGGTTTCCTTGGTGGCGGCGACATGCGGGGCGGAATCGGTGCCGAGGAAGAATTTCGGATTGCCGCTGGTCGCGGCGCGGCGCAGCGCGCGCTGGTGCGTCTCGCGCTTCAATACCGGCAGGCAATAAAGGTGCGGGCGAATGCCGCCTTCGAACATGGCATTGCGGTTGATCGCGAGGTGGTGCGGGGTGATCGTCGCGGCAACCTGCGGCCCGGCAGCTTCGACAAAGCTGACCGCTTCGGCGGTGGTGATGTGTTCGAAAACGATCTTCAATTCGGGATAGTCGCGGACAAGCCCGGCGAGCGTGCGCTCGATGAACACCGCCTCGCGGTCGAAGATGTCGACATGGGCATCGGTGACTTCGCCATGGACGAGCAGCGGCATGCCGATGCGCTGCATGGTTTCGAGCGCGTCGCGGATGTGTGCGACATCGGTGACGCCATGCGCCGAATTGGTCGTGGCATGGGCGGGATAGAGCTTGGCAGCGGTGAAGATGCCCTCGCCATGGCCGCGCGCCAGTTCGTCGCCGGCGATGCCATCGGTCAGGTAGCAGGTGATCAGCGGC
Source organism: Polymorphobacter sp. (assembly GCA_044373875.1). Classification (GTDB taxonomy): domain Bacteria; phylum Pseudomonadota; class Alphaproteobacteria; order Sphingomonadales; family Sphingomonadaceae; genus Sandarakinorhabdus. The sequence continues at coordinate 6,258 of JBILPK010000124.1, forward strand.
ATGAAGTCGAGCGCCGGGTCGACCGCGGCCAGGATGCGGTCGCGATAGGCGGCACCGGCGGCGGCGGTCGTGATCGGCGGTTTCAGGTTGGGCATGGCGATGGCGCGGGCGAACTGCCGGGCGGTGGCATCGACCACGGCAGCGAGCATCTCGCCGTCGCGCAGATGGACATGCCAGTCATCGGGGCGGCGGATGACGAGCCGGTCGGGGGCGGGGGTGGCGGACATGGCGGCGGCTCTTTTGCTGAAGCGAAAGATCTGGTTAGCCGGGGTGACCGCCCGGGGCAATCGGACAGTCGCCGCAGCCGGCTGGTCGAATTGGCGAATTTATCCAACCACTACCCCCAAATGGGACATGACTCTTTTATCGGACCGGTCTAGTTTCGAAACCGGCAAGGGGATTGTCTTGGTAGGGGTCGTGTTGAATCGCGTAACGAACGGGGCTGCGGCAGTGCCGTGTCGCCCGGTTTTGTCATGCGTTCTCGGCATGTTGCTGATCGCCACCCCGGCTGTGGCGCAAGTCGGCACCGTCGGCCTGCCGACCCGCGAGGAAATCGACCCCAGCCGTCGCCAGGCAGCACCGGCGCCCGCGGCACCCAGGCTGAGTGTGGAAGGCGATATCGAGCGCAGTCCCTGCGCGCTCGCCGATCCGTCCTACGCCGCGATCAAGGTGACGCTGACGTCGGCGACCTTCAACAATCTCGGGCCGGTCGATGCCGCCGAACTGGCGCCGGCATGGCAGCGTTATGTCGGCACCGAACAGCCGATCGCGGTGGTCTGCGACATCCGCGATGCCGCCGGCACGATCCTGCGCAACAAGGGCTACCTCGCCGCCGTGCAGGTGCCGGCGCAGCGCATCGAGAGCGGCACGGTCAAGTTCGAAGTGCTTTATGCCAGGCTTACCGCGGTGCGGGTGCGCGGCGATGCCAGCCGCAACGAGCGCCAGATCGCGCGCTATCTCGAACATCTCGCCACCGGCGAGGTCTTCAACCGTTTCAAGGCCGAGCGTTATCTGCTGCTCGCCCGCGATATTCCGGGCTTCGACGTGCGGCTGGCGCTGAAGCCCGCCGGGACGGAAGCCGGCGACATGATCGGCGAAGTGACCGTCCGGCGCACGCCGTTCGAAGTCGATATTAACGTCCAGAATTTCGCGCCGACCGAAACCGGGCGCTTCGGTGGGCAGCTGCGCGCCCAGGCCTATGGCCTGACCGGGCTCGCCGATCGCACCCTGGTGTCGGTCTATTCGACGGCGGATTTCAACGAACAGCAGGTCGTCCAGCTTGGCCATGATTTCGGCGTCGGCGGCGGCGGGCTGCGGCTGGCCGGGCATTTCACCTATGCCTGGACGAAGCCCGGCCTCGGGCCGACGGTGCCCGATGTCGAAGCGCGCTCGCTCTATGCCAATATCGAGGCGAGCTATCCCTTTGTCCGCACCCAGGCCTTTACCTTGCGCGGTACGGCGGGCCTTGATTTCATCAACCAGAAGGTCGATTTCGCCACCCAGCCGCTCAGCCAGGACCGGCTGCGCGTCGGCTTCCTGCGGCTCGAGGCCGATGCCGTCGATCTGAAGGGCGTTGGCCCGGGCGGCACCATCGGCTGGCGGTTGTTCGGTTCGCTGGAAGTGCGCAAGGGCATCGATATTTTCGACCCCAGCCCCAATTGCCTCGCCAATGTCGCCAATTGCGCTGGCGGCATCGTGCCGCCCAGCCTGGTCGATGGCGATCCTCAGGCAACGGTGGTGCGCTTCAACGGCAACGCCGAATGGCGCTTTGCCCGCAGCATCGTGCTGGCGATCAGCCCACGCGCGCAGCTTTCATCGGCAGCAGTGTTCTCGTTCGAAGCCTTTGCCGCCGGCAGCTACACCATCGGTCGCGGCTATGATCCGGGCGTGCTGTCGGGCGACAGCGGCGTCGGCTTTGCCACCGAACTGCGCTATGACCGGCTGGCGCTGTTGCCGAGCTATGGCATCGGTGCCCAGCCCTATGCCTTTGTCGATACCGAATGGGTGTGGAACCGCAATACCCCGGCGGGCACCGATCCGCAGCAGGTGACATCGGTCGGCGCCGGCGCGCGCGTCGGCGTCTCGGACAAGTTGCGGCTCGATCTTGCCGTCGCGGTGCCCTTGAAGGATGCCGGGGCGACGAAAAGCGGTGATGTCCGCGTGCTGATGTCGCTTACGGCGCGGTTGATCCCGTGGAACGCCCGCTGATGCGCCGCGATCGCCGCCTGCGCTGGATGCCGCTGCGCCACGACGGCGTGCGCAAGGCCGTCGTGCGGCCCGCCGGCGGCACCGTGCACGGCAGTGCCATCGGCAGCGCCTCGCGATCGGCGCTGGCGATCCTGCTGGTCAGCCAGCCGCTGACCACGGCGCCGTTGCTGGCGCAGGCCTTTCAGGGCGGCGCCGTCTTCGATCCCGGCAAGATCGCCATCACCGACGGCACCAATACGACAACGGTGCAGGTGCTTGCACCCCAGGCGACGATCAACTGGACGCCGACCGATACCGGTACCGGCGGCGGCGCGATCAATTTCCTGCCCAATGGCAATACCGTCGATTACACGACAGCGCTGGGTGGCCCGGTCACCGTGCTCAACCGCATCATCGCGGCGGACCCGAGCCGGCAGATCGGGCTTTACGGCAATGTCAATTCGCAGCCCAATGTCGGGGTCTGGTTCTACGCGCCGGGCGGCGTGCTCGTCGGCAATACCGCGCAGTTCAACGTCGGCAGCCTGTTGCTCACTGCCAGCGACCCGGTCGCCGATGGCAATGGCGATTTCATGGGCGCCAACCGCAGCTTCCGCCTGGGTGCCGCGACGCAGGCCGGGGCGAGCATCGACATTGCGGCGGGCGCACAGATCAACGCGCTGCAGGGCGCCAGCAACTATATCATCGCCGTGGCGCCGCGGGTTACCCAGGCGGGCGCCATCCAGGTCGATGGATCGGCGGCGCTGGTGGCGGCCGATGCGGTGGACTTCACGCTCAACGCCGGGCTGTTCGACGTTACCGTCACGCAAGGCACCAGCGCGTCGGGCAATGTCATCACCCACAGCGGCCAGACGACCGGCCCGGCGGCGGGTGCCGGCGTCAACAATCGCATCTACATGGTCGCGGTGCCGCGCAACGATGCCGTCACGCTGCTGGTGTCGGGCGGCTCGCAACTGGGCTTTGCCATTGCCGGGGCGGCAAATGTCGAAGGCAACACGGTGGTGTTGTCGGCGGGGCACAATGTTGTTGCCACCGGGATAGGCGGTCCCTTCGCCGATACGCCGGTCAATGCGACCGAAGCCAATATCATCATCGGCCATGGCAGTTACACCTCGGCGCTGACCGCGCGGGCGACGACATCGGCGCGGTTGACGATCGAGGGTTCCGATCCGGGGATCGGGGCGGACTTTGCGTCGAACCTGTCGCTGCGCGGCGGCACAGAAGCGATCATCAACGGCAATGACCAGAGCAGCGGTTTTGGCGTCTTCCTCAATGTTGCCGGCGATCTGCTGTTATCGGCCGAAGCGTTCTTCGCCACGCAGAGCAGCAGCGATACGCGCACCGGCGGCACTGCCAGCCTGACCGCGGCCAACGGCCTTGATGTAACGATCGGCGGCACTGCCCGCTTCACCGCCAACGGCATCGGCGACGATCCCGCCGGCGAATCCGGCAGCGCCGGCGTTGGCGGCACCATATCGGTAACGGCCGATGGCCAGAACATCACCATCGGCGGGCTTGGCGTGGTCATGTCGGCTGTCGGTGTCGGTTCTTCGGTACTCCCGGGTGGTGGCGTTGCCGCATCGGGCCAGGGCGGCACGGCAAGCGTCACCGCGAGCGGCGGCGGCGTCATCGAGGTCGCTGGCACCAGCTTTGTCGATGTACGGGGCATCGGCGGTGCCAGCCGGTTCGATGCCAATCCCTCGTCCGCTGGCACCGGCACCGGCGGTACGGCGCAGTTCGAGAGCATGGCGGGCAGCACGCTGACGCTGGGCGATGTCGAGGTTGAGGCCTCGGGGATCGGTGGCGGCGGCAGCGCGGTCGCCGCGGGCGGCGCCGGGCTTGGCGGCACTGCGTTGATTACCGGCGCGGGCATTATCGACACGAACCGGGTGGCGTTGATCGCCGACGGCGCCGGCGGCAGCGGCGATGTGAGCCGCGGCGGCGACGGTTTCGGCGGCCGGGCGGACATCGTGATAACCAGCGGCGGCAGCTTCTCCGCCGACGCGTCCGGCGTGTTTCTTTTTGCCCGGGGCGTGGGCGGGTCGGGCGACGGCAACGACGAAGGCAGCGCCTTTCGCGGTGGTGCCGCCACGGGTGGCAGTTCGACCTTCACCACCCAGGCTGGCGGCACGATCACTGTCGACCGGGTGGAGCAAGGCGTCGACGCCACTGGCGGCGCTGGCGCCGCCGGTGGCGATGGCATGGCGGGCGACCGTGGCGCCGATGGCTTGTTCGCAGGCGGCGACG
>JBILPK010000268.1:0-3772 GCA_044373875.1 Polymorphobacter sp.
CCGACGATGCCGGCCATCAGGCAAGCCATCCTTGATCTCTTCGCACGCCCACCACCCGGCCGGTGCCCTCACTGCGATAAACTCATCGCCGAGCCCGCCTCAAAACTTCTGCCAAAGTAGTGCTAGGTCAACCATGCAATTACCACGCGTGTAGCGAGGCCTAGCACCACTTTGGCGGATTTCTGCGAGTCATTTTTCTCCATTTTCACCGCGTCCGGCCAGCGACGACGGCGCTCGACTCCCAGAACCTCGATCACGCCCAACCCGACCTCCGCCGCATACGACGTCAATAACGACGTCAATAGCGACGTGCATTACAACACCACCGTCACCCCGGGCAGGCGGTTACAATCGGGCGGTTACCCTACCTCTATCGCTCCCGGCTTGGATCTTGCGACGCCTTGCTTCGCTGCAAGAATTGCCTATGCCCTGCCGGGTTCATGGATTGAGGACTTCTGGGTGACATCGATAGGAAGGGCTTTGCAGCGGCAACGACCGTGGGTTCACGGTTTTTCATCTCTGCGCCTTATGCTGATCGGTGCCATCGTCACGTTTCAAAGTTTGGAATTGAGCGAAAGCTACGGATCTCTGATTAACACGCCGGTCTGGATACTTCCGTCATTGCTCTTGTCGGCACTGTTTGCATTAAGTGGCTTTTTGTTAGCCGCAAGCAGTGAGAAGCATCAACCAAGGGATTTTATTAAACGTCGTATCTGTCATTATGCACCCACACTGGTTGCAGCCGTGCTCTTGGCGGGATTCGCGGTCGGGCCAATAACAACCACTGACACGCTGTCTCGATATTTTACGGACGAATTGCTGTGGCAATATGGCTTGAATCTGATCGCCATCCCTCAATTCTACCTTCCGGGTGTGTTTCAATTTAATAATGTTTCAGGGATTGTTAATGGTACGCTCTGGGTGTCCCCGGTGGCCATCATGGGTATTTTTGCGCTCGCCATCACTTCCAGAAGGCGTCAGTTCAGGAAGCCTGTCATTGGAATCGCGATTACGGTAGTGATTGGTGTGTGCGTTTGCATCCAGCTTTTCGGCAGCGACGCGCTTGGTTCGGTTCGAACTTCGCACGCAGCGCTCTACGGCAAGGGCGTTGTCGCCCTCCTCTCCTTTCTGCTCGGCGCTCTGGCATATGAACTTCGCGTGATAGTGCCACTCAACCAGATCCTTGCCGCCTGTGCCGCTTTGGCAATTGCGATTGCATCTTTAATTGGCAATCGCACTTGGGACGGTTCTCCTTTGTTTATCGCCTTCATAGGCTTTCCTTTGGCCTATCTTATGCTCTTTCTCGGGCTCGCTTCTGCGCCTTTCCCGAGAATGTCTATAATTTTTCATAAATATGCTAACAGTATTTTACTGTTTTCGTACCCGGTACAGCAGTTCTGTATTACAATAGGGCCGCGCCAACAGGACGCTTTTATTAACTTCGCACTTAGCTTTCCTGTCGTCGGTCTGCTGGCGGTCTTGTGGTGGCACTTGATCCAAGCGCGTCTTGATGTCGCATTTTCGGTGACCGCCAGTGATGAAATCGGGGGGGCGATGCTGGTACCCGCAACATCGTTGCTCCGGACGGCAGCGGGCCATAGGTTATTGGTTCGATCCCTCGTATCCCGAGTCGGAGAAATATTTCCGACCATTTTTGCAACGGTTATTCTGCTTCTGCTGGCCATCTCGGGCATGGCAATGCTCACCTTCGCGCTTCAATGATTTTGTTCGTATCGCAGCGGAATCTGCGGGTCATGACAAGCGCGCGCGATAATGCACAGCGCGGTTTGGTTGCTGCAGCCGTGTGCGAGAGAGCGGCGACAACGGTGCCGACTGCGCTTGGAATTTGACAATGTCGCTATGGAAAATTTTTGGTCAAGCAGCCGCGCCGTCCGGGTTGCCGGCAGGACAGCGCATCTATGCGGTCGGCGACATCCACGGTCGAATGGACCTTTTTAGCGAATTGATGGTCAAGATTGCGCGTGACGCAAGAGATCGAGCATCACTAAGAACGCGGTGCGTGATCCTGGGAGACTTTATCGATCGAGGGGAGGAATCGGCAGAGCTCATAAAATTCTTCGCGGCGCACCAATCGTCTGATTTTATCATTTTGAAAGGGAATCACGAGGCCGCTCTTTTGGAAGCCTTGCGTGGTGATCATGACGCGATGGACTTGTGGGTGAAATATGGCGGCTTGGCCACACTCCGAAGTTTTGGTGTGCCTGATGCCCAGATAGATGCTGACGATACCTCCATGCTCATCAAGACCGCCAGGAAAACTATCCCGAAACATGTCATTGCCTGGTTAACGAGTTTGCCTGCCTCCTTTAGTTGCGGCGGGTATTTTTTTGTTCACGCTGGCATCAGGCCAGGCGTAAAGTTCTCGCGACAATCGGAGCACGACTTGCTTTGGATCCGAGATGAATTCACGCTTGATGATACTGACCACGGTCTCGTGATCGTACACGGCCACACTGTTTACGACGATGGCGTTTTCTTTGCCAAGAATCGGATCGGGGTTGATACCGGCGCCTATCGGACCGGTTGCCTCTCGGCTGTAGGGCTGGAAGGTGAGGAGCGCTGGGTGGTGGACACGTGTTAGAAGGACGAGCGCCACATCCTGACCGAGTGATTGTTTCGATATTCGCAGTCAGTCGAGACCACCGGCGCGGGCATAAAGCGCCAGGTAGGCAGCAGCCGATGTCGTCATGCCAAGCTCGTGAACTACATATTCTCGCGGCCGATAGCCCCCCAGCCCTGCCCAGAAAGCGTCGAATTGCGGTTCTAGACCCGCAAGCCGGAAGCGGGCGCCACAGCGGTCGTCGAAATAAGGCACCGAACTGACTTTCAGTCCCGGCGACGCAGCAATCTTCAACTGAGGGTCGACGAATTCACCTTCGTCCCATGCAAACACGGGGACATTTGCCGCGAGGGCTTCCTGGTAAGCAAGGCCCTGCGTCTCGTGCTCGCAAAGAAAGGCCAGGGAGCGCGATGCCTTCAGAGCGTCGGCAAACATTGTTCGGTGATGGTAGCCGTACCGCAAGATCCTGTAGCTGAGCCCGTGTGAATCGAGGTGCGCGGTCAGCCTGTCGAGAACCGCCGGAACCCGCGTGTCACGATACCAGCGGATCTTGTCATAGATCAGGACATCGACGGTCTTGGCACAAGCGGAGGTATCAGCCCACTCATCAGTATCGATGCCGGCGAACCAAGTCACCACCTTCTCGCCGCAGCTTGGCCGATAATAGTCGCGGAACCATTCCGACGGTTGGATAAGCAGCTTCATTCGTTCTTGGGAGGCTACAGCCACGGCATCGGCTGGCATGCCGAAATCACCCGGGCCAAAGATAGCCGGATTTGTCAACGTAACCGCGTCAAGCACGGTGGGATATCCGGCAATCCCGATTGGGTAGCCCGGCATCGCGGCCGCGGTGGCAAAATCATTGACACGCACGTCGCAGCCCTGGTGCTCGAGCGCGGTGCGCAAGGCAACGAACGCGGTGTAGAAGCCCGTACGCACCTGCCGACGCCGGACAGTTCGATAAACGAACCGAGCCAATCGACGCCCCTGCGCTAGGGTCTGTTGAGATTCACCGTGAATTGATGACTGCGGCGGCCAGGTAAATGATGGCGCTGAAGCTCTGGTCAGTTTTGTCGGCGCGCATGGCGATGCGCTTGAACTCCTTGAGTTTGCCGAAGAAGTTTTCGATCAAGTGGCGCCATTTGTACATTTCGAGATCGATTTTGACGGGTTTGGCGCGGCGTGGATGCT
>JBILPK010000269.1:0-3761 GCA_044373875.1 Polymorphobacter sp.
TGGCGCTTGTATCCGGTGTATCTGGTGCCGCTGACATTGTGTTTCTGGGTGATGGCGCGAGGGCTTTCGGGGGTGCTGGCGGGCACCGGGCGAGGTGTCATGGCGCAATATGGTGCCGCTATGGTGGCACTGGCGGGGGGAATCCTGCTGTTCCTGGTGGTGGATTACGGGGTCTTGTTCGCCACCGGGCGGCTGCCGACGGGGTTCGACCCGCTGACGACCGTCATCGCCATCCAGTTCGTGCCGCTGCTGGCGCTGGTTGCGGTCATCATGACTTTCTGCTGGCGGCGCACGGCAAACCCGCTGCCGGCGGCGCTGATCTGCGGCGGGTTGGTGACCTGGTATGCCGTGGCGGGGACAGCGACGCAGGTGGTCTGATGCGCCAAGGCTTGACGCCGCGACCGTTTCGCCAAATTGGTGGCGCATGATCCAGACCGGCCCCACTTCGCACAGCTATATGTCGCAGCGTTTGAAGCTGCATTATGCCGATTGGGGCAATGCCTCGGCGCCGCCGCTGCTGCTCGTCCATGGCGGGCGCGACCATTGCCGCAGCTGGGACTGGGTGGCGCAGCAGCTGTCCGCCGACTGGCACGTCATCGCGCCCGACCTGCGCGGCCATGGCGACAGCCAATGGGCCGCCGATGGCTGCTACAGTGTCATGGACCATGTCTACGACCTGGCGCAGCTCATCCACCAGATGGACGCCGAACAGGTGACGATCGTCGCCCATTCGCTCGGCGGCAATATCAGCCTGCGCTACACCGGGCTCTATCCCGACAAGGTGGCAAAGCTCGTCGCCATCGAAGGGCTTGGCCCCAGCCCGGCGATGCAGGCGGAGCGTGCCAAGGTGGCGTTCGCCGATCGCTGGCGCAAATGGATCACCGACAAGCGGGCCGCCGCCGGGCGGCTGCCCAAGCGCTACCCGACGCTGCAGGCGGCGCTCGACCGCATGCGGTCGGAAAACGCCTATCTCACCGCCGAGCAGGCGCATCACCTGACCGTGCACGGCGCCAACCGCAACGAGGATGGCAGCTACAGCTGGAAGTTCGACAATCACCTGATGGTCTGGCCCTTCCACGACATGCCCGAGCCCGAGGTCGAGGCGCTGTGGACGGCGATCACCTGCCCGACTCTGCTGATGTATGGCGCCAACAGCTGGGCATCGAACCCGCAAAAGGATGGCCGGCTGGTGCATTTCAACAATGCGCGCGTCGTCGAATTCGCCGACGCCGGGCACTGGTTGCACCATGACCAGTTCGACCGCTTCATGGCCGAACTGAAGGCGTTCCTGTGACCTCCAACACCGACCTCGCCGCCGTCTTCGCCGCCGGGGCGCGCGCTGCCGCGGTGCTGATGGCGCGGCGGCAGACGGTGGCGGTGGCCGAAGGCGCGACCGGCGGGCTGGTGTCGGCGGCGCTGCTCGCCGTGCCGGGGGCGTCGGCGTGCTATCTGGGTGGTGCGGTCGTCTATACGCCGCGGGCGCGGCACCGGTTGCTCGGGTTGAAGCGCGAGGACGTCGTCGGCATCAAATCGGCATCGGAACCCTGGGCGATGCTCGCCGCCGAGACGGTGCGCCACCAGTTCAGCGCGACCTGGGGGATTGCCGAAAGCGGGGCGGCCGGGCCGAAGGGCAACCCCTATGGCGATGCCGCCGGGCACAGCTGCATCGCGGTGGCGGGGCCGGCAGCGGCGGTGCGGACGCTGGCGACGGGCAGCGATGACCGGATCGGCAACATGGCGGCGTTTGCGGTGGCGTTGCTGGAGATGCTGGTGGTGCAGGTCGAGGCTTGACTGCCCCTCTCCCGCTTGCGGGAGAGGCGAGAGACGGCGGAGCCGGCCCGGGTGAGGGTGTTCTGCCAGCGCCGTTGCTTGGATACACCCTCACCCGGTGAGCTGGCGCGCGTCTCGCCTCTCCCGCAAGCGGGAGAGGCGTGCTTACCGCTCGTCTCTGCCCGGTGACGGTACGCCACTCTCCGCCACCATCGCTGCGGTCACCTTGCCCTTGTATTTATTCCCGAAGTTCACCCGCACATAGCCGATGACATCGGCGATCTGCTGGTCGGTCAGGCTGCCGCGGAACCACGGCATCGGGCCCTTGCCGCCGGTTACCACGCCGATCGGATATTCGGGATAGGCAAGATTGGCATTGCCGGCGAGCGCGGTGATGCGGCCGGCGCCGATGGCCCCCTTGGCATCGGCCATGTGGCAGGCCTGGCAGACCTCGCGATAGATTTTTTCACCCGGATGCGGGGCTGCCGGCGCGGCGGCGAGCGCGGGGGTGGCGAGAAGGGCGAGGCCCAGAAACAAGGTCTTCATCTCAGGCCTCCAGCGCCCGTTTGTGCAGCCGGGTGATGGCATCGAGCGACGACAGCAGCGCGCCTTCCATCCAGCAGCCGACATAGGATGCATGTTCGCCGGCAAGGACGATGCGATCGTCGACCGCACACAGCGTCTGATAATGTTCCTTGCGGGTCGCCTCGTTCCATTGCGCGCAACAGCCGAGCGTGAACGGCACCCGGCTCCAGGCGACGGCGACGCCGTTGCTGAACTGTTCCTTGTAGCGCCCGGGGTGGAACACCGACCCCATTTCGAGCGCGATGCGGACGCGTTCCTCAGGGGCCATGCCGGCAAAGCGATAGCTGGCCGGGCCAAAGGCATAGGCACCCAGGATCACCCCCGGCCCGGCGCTGTGCAGGCCGCCGCTGGGATAGGAAATCTGCGAAATCGGCTGGTCGGTGTAGCTGATGCCGCCATAAATCGCTTCGTCATCCTCCCAGAAGCGCGTCTTCATCTCCAGCCCGACCTTGACCGAGTTGGAATAGGGCACCGCGGCAATCGCCGCGAGCATGCCAGCCGAGGCATCGAGCTCGATCTGGCTGAGGATGCCGAGCGGGATGGTGCAGACGCAGTAATCGGCCTTGGCCGTGCGCGTCTGGCCGCTGGCGAGGTCGGTATAGGTCGCGGTCACCGCGCCGCCCGACTGGTCGATTTTCGTCACCTTGGCGCCATAGCGCACCAGGCCTTCGACCTGCTTGCCGAACGCCTTGCCGATCATGCCCATGCCGCCGACCGGCTGGAACATCGTAGTCTGGTGCTGGTTTTCCATGTGCTGCGCGACCAGATCGCCGATATTGGCGTCGAGCAGGTCGCCGAACTTGAACGGGGTCGAGGCGATCGGTGCGCCATCGACGCCGCCGCCGAGCGGCCGGTCATAGCCGCGCCGCCGCGAGGTGCGCAGCCCCTTGGCATAGCGCATGTCCTTGTCGAGCAGGCCCCAGTCGCGCAGCGCTTCCTTCAACCGGTCGCGATCCTCGGCGCGCAGTTCCGAATCCAGCCCCTTGTTGTCGATCGCCTTGGCGAGCAGTTCGGCGACATTGCCGTCCCAATCTGCCGCCAATTCGCGATAGCGCTGCGGCTTGCCGCCGAACGCCTTGGAATTGTGCACCAGCGCCTGGTGGTTGAGCTGGATGAAGGGTTCGAGCGCGACGCCGAAGGCCTTGCAATAATGCAGGATGGTGCGGTGGTGATAGGGGATGCGCCACGGCCCGGGGTTGAGATAATTGCCCTTGGCAAAGCCGACCTGCTGCGATGCGCCGCCAAGCTCGGTGTAGGTGTCACCGCCATACAGCGACCAGTTCCGGCCGCCGGGTCGGTTGTTGTATTCAAGGATTTCGACCTTGTAGCCGGCATTGCGCAGCTCGATCGCTGCCAGCATGCCGGCAAGGCCGGCGCCGAGCACCAGCACCGAGGCGCCGGGGCGG
>JBILPK010000270.1:0-3756 GCA_044373875.1 Polymorphobacter sp.
GCTTCTTTACGGAGACGTCGATGGCGGATTGCAATTCCTCGGCGGCAATGGCCCTGCCGAAGGCGGACGGCAACACGATGCCGCCGCCGACCAGCCCGGTGAGGGCGAGAAAGTCACGTCTCTTCAAGGTGGTGCTCCGATGGGCTGGGGTGTGTGAAGCGGCTGGCTGTCAACATCGCTGGTCTAGGAGTGAAGGTCAATTGGAGGCAGACGGCAGTGGCCTCTGGCGGCCAAGGCCGTCGGCCCCAGCCGCCATGCTTCTTCTTTCGCTGCAAGATCAACCCAGCGACCGTGCCGTGTTGATTACATTGATGCCGCTGAATCGCGCGGTGGCGGCGCCGTGGCTGACGGCGGAAACCTGGCTGGGTTGGCCCTTGCCGTCAAAGAAGGTGCCGCCAAGGCGATAGTCGCTGGCGTCGCAGATGGCGGTGCAGGCGTTCCAGAATTCGGGTGTACGCATCTGATAGGCGACATCCTCGATCTGGGCGCCGATCTTGCCGTTCTTGATCTCGAAGAACAATTGCCCGCCGAACTGGGCGTTGAAACGCTGCTGGTCGATCGAATAGGAACCGCGGCCGACGATGTAGATGCCGTTCTCGACCTGTGCGACCATCTGCGCCGGGGTGAGCGGCGCCTTACCCGGCTGCAGCGAGACATTGGGCATGCGCTGGAACTGGACGCTTGACCAACTGTCGGCAAAGCTGACGCCGTCGGACGCGGTTTTGCCGAGAATATGGGCCTGGTCGCGGGTGGCCTGATAATCGACGAGGACGCCGTCCTTGATCAGGTCCCAGCGTTTGGCGGGAACGCCTTCGTCGTCATAGCCGATGGCGCCGAGGCTGGCTGGTTGCTGGCGGTCGGCGGTGAAGGTGACGATATCGCTGGCGTATTTGAAGCCCGCATCGCGCTTGTCGATGGTGGCAAAACTGGTGCCAGCGTAGTTGGCCTCATAGCCCAGCACGCGATCCAGTTCGAGCGGGTGGCCGACCGACTCATGGATGGTCAGCGAGTTGTGCGACGGATCGAGGACTAGGTCGTACTTGCCGGGCTTGACCGACGGCGCCTTCAGCTTGGCGCGGGCATCGCGGGCGGCGGCGACGGCATCGGCCTGCATGTCGTAAGAGGTGCTGTAAACAGCGGTGCCAGTGGGCAGGACGTGACGGCCGGCGGGTTTGGGGGTCATGAATTCATAGCCCATGCCCATCGGCTGGGCGAGGCCAGTGCGAGCGCGGAAGCGACCGCTGGCCTTGTCGATGACGGTGGCCGTGAAGGGGGCCCAGATGCGGTGGACGTCCTGGTCGATGTACGAACCGTCGGTGCTAGCAAAATACTTCTGCTCGTTGACGAGGAACAGCGTCGAATTGATGAAATCGGCGCCGGCCGCTATGGCGGCGGCATTGACGGCGAGGAGAAGATCGACCTTCTCCTTCACAGGCACATTCATGCCGTTGACCTTGATCGGCGTGGCCCAGGCCACTTCGCCGACGCCTTTCACCGGGGCAAGTTGGACCGGCGCCGTCTGGATCGTCGCGTTGGCCTTGGCGATCGCGGCGGCCTGACGGGCGGCAGCAGCAGCGGCATCGACGGTCATCTCGTTGGTGGCGGCAAAGCCCCAGGCGCCATCGGCGATAACGCGAACGCCGATGCCGGTCGATTCGGTGTTGACGACGTTTTCGACGCGGGTCTCACGAGTGATCACAGCCTGGCTCAGGTAGCGGCCAACGCGGACGTCGCAATACGTGGCCCCGGCACCGGAAGCGGCGCCAAGCGCGGCATCGGCAAGGCGCTTCTTGAACGCAATATCAAGGGCGGAATTCAAGGCTTCCGCGGCTATGACCTTGCCTAGGACGTTCGGGACGACAAGACCGCTGCCGACGAGCCCTGTCAGGGCGATAAAGTCACGTCTCTTCAAAGCGATGGTCCTGTGAATGACGGGTTTGACCTGGCCCGCGTGGCAAGGGTCGATCGGGCAGAACTTTCTGTTGCGACACCATTGCCGCTCGCCGGAGCAAGGTCAATTACGAAGCCGCTAGAACGGGGAGGCCAAAGAGCCGCCGTTTAGATAAACGCAGAAAAATGCCGCCAAGAATCCGGGCTGCTCGCCTGGCCAGGCGCGATTGACCGACATTGCCAAAAGGTAGTGTATCGCGGCGGCTGCATTTCGACGGTGGATGAGATTGCAGCCCCTTCAGATACGATGCCTGTATCGGGGTCGAGCCTGACCTCGAGCATCGGGAAGGAGTGATAGCGATGACGCATTTCGTGGGTCTGGATGTCCCGGTGAAGGAGACGTCGGTGTGCGTAGTGGACGATGCCGGTAAGGTGCTATGCGAGCGCAAGGTGCCGTCCGAGCCGGATGACATTGCCATGCTGCTGACGTCGGTTGGCGTTGACTATTTATGGGCGGGATCGAGGCCGGGCCGCTGTCGCAATGGCTGGTGAGCGGCCTGAGCGTCCCGGTTATCTGCGTCGACACCCGGCACATGAAGGCGCTGTTGCAGGCGCAGCAGGTCAACAAGTCCGACCGTAACGATGCGCGGGGGATCGCGCAGATGATGCGGGTCGGCATGTTCAGGCCGGTGCAGGTGAAGACGCTGGCGGCGCAGGAACAGCGCACGCTGCTGACCAGCTGCAGGCTCATCGACATCGATATTGCATCGGATGTGGACCAACGGCACCGACTTCCGCTGGGGCAGCGATCCCGGCACTGCGGTCGCCTGACGGGCTGACAAACAGACGGGTCACGAACAAGAGCTTCAAGGTTCTGCTTCGGCTTAAAGATGTCCTCACGGGGGCGAAAGTGGCGTCAGATCGTAACGGCCGCAGCTCGCATTCAGGGGCAAGGGTGCTCCAAGGATTGATCCACACCGCTCTGTCTTAACCCATCATGGGGAGGCCATGTGCCGACCCCGGAGAGAAGCACGAACCACATGCGGCACGTCCTGCAAATCGGCAGAAAGCCAGAATTTACGTCGATACCCGGCGCCACGTCCCAACCACCGTTCCCGGCACTCGCAGCGAAGGACGATGGCGTGCGCCTATTGACACAAGCCGCTATAGAGAAGGGATCGAATTGCGTTAAAGCGCCTGACAAGCTTGGGGTGGCAGCGCCGTGCCTCCATCATTTAGCTGAAACTGAAACTGTGCACAAAACTGTGCCATTGAATGTGCCATAATCCTGTGGCATGCTGTTGCCAACGTCAATAAAATCAATGTGTTGTATAGATTGAGAAGTTAGTCGGGAATCTTGTCTCCCCGACCAAGTTTCCTTTAATTCATTGATGTCGTTAGCATGATCCGCAAAGCTGCGGAGTTGGTGTGCACTTCGGTGTGCCAATTCCGTCGCGAGATGCTTCGAATGGCTGCCCAGCAGCACCTCTATCGACGTGGCGTAATCTACTGGTGGCGCCGTGTGTGACGTGACCCACTGAAACTCCTCCAGATATGATCAGAGTCCGCCCGAGGAGAGAAAGGACGGACGATGAAGCAATCACGATTTACGGAAGAGCAGGTCATCGCGATCCTGCGCGAGCGGGAGGCCAAGTCAGCCTGATTTCGTGTCCATCATCCGGCAGCAGCTCGGAGCTTCCGGGGGTAACGTCAGTCGGTAGCCAATTCAGGTGGGCATCAGTCCCTCGAAGCATGGCCGGATATAATCGTCTATCGCAGCCTGAACGCAGATATCACGCGCGAAATATGGCAGTTCGTCGGCGGAATTGATCATCCCGAGAATGGCCTGGGCGGCAAGATGGCTAT
>JBILPK010000125.1:0-10602 GCA_044373875.1 Polymorphobacter sp.
GAGTGAAGCCAGATCGACGTCGATCTTCTTGAGCACATCGTCGGTCAGCTGTTCGGCGGCATAGGACTGGATGTCCTTGAGCGTCATGCCGCGCGCCATGTCGATCTGCGGGTTGGTGGTCAGGCCCGGGACGATCTTGTCGAGCACGGCTTTGGCGGCGGCATCGTCGAGCAGCGTGCCGATCGGCGTGCTGGTGGAGGAATAGCCGGCCGGCGCTTCAACTGCGGCAGGCGCTGCCGTCTGGGCAGCAGCGGGAACGGCGGCAAGCGCCAGGACGAGAAGCAGGGCAGCGCGCATGAGGATCTCCTGAGACCGGGTAACTCCGGAAGAGCCCGGACGCAGGCTTGCTAACATGGCGTCTGGCGTCGGTCATCCCCCCGCTTGCAACGCACGCGAGCCCTAAGGCCGATAGATTTGCAGGATGCAGAAGAGGAGCCCACAGACCGTGCCGATGATGCCGACGATACGGATGCGCTTCGGGTCTCGCATCCAGGGGTATGCCTGATAAGCACGCTGTTCTTCGAAGATCCTGTCGTCACCTTTGGCAATGCGCTCTTCTACAGCTGCGGCTCGTCTTTCCGGCCAAAAGACAGATACCATCGATACCAGAGTGATAATGATACCGTAGATCAGCATGTTATTGGACTCGCAGTCTTTTGATTGCTCTTGCTAGCACATTTCCGGTGATCATTATCTTGAAAATGGCGACCACTTTACGACACTGAATTTTAGAGCGTGATGTCGCGCCCCTTCCCGGTCGCGCGCGCCGCCGCCAGCACTGCCGCACCCGCGGCCAGATCCTGCGCCGTTACGCCCAGCGATTTGTAGACGGTGATTGCCGTTGGGTTGCTGCGCCCGGGCGCCTGCCCCAGCAGCACCTCGCCGATTTCGCCGCGAATATGGTCGGGCCCGACGAGTTTGACGGCGATGGCGCGGCGCAATTCACCGGCCTGCGCCAGCGCGGCGGCGCGATAATCGACGTAGAATTCGGCACGCACGACGAGCGCCGCATCGGCCTCGGCCGTTTCGAGGATGGCCGAGCCGACGAGGTTGATATGCGTTCCCGGCGCGACCATCGCGCCGAACAGGATGGGATCGGCTGCCGGTGTCGTCGTGCAGATGACATCGGCATCGGCAACCGCTTCGGCGACATCGGCACAGGCGCGCGCCGGCAGGGCCAGCGCTTCGGCAAAGGCCCGGGCGTTGGCGAGCGATCGCCCCCAGACGCGCACCTCGGTTATCGGCCGCACCGCCGCCATCGCGGTGACATGGCGGCGTGCCTGTTCGCCGGTGCCCAATATAGCGAGGCGGCTCGCCCCGGGTCGCGCCAGGGCATCGGTGGCCAGCGCCGAGGCAGCGGCGGTGCGGATCGCGGTCAGGCTGCCGCCTTCGATGATCGCCAGGAGCAGGCCGGTGGTGGCATCGAACAGTTGCAGCACCCCGACATGGCTACCATGCGGGCTGCCCGGCGGATGGCGGTATTTGGCGACGGTCTTGACCCCGAACACCGGCGGGTCGGCGAGATAGCCCGGCATCACCGCCAGCTTGCCCGGGGCATCGGGGATCGCCATGAACTGGCGCAGCGGCAGCACGGTGCGGCCCTGCGACACCTGCATCATCGCACTGCGCATTGCCGCGATGGCCACCGGCATCGGCAGCAGCGCCTCGACCTCGGCCGCCGAAATGACCAGCATTCAGCGCGGTTTCGGCGCCACGAAGCGCAGTTTAGCCCGCACATCGCCGACATCTTCGGGCCGGGCGAAGGCTTCAGGCATCGCCTCGCCGGGGGTGCGCGGCCGGCCGATGGCCGCGAACCAGTCCTCCAGCCCCGGCGGCATGAACACCCAGAAGATGTGCATGTCGGTATCGCCGGTGTTGACGAGAAAATGCCGGGCGTGGCGGCCGAGCAGCACGATGCTGCCGGGCTTCAGGTCATGGGTGTCATCTTCGATGGTGACGGTGCCCGTCCCGGCGTGGATGAACAGCAGCTCGTGATTGCGCTGATGGCCGTGCTCGCGAACGCTGCACCCGGGCGGCAGCACCTGTACACCCGATGAAAAGCCATCATAGGGGGTGTTTTCCGGCGACAGCGCGACGCTGACATGGCCGCGCGACGGCAAAGGTTGCCACCAGCTCGGCGCCTCGTCGGGGCCGATGACCGCCGACCAGCGACCGAAATTCGCGTCCTCGCTCACAGGAACGCCGCCAGTCGGGCGCGATAGTCATCGGGCACCGTGACCGGCGCGAAGTGATTGCCGGCGACCAGCACCTCCAGACGCGCGCGCGGGATCAGCCGCGCCAGTTCTTCAGACAGCGGCAGCGGCGTAATCGCATCGTCGCGGGCACAGATGACCAGGGTTTCGGCGGCAATTTCTCCGACGCGGTCGCGCAGGTCATGCGCCGTCACCGCGTCCATCCGCTCCATCTCGGTCTCGATGCCAGCAAAGCTCGCCAGGCGCGCGGCGATGCCGGCCTGCATCGCTTGGTGATGGTCCATCGCCCACCAGCCCGGGTTGCCGAGCAGATTGCCCTGCAACATGTACGCCGCCGGGCCGCAATTCTGCAGCACCCGCTTGCGCAGCGCGAAGAGTTCGAGGAACGCCGGGTGCGGCCCCGCCCAGCTCGCCGACAGCACCAGCCGGTTGACCCGTTCCGGTGCATGCACGGCGATATGCTGGGCAATCGCCCCGCCCAATGAATGGCCGACGATGTCGGCGCGTTCGATGCCGAGCCGGTCCAGCAGCGCCAGCGCGTCGGCCGCCATCACCGCCACGGTGGTGCGGATATCCGACGGCAAGCTGTCGCCGCATTTGCGATGATCGAAGGAAATGCAATCGAAGCGATCTGCCAGATGGTCGATGGTGCCGGCCCAGAAATCGGCGCGCCCGCCGAGCCCGACGAGCAGCAGCAGCGGCGGCCCCTGTCCGCGCCGCACCACATGCAGGCTGGTATCGGCGACCGCGACCAGATTGGTCATGGCCGCGTCGCCACGATCGATTGCAAGAAGCTGTTACGGCTCGGCGGGCCGTCGGCGACGCTGAAACCGGCTTCAGTGAGCATCCCGCGGAAGTCGGAATGGACGAAATCGGGCGAGTAGGGCTCGCAATTGTCGCGGCTGTCGTAATCGATCATGAAGCGATGCGCTGGCGGCAGATGCTGGCTGGCGCTGGGAAATTCGAAGATCACGAACTGCCCGCCCGGCCGCAGCACGCGATGCGCCTCGGCCAGCACCTGGGGGATGATGGCGATCGGCAGCTCGTGGAACAGGATATAGGCAAAGACGATATCGAACTGGCCGGTTTCGAACGGCATGTCCTCGGCGAGCGCCTGGATGAAATTGACCGCCACCTGCTGCTGCGCCGCCCGGGCATGGGCATAGCGCACCATCGGCAGGCCGACATCGAGGCCCCAGATCTCGGCCGAGGGGAAACGATCCTTCAGCTTGATCGTCGCTTGCCCCACTGAACAACCAAGATCGAGCACCGCCGCAACCCGGCCATCCGCTGGCGGCGTGGTCAGGCTCGCCAGTTCGGCGTGGAGCTCGTCCTGATCGTTGCCGCCCTGGTAAAACACCTTGGTGCCATAGTGATAGACGATGCCGCCGATCGGATCATCGGTATAGCCGCCGGGCTGGAGATGGATTTCGCGCCGGGCGTAGTCGGGCACGACGAAATCCGGATCGACGACGAGCCGCCCCGGCCCGGCATCTTCCGCCGCCGCCAGCCAATCGCGCTGCGCCGCTTCGGTGGTGGCGAAGCTGGCACGCGTGCGGCGCCACATCATCTCCTGCTGGCTGCGCATGAAACGCTGCCAGGTCGGCACGATCGGCGCCTTGGCGAATTCGGCCTGGATGGCCGGCAGCGGCAGCGCATCGTCATCGAGCGGCAGCCCCGCCGCCTGCAAACGGGCATGGCCCGCCACTGCCATCGCCGGGAACATCTGCGTCAACAGCACATCGCGGAAGGATTCGAGGAATTCGAGATAGGATTCATCGGCCAGCCGCACCGGGCGCGGCAGCACGCCCAACTGGCCCCGCGCAAGTCCGGCATCGCTCATGTGTCGTTCCCCATCGTATCGCTGCGACGCAAAAAGCCGGCGAGCAGCCGCGCCACAAAGGCTTCGCGCAGCGCCTTGCGCGCCGCCAGTTCGTCCGCCCCCGGGCAATGCGCCTCAATCAGCGCTGCGGCATCGATGCCCTGCCCGGACAGCACGGTTTCGAGCACATGCTGGCGATCGCGGATCGTCCACACCTCGGCGGCGAGTTCCATGAAGGCGTCGATGATATTGTCGGTAACGACAGTGTCGAAATAGGCGCGGCCCGGGCCATCGATTTCCTGGCCGATTTCGGTGCCGATCGCGGCAGGGGGCGGCGGTGTGGTCATGTTCGCAGACTGCCGCGCCCCGCCATGCATGGCAATTCGAAACTTCGGCATCCGCCATAGACGCAGCGCATGGCAGCCGCCTAGAATGCCGGCATGGAATTGCGCCACCTTCGCCACTTCGCCGCCGTCGTCGAGGCCGGCAATCTGTCGAAAGCCGCCGAAAAAGTCTTCATCAGCCAACCGGCGCTGACACGCAGCATCAAGAACCTCGAAGAGCTTGTCGGCGCCGTCCTGCTCGAGCGCCGGCCGCGCGGCATGGTGCCGACCCCGGCGGGCGACGCGCTTTATCGCTATGCGCGACTGATGCTCAACGAAGCCGTCCGCGCCCGCGCCGAAGTGCGCGCCGTGGCCGCCGGCGCACGCGGCGAACTCGCCATCGGCATGGCGGCGATGTTTGCCGATCATATCGTCGATCGCGCCGTTGCCGCCGTCTGTTCCGCCGGGCATGAACTCGCGCTGACCGTTACCCAGGGCTTTCTGGAAGAACTTGTCGAGGCCCTCCGCGATGGCCGGCTCGACGTGATCTTCTCCAATCTTTCCAACATGGTGCTGCCCGACGATCTGACCGTCGAACCGATGCTCGATCTCCATGCCTATGTCTGGGCCGGCGCCGGCCATCCGCTGACGGCCAAGCGCGACATCGACAAGCAGGTGCTGCTCGAACAGCGCTGGGCGGTCGTCGACCAGCCGCACATGCGCGATTTTCTCGATCATTATTTCTCGGCGGACGGGCTCGCCACGCCGGAATTCGTGGTGCGCACCAATTCGCTCAACCTCATCCGTTCGCTGATCGCCAACGGCGGCTTCATCGGCATCTTGCCCGAACATGTCATCCAGCGCCGCACCCGGCACGGCGAGGTGCAGCGCATCGATGCCCCCGGGTGTCCGGTGGTACGCAAGGCGGGGTTGATCACCCGGCGCTCGATGCCGCCGCGCCCGGTCGTCGACATGTTCGTCGCCGAATTGCGCGCTGCCTGCGCCGGCGATGCATTTCGCGCATGGGAAACGCCCGGGGATTGATTTGTATCTATGGCGGGGCGCGGTGATGGTAGGCGCGTCGCCAGCCACAGGACCCTGCCATGCCGCTCAACACCCGTCCGCTCCGTCCGATCAGCGCCGACGACACCGCCACCTATGCCCGCGACGGCGTCGTCTGCCTGCGTAATGTCTTCGACCCCGAATGGCTGACCGCGATGGAGGGCCCGGCGCGCCGCCTGCTCATCGACAAGCAGGATTTCGGCCTGCTGCCCAACAACCCCGGCCGCTACATGGCGCGCACCATCCCCGAATTCCGCCGCTTCGTCTTCGACAGCCCGCTCGGCGAAGCCGCGGCCCTGGCGCTCGGCTCGACGACGGCGCGCTTCTTCTTCGACGAGATTTTCGCCAAGAAGCCACAATCGACCGACAAGACGATCTGGCACAATGATCGCATGGGCTGGCCGGTGACGCCGGAAACCACCATGGTCCCGTCGCTGTGGATCCCGCTGACGCCGATCACCAAGGCCAATAGCCTCGAAGTCATCGCGCGCACCCAGGACAATGACGAGCGTTATTGGCTGTTCAGCCCCAATGCCCGCAAGATGATCCGCCCCGCCGATCGCGTGTCGCACCCCGATGGCGAGGCACTGCGCCATGATCCCGCCTATGCCGGGCGTTTCCTGACCTGGGACATGGCGGTCGGCGACATGCTCGTCGTCCACCCGCGCGCGCTGCATTATTCGCACGGCAACCCGACCGACGACTGGCGCATTGCCTTGTCGGTGCGGGTGTTCGGCGACGATGTGCGCTGGTCGCCGCGACCCGATTGCCTCAACATCGCGGGCGTCAGCTTCGACGAGATGATCGAGGGCGAAGCGCCGGGCGGCGACTTGTTCCCGCTGCTCTGGTCCGCCGATGGCCGCCGCGACGACGACAGCCGCTATCCTCGCGGCTTTGCCACCAACTGGGGCGCGCAGCGCCGCGACGATGTCAACGAATATGCCACCTTCCAGAAGCTGCAAGCCGCCGATACCTCGGCATAAATCATGGCCGACCAGTATGACGTCATCATCGTCGGCGCTGGTTCCGCCGGCTGCGCGCTGGCGGCACGGCTGAGCGAAGACCCGCGCCGCCGTGTCCTGCTGCTCGAAGCCGGCGGCCGTGACCGCGACCCGGCGATCCATATTCCCGCCGGCATCGTCCGGCTGATCGGCAACCCGCGCGTCGATTGGGCGCATTTGGCTGAACCCGATTCGTCGCGGGGCGGCAAGGTCGATCTGTGGCCGGCAGGCAAGGTGCTCGGCGGATCGTCGTCGATCAACGGCATGCTGCACGTCCGCGGCGCGCGGGCGGATTTCGATGGCTGGGCGGCGGCGGGCAATGCCGGCTGGAGCTATGACGATGTCCTGCCCTATTTCCGGCGGATGGAGAACAGCCCCATCGGCGGCCAGTGGCGCGGCGCCCTGGGGCCGCTGAATGTCGGCCCGTTGCGCTCGACGCATCCGCTGGGCACCGCCTTCATCAAGGCCGCGGTTGCTGCCGGCCTGTCCGCCAACCCCGATTACAATGGCGAAAGCCAGGAAGGCGCATCGGCGCCGCAGGTCACCCAGAAGAACGGCGCTCGCCACAGCGCGGCGCGTGCCTATCTCGGCTCCGCGGCGCAGCGGCCCAATCTGCGGATCGTCACCGGCGCACTGGCAGAACGCATCATCATCGACGAAGGCCGCGCTACCGGCGTCGCCTGGACAGAAAACGGCCAGACCCAGATGGCAAGCGGCGGGGAGATCCTCCTTTCGGCCGGCGCCCTCGCCAGCCCGAAACTGCTGATGCTGTCGGGCATCGGCCCCGGCGCCGAACTGGCGCGACACGGCATCGACGTCCGCCTCGACGTGCCCGGTGTCGGCAACAATCTTGCCGAACACCCAAATGCCAACATGAGCTGGGATGTCGACCAGCATACCTACAACATGGATGCGAGCGGACCGCGCATGGCGCTGGCGCTGCTGCGCTGGCTGCTGACCCGCGCAGGGCCGGCCGCCAGCCCCTATCCGCACGCGGTGGCCTTTCTGCGCTCGTCGCCCGAGGTCACCTCGCCCGATATCCAGCTGATGTTCGGGCCGTTCGCCTTTGCCTTTTCACCCGAAGGCGTCGTGCCCTATCGCCGACCGGCGGTGACGGTGGTGGCGGCGCTCAATTACCCCAAGGCGCGCGGCCGGCTGACGCTGCGCTCGGCCGATCCGCGCGACCCGCCGGTGATCGACCATCAACTGCTTGGCCACACCGATGATGTCGACCGGCTGATCAAGGCCTGCCGCATCGTGCGCGGCATCATGGGCCAGGCGCCGATCGCCGCCGCCATCACCGGCGAACGCCTGCCCGGCCTTGCCTGCACCAGCGATGCCGATTGGGAAGCGCATCTGAAAGCCACGACCTTTCTCGGCTATCACCCCGTCGGCACCTGCGCGATGGGGCCGCACGGCGTGGTCGATGACCGGTTGCGGGTGCGCGGGCTGGCCGGGCTTCGGGTGGCCGATGCGTCGGTCATGCCGGGGCCGATTTCAGGGAATACCAATGCCGCTTCGATCATGATCGGCGAAAAGGCCGCCGATCTGGTGGCGGCGGCGCTGTAACACCCCTCGCACACCTGCGGGAGAGGGGCCTTCTACCCCCAGCCCTTCGCCGCTGCCGCCAATTCCGGCGCGCCGACCAGTTTCGCCATTTCGGGCGCCGCCAGCATTGCCTCGCGCCGCGCCAGCGTCGAACCGCTGGCCGCAACTTCGGCAAAAGTCGCCGCCATGCCCTGCGCCGCCGATTGCACCGCCGCGCCGGCGAACAGCGCGACCTTGAACCCCAGCGGCGCCAGTTCATCGGCGCTGCGGAACGGCGACGCCCCGCCTTCGAGCAAATTGTGGATCAGCGGCACGCGGCCGGCAAAGGCCGCGCTCAACGCCTCCGCCTGCGCCACGCTCGAGAGCCCTTCGGCGAGCAGCAGGTCGCACCCGGCCTCGACATAGGCGTGGCAGCGATCGAGCGTTTCGGCGAAATCGACGTTCGGCTGCGCATCGGTGCGCGCCGAAATCAGCAGGCTTTCCGACCGCCGCGCATCCTGCGCCGCGCGGATGCGCCCGAGCATTTCCGCCACCGGCACCAGTGGCCGGGACAGCAGCGCCGCCATCGGTTTCAACGTCATCTGGTCCTCGATCTGCACCGCGCTCGCCCCGGCGCGTTCGAGCAGGGCGATGGTGCGCTGCAGATTGACGGCATTGCCATAGCCGCTGTCGCCATCGACAAGGATGGGAATGCCGACCCGGTCGGCGATGCGCGCACAGGCGTCGGCAAGTTCGGTCGCGGTCACCAGCCCGGTATCGGCGCGCCCGAGCCGGGCATAGGACAGCGATGCCCCCGACAGGAACACCGCCGGCAATCCGGCCTGTTCGGCGAGCAAGGCGCTCAACCCGTCGAACACCCCTGGCACCCGTAAAATACCGGGTGCCTGCAACAAGGATCTGAGCATCAACCTGCCTTTTCCTGCCTGCGCAACGCCCGCGCGCCCAGCCCGACGATGCCGGCACCTGCGATGATGACGCACGAGCCGACCAGGGCAATCGAATGGCGGATCGCCTGCGGATCGCCGAGCACGCTGTCGGTGAAGGCCGCGATCATCCAGGGGCCGAGCCCCGCGCCAACGAGATTGCCGAACAATAGATACACCGCCATCAACTGCGCCCGCATGCGGTTGGGCGCCATCACCGGGATCGCCGCGGGGCCAGCCCCGAACGGCATTGCGCCGAAGAACAGCACCGGCCCGAGCAGCAACAGCGACAGCCGCGCATCGCCCGCCAGCGGGAATGCCAGCACGAACGGCACCGCCACCAGCGCCGCCGCCATCGCGACGAACAGATTGGCATCGACCCGCCCCGCCGCCCGCGCCCGATCGGCGAGCCAGCCGCCGGTGATGACCCCGCCGGTGCTGAGCACGCCGACCATGATGCCGAACACCGGGCCGATCTCGGCCGGGGTCCAGCCATAGGTGCGCATGAAAAAGGTCGGCGTCCAGACATTGAGCCCGAATTGCCCGGCAGCGAGCAGCGGCAAGCCAAGGAACACCGGCACCAGCAGCCGCCCATGGTGCCGAACAAAGGCCAACACTTCGGCAAGGCTGGCACTGTCGGCCTTGCTGTCCGCCAGCGCCTCACCATCGCCGCGCGGCGGTTCGCGCAAGCCCAGCATGGCGGCGGCGAATACCAGTCCCGGCAACCCGGCGGCGATGAACACGATCTGCCAATCTGCCGGCCGGCCGATGATCGGAAACTGCACCGCCGGATGCGCCGATAGCCAGGCGATCAGCGCGCCGAGAATAACCAGCGACAGCCCCGAACCGGCAAAGCCCGATCCTACGAACAGCCCCATCGCCCGCCCGACCTTTTCAGGCGGGAGATAATCGCCGATCAGCGATGATCCGGCGGGGGTGAGCGTCGCTTCGCCGACGCCGACACACAGCCGCGCCGCGAACAAGGCACCGAAGGTCAGCGCAAAGCCCCCTGCGATGGTCGCCAGCGCGAACAGCAGCGCACCGCCGGCGATGATGCCGCGCCGGTTGCCGGTATCGGCAAGCCGCCCGAGCGGCACTGCCAGCACGCCATAGAAGACCGCGACGGCAAAACCCTGTAGCACGCTGATGCCGGTGTCGCTGACGCCCAGGTCGCGCTTGATCGGATCGATGAGCAAGATCATCACCTGGCGATCGAGCATCGAGATGATGCCACCGACACACAGCAAGGCCACCACGCCCCAGGCATAGGCATCGGATCGGAAGGCAAAACGGTGCGAGGGTGGCTGCATCGTCTTCGAACCTGCCGCATTGCTGCAATCAATGCCAGTCACACATAAGCGTCCTGCCATGCGCCGCGTGCATGGAGGCAGCTTCGGCTTGGATTTGCCAGCCGAGGTCCGCCGCGGCAGTATCGGCCATGGCCAGCCAACCCCTGCCCGCCGAAGATGACACGCTGCTCGCTGCCCTTGTGGCACTGGCCGCCGATGTGCTGACCGCTGACGATGATCGCGCCTATCATGCCCAGGATGTCGCCGCCGCCGGGGCGATACCGTTGGCGGTGTTCCGCCCGCACACCATCGCCGCGCTGGCCGCCGGCGTGGCGCTGGCGACTCGCGCCGGGGTGGCGCTGTTTCCGCGTGGCGGCGGCATGTCGTATACCTCGGGCGCCCTGCCCGACCGGGCGCGCTC
>JBILPK010000126.1:0-10478 GCA_044373875.1 Polymorphobacter sp.
AGGCGTGCCGAAGCAACAGTACCCCCCCTCTCCCGCTTGCGGGAGAGGCGAGAGGCGCGCCAGCGCCCCGGGTGAGGGTGTACCCGAGCATTGGTGCAAAGAGACACCCTCACCCGCTCGGCCAAGTGGCCGAGTCGCCTCTCCCGCAGGCGGGAGAGGGGTGCTTTCGCTTTTTGGCGTTCGCGCTTACCCTCACCGCCAAACCCCGGGGACCCGCCATGACCAACCCAACCGATCTAGACGCCATCGGCCAGGCGCAAGCCATCGCCAGCGGCACTGTTAGCCCCTCCGAACTCCTCGAAACCGCCATCGCCCGCGCCGAAGCCAGCAACCCGGCGTTCAACTTTATGGCGCAGAAACTCTATGATCGCGCCCGCAGCGCGCCGCCCGCCACCGGGCCGTTCGCCGGCGTCCCCTTCCTCGTCAAGGACCTCCACGTCCACATCAAGGGCGAACGTTCGGGCGAAGGCAGCAACCTGTGGCGCGACTATCGCCCCGATTATAATTCAGTCCTTTACGACCGCATCCTCGCAGCGGGTTTCAACACGTTCGGCAAGACGACCTCGCCCGAACTCGGACTGACGGTCACTACCGAAAGCGTCGCCTACGGCCTGACGCGCAACCCGTGGAACCCGGCGCACAGCGCCGGCGGCTCGTCGGGCGGATCGGCGGTGGCCGTGGCTGCCGGTGTCGTGCCGATGGCGCAGGCCTCCGATGGCGGCGGTTCGATCCGCTGCCCGGCAGCGGCGTGCGGGGTGTTCGGCCTGAAGCCGTCGCGCGGTCGTGTGCCGGGCGGGCCGAAAGGCACCGAAGCCTGGCTCGGCCTCACCGTTGTCGGCGCCGTCAGCCGCTCGGTGCGCGACAGTGCCGCCTTTCTCGATGCCATCCACGGCGCCGAACTCGGCAGCCGCTATGTCGCCCCGGCCCCCGATGGCAGCTTCCTGTCCGCCGTCACCCGCGCCCCCGGGCGCCTGCGCGTCGCGCTCAACCTCGCGCCCCCCGCCGGCAGCCCGGTCGATCCCGAAATCATCGCCGCCACCCGCGCCGCTGCGAAGCTGCTCGAAAGCCTCGGCCATCATGTCGAGGAAGCCAACCCGCCGCTGTCGGGGGGTGAACTCGGCAACGCCATGGTCGCCGTGCTCGCCGGCTGCACCGCCGCCGATATCGCCAACCGCCTCGCCGAAATGGGGCGTGACAGCGCCGGCGACGATATCGAGACGGTCACCCAAATGTATGTCCATGTCGGCGGCCAGACCAGCGCGCTGCAAATTCTGGAGGCCAATGCCGCCTTCCAGCGCGCCGCGATCGCCGTCGCGCAGTTCCAGGCCGATTACGACGTCATCCTGTCGCCGGTCTTCGCCCAGCCGGTGATCGAACTCGGCAAGGTCGATCTCACCGATGTCGCGACCTATACCGCCAATGTGCTGACTTACAGCCCGTTCACCGCGCTCTACAATCAAACCGGCCAACCCGCGATGAGCCTGCCGCTCGGCACCGACAGCAAGGGCCTGCCGATCGGCATCATGATCGCCGGGCGCTATGGCGACGAGGCGTTGCTCTATGCGCTCGCCGGGCAGGTGGAGGCGGCGGCGCCCTGGGCCGGGCGGCGGCCGGTGGCGGGTTGATTTCACCCGTCACCGCCGCGCAGGCGTAAGCCCATCACCTGCACATGCTTGTGGGGACGCAAAACCGGAATTTCACTGCCCCACGAAATCCCTGCAACCAATCCTTGTAAAATCGCGTATAGTTTACACGGCCTGCCGGGAGACGTGTGTCTGCCAGGGCACCGCGGCGTTGTCGGCAATCGGCGGCGCCAGTTCTGGGGGGGACGCGAACAGCCGGGCGGGGGCCAACATCACCAACCATTCCCATGCCGGGCCAGGGCAGTCCTCTCCTTGTTTTACAACGGGGAGTTCAACATGAAGACCAACCTGCCGATCCGCCTGCAACTTGGCCTCGCCGCGAGTGTCGTCGCGCTCGCCCTCGCCGCCCCTGCCACCGCCGGTCCGACCGCTTCCTGCGTCGATGGGCCCAACCCCAATTCGACCGAATGCGGCACCAATTCCACCGCGCCTGGCGCCGGTGCCGTTGCTGTCGGCACGGCCGCGCTGGCCAGCGGCGTCGATGCCCTTGCCATCGGCAGCGATGATGCCGGCGTCAATCCGGCCCGCGCCACCGCAAATTCGACCGTCGCTGTCGGCGGCGAAGCCCAGGCGACCGGGCTTGCTGCCACCGCGCTGGGCTGGCGCTCGGCCGCCAGCGGCGAGCGCGCCACCGCGCTCGGCCACCTCGCCGTCGCCCCCGCGGTCCGCTCGGTCGCCATCGGCGAAGCGGCGAGCACCGCATCGGCCAACACGGCCTCGCTAGGCACGTCGGTCGCCATCGGCAATCTGGCCGTGGCATCGGATGAAGACGCGGTTGCCATCGGCGACCAGACCACCGCCAGCGGCTTCCACGCCACGGCGGTCGGCGGCGAAGCCGTTGCCTCGGGCCGCGGTGCCCAGGCCTTTGGCTGGCAATCCTCGGCAACCGGCGGCCTGTCGCTTGCGGCCGGCCACCAGGCCAATGCCGCCGGCCTGAACGCCACAGCAGTCGGCAAGAACGCATCGGCGTCCGCCATCTCGTCGACGGCGCTGGGCTTCGGCGCCAGCACCGCTTCGGCCAACGCCGCCTCGCTCGGCACCTCGGTCGCGGTCGGCAGCCTTGCCGTCGCCTCCGATGAAGACGCTGTCGCCATCGGTGACCAGGCGCTGGCCAGCGGCTTCCATTCGACCGCCGTCGGCGGCGAATCGGTCGCTTCGGGCCGCGGCGCGCAAACCTTCGGCTGGCAGGCGCGCGCCACCGGGGCCACGGCGCTCGCCGCCGGCCACCAGGCTGTCGCGACCGGCACCAGCGCCAGCGCGGTCGGCAAGAACACCAATGCCGCCGCCGAATTCTCGGTGGCACTGGGCTTTGGCGCCAGCACCGCGTCGGCCAACACATCGTCGCTCGGCACCTCGGTCGCGGTCGGCAACCTGGCCGTCGCGTCGGATGAAGATGCGGTTGCGGTGGGTGACAAGGCCGTGGCTAGCGGTTTCCACGCCACGGCAGTGGGCGGCGAAGCGGTCGCATCGGGCCGCGGCGCGCAAACCTTCGGCTGGCAGGCCGTAGCCAGCGGCGCGACCTCGCTCGCCGTCGGCCATCAGGCCAATGCCGCCGGCGTCAGCGCCAGCGCGCTCGGCAAGAACGCCAATGCCGCCTTCGATGGCTCGACGGCGGTCGGCTTCGGCGCCACCACCAACCGCGCCAACCAGGTCAAATTGGGCGGCACCGGCAGTTCGGTGACGGTGGGCGATCTCGCCGCCTCGACCGCCGCGCAGGCGGGCACGGTCAGTGTCGTCACCGCCGACGCTTCGGGCACGCTCGGCGCCGGGCCGAACATCGCCGCGCTGGCAACGGCGGCATCGGTGAACACCCTCAATGGCCAGGTCGGCACGCTTAACGGCCAGGTCAACACGCTGTTCGACCTGACCAACACCAACCGGCTCGATATCCAGAAGGCCAATGAAGGTGTCGCCATGGCGCTGGCGATGCAGTCGCCGTCGCTCCCCGATGGCGCCAAGGTGGCGATCTCGGGTGGCATCGGTTATTACCAGAACCGCACGGCCGCCACCTCGGCGGTCAGCTTCCGCATCGGCGACAAGGCGTCGCTATCGGCAGGCGTCGGCGTCGGCTTCAACACCGGCGAAGTCGGCGCACGGGGAGGGTTCCAGGTCGCGTGGTAAGACAGAACACCAAGGTTCGGCTGCCTGGGCTCATCGCCCCGGCAGCCATGCTG
Organism: Polymorphobacter sp.; assembly: GCA_044373875.1. Lineage (GTDB taxonomy): Bacteria > Pseudomonadota > Alphaproteobacteria > Sphingomonadales > Sphingomonadaceae > Sandarakinorhabdus. The sequence continues at coordinate 3,818 of JBILPK010000126.1, forward strand.
TTGCTGGCGCTGGCGCCCGTTGCAGCGCATGCCCAGGCCTCTGCACCGCCGCCGATCTCGGCGCAGCCGGTGCCGGACGAACTGCAATTGTCGAAACTCGTCTGGACGACATTGGCCGCGGTCGATCACGCCAATCTGTCGGGCAATTATTCGGTGCTGCGCGACCTGTCGTCGCCATCCTTCCAGGCCAATAACGACGCGGCGCGGCTGACCCAGATCTTCGCCGGGCTGCGCGCCAGCGGCACCGATCTGTCGAACGCGCTGCTGCTCGGCCCGACCTGGACGGCGGCGCCGGCGATCGTGACGGGCGGGCTGCTGCGGCTGCGCGGCTATTTCGGGCTGCGGCCGACGGCGATCGCCTTCGAACTCACCTATCAATGGGTTGGCGGCCGCTGGCGGCTGTTCGGGGTGGGGATCAACCCGCAATCGCTGGCGACGGTGCAGCCGGCGCCGGAGGCGCCCGCGGCGAAGCCGAAGCGCTGACTTACTCCCTCCCCCTGCGGGGAGGGAGATCAGTCAGTCCGCATCCTCGACATCGACCTTGTCGCCGGTCACGCGCTGGCTCAGCGCCGCCGCCATGAACGGATCGAGATCGCCATCGAGCACATCGGCCGGCGCGGTCGAGGTCATGCCGGTGCGCAGATCCTTGACCAGCTGATAGGGCTGCAAGACATAGGACCGGATCTGGTGGCCCCAGCCGATATCGGACTTGGTCGCCTCGACATCGGCCGCCGCCGCCTCGCGGATGGCGAGTTCGCGTTCATACAGTCGCGCCTTGAGCATCTTCATCGCCGTCGCACGGTTCTTGTGCTGTGAGCGCTCGTTCTGGCAGGCGACGATGACGCCGGTGGGCATATGGGTGATGCGCACCGCCGAATCGGTGGTGTTGACGTGCTGGCCGCCGGCACCCGACGCGCGATAGGTGTCGATCTTGAGGTCGGATTCCTTGATGTCGATCTCGATATCGTCGTCGATCTGCGGATAGACCCAGACGCTGGCAAAGCTGGTGTGGCGCCGCGCCGCGCTGTCATAGGGGCTGATGCGCACCAGCCGGTGCACGCCGCTTTCGGTCTTGGCCCAGCCATAGGCCTGGGGGCCCTTGATCAGCATCGTCGCGTTCTTGATGCCGGCGGTTTCGCCGCTGTTGTAATCGATCAGCTCGACCTTGTAGCCGCGCTGCTCGGCCCAGCGCTGGTACATGCGCTGGAGCATCTGCGCCCAATCCTGGCTTTCAGTGCCGCCGGCGCCCGAATTGACTTCGATATAGGTGTCGTTGTTGTCGGCTTCCCCCGCCAGCAACGCCGCGACCTTGTCGGTCTCGGCGCGCTTGGCGAGCGCCTTGAGCACGGCGACGCCTTCGCTCGCCATTTCCTCGTCACCCTCGGCCTCGGCCATCTCGATGAGTTCGGAGGTGTCGGCCAATTCAGTCTCGATGGCGCGCGTCGCCGCGATCGCCTCGTCGAGGCGGCGGCGTTCGGTCATCACGACCTGGGCGGCCTTGGGATTGTCCCAGAGTTTCGGGTCCTCGACCCGGTTGTTCAGTTCGTCGAGACGGCGGAGTGCACGATCCCAGTCAAAGAAACCTCCTCAGCAGGTCGAGCGCCTGCTGAATTGAAGTGGCATAGGATTGGGCTTCGGCCCGCATCGGTCATGTCCTTGTGTTTGTGGGTGCGGACATAGAGCGCGCGCGGCGAAGGCGCAAGCCAGCTGCCTCGCCGTTGACGCGAAGACCTCGCCTTCGGCTGTGGGGAGGGAGTTTAGTAAATCCCGCCCTGGTTGCGCATGAACTCCGCATCGCTGCGCACCCGGCGGCGCGGGTCGGTCGCGAACGGGTCGGCGCTGTTGCCCGTCCGGCGCGGTTCGCTTTCGGGCTTGAAGGCTTCCCAGATGGTCTGCGACTTGCGCTCCTCCGGCCCCGGCCACACGCCATAGACACGCTTGCCCGAACGCCGGTCGATGCGGACCATGCGGATGCCGGGCGGGACGACAAAGGGCAGCTTGGGCGCGTCCTTCAGCACCGCTTCGCCGAATTGCCGCCAGATCGGCGCCGCGGTCGTGCCGCCCTGGGCATAGCCACCCAGATTGCGCGGATTGTCATAGCCCATGTACAGCCCGGCCACGATATCCTGGGTGCCGCCGACGAACCAGACATCCTTGGGACCGCTGGTCGTGCCGGTCTTGCCGGCAAGCGGGCGGCCGAGCGAGGTGAGGTTCATGCCGGTGCCGCGGGTGATGACGCCTTCCATCAGATGGACGATCTGGTACGCGGTGCGCGCATCCATGACCTGTTTCGGCGCGCCGCCGGGGCGCGGCATCGCCTCGCCATGCCAGTCGGGCAGCTCGCAGCCCGGGCAGGTGCGATTGTCGCGCCGCCAGATGACCTTGCCGTCACGGTCCTGCACCATGTCGATCAGCGAAGGTTCGAGCTGCCGCCCGGCGTTGAAGATCTGCGCATAGGCGTTGGTCAGCTTGAGCACCGTGGTTTCGCCGGCGCCCAGCGCATAGGCGAGATAGGGCGGATAATCGCCGATGCCGAGCGCTTTCGCCTGTGCCACCACCTTGTCCATGCCGGTGTTGAAGGCAATGCGCACGGTCATCAGGTTGCGTGATTGTTCAAGGCCCCAGCGCAGCGTCTGCGCGCCGGCGCCGCGCATGTTGCCGAAATTCTTGAAGCATTTCTGGCCGAGCGCGCGGGTCTGGTAGACGCAATAGGGCGCATCGACGACGATTGAGGACGGCGTGAAGCCATTGTCCATCGCGGTGGCATAGACGATCGGCTTGAAGGTCGAACCCGGCTGGCGCTTCGCCTGTGTCGCGCGGTTGAAGCTTTGCGAGCGCGCATCGAAGCCGCCGACCAGCGCCAGCACCCGGCCGCTATGCACATCCTGCACCACCATGCCGCCGGAAATTTCGGGGGCCTGGCGCAGCGTATACAGGTTGCCGGCGCGCGTGACGGGGATGACATCGCCGGGCCGCAGCGCCTGCCCCGCCGTCTGCGCCGTGCCTTGCAACGGCCGCAGCGCCGAACCGCCGGGCAGGATGCCGGTGCGGCCATCGGCAAAGCCCAGTTGCGAGGTGTCGCCCGATTTCGACAGCACCACCGCCTTTTCCCAATTTTCATAGCCGAGCGGGATCGACACGCCTTGCAGCCGTGCCTGCCAGCCTTCCCCCGGCTCGATCTTCGCCGCCGGCCCGCGCCACGGCTTGCCGGCTTCGTAGCGCATCAGCCCATCGCGCATCGCCGCTTCGGCGGCGACCTGGTATTTGGGGTTCACCGAGGTGCGAATCCACAGCCCGCCGCCATAGACGCTGTTGCGGCCATCGCGCTCGGTTTCGCCGAACTTGGCGATCAGCGTGCGGCGCACATCCTCGACGAAATAATCGGATGACCGCGGCCGCGCGATCGAGCGGTTGGGCACCGCGACCAGCGGCTGCGCCGAAGCCTGGGCGCGCTCGGCGGCGCTGATATAGCCATTGGCGAGCATCTGCCCGAGCACATAGTCGCGCCGCGCCACGGCGCGGGCATTGCGCGTCACCGGGCTGTAGGTGCTCGGCGCCTTGGGCAGGATGGCGAGATAGGCCATCTGCGCGAGGTCGAGTTGACTCGCGGTCTTGCCGAAATAGGCCTGCGCCGCCGCCTCCACTCCATAGGCGTTGCGGCCGAGGAAGATCTGGTTGAGGTAGAGTTCGAGGATCTGCTGCTTGGTCAGCACCTTTTCGAGCCGCCGCGCCAGGATCGCCTCGCGCAGCTTGCGGGTATAGCTGACTTCATTGCCAACCAGGCTTTTGGCCACCTGCTGGGTGATCGTCGAAGCGCCGACCGGGCGCCGGCCGGTGAACAGGCTTTCGAAATTGGTCACCATCGCATTGACGATGCCGAGATAATCGAGCCCGCCATGTTCGAAGAAGGTCTTGTCCTCCGCCGAAATATAGGCCTCGACCAGTTTGGGCGGGATTTCCTTGTAGGTCAGGTAGATGCGTTTTTCGCGGGTGAAGCTGGTCAATATCTCGCCATCGATATCGCGCACCGTCGAGGGCAGCGCCGACGAAAATTGCGCCAGCTCGCTTTCCGACGGCAGGCCCTGCATCGCCGAATACAGCATAATGCCCGCGGCGATGGCAACGCCCGCGACACCCGCCAAAATCCAGATCAACCAGCGCCGCATCGAAACTCCGAACCAATGCCCCGGCGATAGCGGTTGCAGCGCGACAGGGGAAGCATTTCAATCCCCGAGCAGATGGCGCTCGACGGCGCGCGCGATGCCATCGGCGAATTTCTGCCGGCCCTCCCCCGAAAACAACAGCCGGGCATCATCGCGGTTGGTGACATAACCGGTTTCGAGCAGCACCGAGGGCACATCGGGGGCCTTCAGCACCCAGAAGCCGGCGAAATGGTGGAATTCGCCGCGAAAGCGGATGCGTTCATTCAGGCTGTCCTGCAATATGTCGGCGAACTGCACCGAAACATTGCCGGTGGCGCGGCGCGACAGGTCGATCATGATGTCGCCGACTTCGGGCGCCTCGACCCCCAAGTTCACCCCGCCGATGATGTCCGCCTTGTTTTCGCGCGCCGCCAGCCGCGCCGCGATGGCATCCGACGCGACCGCCGACAATGTATAGACGCTGGCGCCGCGCGCTTCGGCATTGGGCGCCGAATCGGCGTGGATCGAGATGAACAGATCGGCCCGCGCCCGCCGCGCGATGGCGACACGGCCACCAAGGGGAATGAAGCGATCATCGTCGCGGGTCAGTTGTACCCGCACCTTGCCCGATCGTTCGAGCCGCCGCGCCGTCAGCCGCGCGATCGCCAGCGTCACATCCTTTTCATAGCCGCCGAGCACGCTGATCGCGCCGACATCCTTGCCGCCATGCCCGGCATCGATGACGACGAGCGGCTTGCCCCCCGATCGCGCCCGGATGCGCGGTGCGCGGCGGCGCTGGGGTTGCGACGGGCGCGGCGCTTCGGCGGCCGGTTCGGCCGGGCTTGAAGCGGCGATAGCCGGACCTGAAGCGGCGATAGCGGGGCCTGCGGCGGCGATGGCCGGGCCTGCGGCGGCGATAGCGGGGCCTGCGGCGGCGGTGGCCGGCTGCACCGGGGTCGGCGGTTGCGGCGGTGATGGTGCGATGCGCCCTCCCGACAGGTCGGGCGGCAGGCTGAAATCGGTTGTCCGCAGCGGCGCCACCGCCGGCGGCGGCAGTGCGCCGCCGGTCGCCACCGGCAATGCGCCGCCGGTCGCCACCGGTAGCGGCTTGCGGCCGCGCCTGACCTGTTCAGCAAAGGCGGCAGGCGACACGCGGCGCAAGGTGATGGTCAGCCCGCCGGCACTGCTGCGCGCCGAAACAATGTCGAGCGGCCCCGACAGGTCGATGACCAGCCGCGCGATGCCGGGCGAGAACATCGCGGCGCGTACCGCCGAGACACTGCCTGCGCCTGGCGCCGAAATCGCCGCCGGCACCACCGCCGGCAGATCGATGACCAGCCGATAGGGCGCCGCCAGCGCGAACTGGTGTGCCACCGCCGGCGGGCCATCGGCGATCACCGTCACCACGCCGGGCGTCACCGACAGCCCGGTCAGCCGCGCCGCGAGCGCCGGGCCGGGCAGCAGCATCACGACAAGCAGGAACAGGAGGGCACGCACGCGCGAATCGATACGGGGACTGGAGGCGGACGGCAACTCCCTCTCCCCGCGGCGGGAAAGGCGTTGGGCTCGGCCCCTTATTCCCCCTGCGGGTCCGGCGCCGCCGGGACGTACGGCGCCGGACCCGTGTGGGCGGGCGCAGCGGTAAAACCGAACCGCGCCGCATCGGCCGGGTCGAAGACCGCCCGGCCCGTTGTCTGCACGCGCCTGCCGGACAAGCCGGCCTGGCGAGTTTCTGGCTGAACACCCCCCGCTCCGGAGCCGTTCAGCATGGCAACAAGCAGACCCAGCAGCACGATGGCGGCTGCATAGGTCAGACCCAGCCTTACCCCCGCCATCTGCGTACGTCGGTTCATGTCACCCCTCCTCGTGCCGGCACAGCCATAGGCCGCGCGCCGCCGCGGCGGCATCCCCATTTGGGGGTATCTCCCTATCGGCATTGGTGAAACGCGCTTAAACCGCGACGAAACGCTGGCGGCGCCATCGCAGCGGCCAGGAAAGGACATGGGGGAGAATTACCGGGCGACGGCGCCGGGGGGTGGCGGTCGGCGCCGCAGCCTGCGTACCGGCACCGCGCCCGATGATGCGAAGACGTCGCCTGCGGCGGGAGAGACGAAACCTACCCCCGCAGCACGCTGCGCCCGGCATAACGCGCCTGCGCGCCCAGCTCCTCCTCGATGCGGATCAGCTGGTTGTACTTCGCCAACCGGTCCGACCGCGCCAGCGAGCCGGTCTTGATCTGGCCGCAGCCGCAAGCGACCGCGAGATCGGCGATCGTCGCGTCCTCGGTTTCGCCCGAACGGTGCGACATGACGGTGCGGTACGAAGCGCGGTGCGCCATGTCGACCGCCGCCAGCGTTTCCGTGAGCGTGCCGATCTGGTTGACCTTGACGAGCAGGGCATTGGCCAGCCCGTCCCTGATCCCCTGCCCCAGCCGCGCCGGATTGGTGACGAACAGGTCGTCGCCGACCAATTGGCAGCTACCGCCCAATTTGTCGGTCAGCAGCTTCCAGCCGGCCATG
>JBILPK010000019.1:0-32225 GCA_044373875.1 Polymorphobacter sp.
AGGGCTATAAATCGGGCGGTACCTCGCAACGCTCGTCGAACCCGATCAACTTCGCCGCCGGCTTCCAGCCCGAAAACATCAACAGCTTCGAAGCCGGCATCAAGGGCCGCTTCTTCGACAACCGCATCAGCGCGTCGGTCGCCGGTTTCTACATGAAGCTCAACCAGTATCAGGCCAGCGTGCAGACGGGGTCGACCGCCGGTGACCGTGATTTCATCGGCATCGACGACAATGAATATTATGGCATCGAATATGATCTGTCGGCGGCGGTAACCCGCGAGCTGTCGATCGGCGTCAGTGGCGCCTTCCTGCGCGCGACGCTCGGGGCGACCCAGGCCGATGTGCTCAACGATCGCGGCCAGATCGTCCGGCAGTTCTTCATTCCCGACCAGACCTCGGCGCCGCGCACGTCCTTTGCCGCCAACGTCGATTATCGCACCGACCTGACCGACGACTGGCGGCTCGCCCTGCATGCCAACATGTCGTACCAGAGCTCGATCGAGACATCGTCGAACGTCACCGACAACCGCACCCTGCCGGGCCGTGCGATCGTCGATCTGAACGGGACCGTGACCCGCCAGCTCGGCGGCGATGCCGAAGTCTATCTGCGCGTCTGGGCGAAGAACCTGTTCGACAAGGAATACAAGACCGTCAGCTTTGGATCGTTCGCCTTTGTCGGCGCCAATACGGTGTCGGAATTCGGCGAGCCGCGCACCTATGGCGCGACGGTCGGCTTCAAATACTGATCGGATGACGTAAAAAGGCCGGGGTGGCGGTGCCGCCCCGGCTTTTTTGTGCCGTTATGGTTTGCCTGTCATGCCAGCGCAGGCTGGCATCCAGCCGTGGCGCCTGGACACGGCTGCCGGCACCTGCGGAACGACTGGATGCCAGCCTGCGCTGGCATGACAGGAAAGAGAGCTGGGTCCCGGGTCGAGCTCGGGATGAAAGGGGTGTCCGCCGTTACCCCCGCGCGCGTTCCATCGTCACCGGGCGCAGCGGCGTCGCATCGCCGTCGCCGGCCCATTCGGCATAGAACTGCCGATAATAGCGGCGGAAATGCGCGATCGGGCCATCGCCGTCGCAGATGACCGCATCGGGCAGGTAGCGCTGGCGGTCCCAGATCACCTTGTCTTGGTCGAACTGCTTGCAGATGTCGCGGATCAGCGCGCGGGCCAGCCCGGCGCCTTCGCCTTCGGCCTGGGCGCGCGGCTGGGTGAAGCAGAAGCGCGCCGTCACATGGTCCTTGTCAATCGGGGTGATGCACGCGACGAGCAGGGTTTCCGAAATGCCGGTAAAGCGCGTCCAGCTCTGCCCTGGGCCGGTCGAGCCAAAGGCGATGCGGCCATCGACCTCGCCGCGCGGCGTGCCCATCTTGGCATCGACGGCGGCTTCGCGGCGGATGCCATCCCAGCTCAGCTTGTAATCGGGGAAGCTGGCGGTGCCATGGACGAACTTGAAATGCGCCACGTCGACGCCGTTTTCGGCCATGTTCTGGATATTGCCCCAGACATTCCATTCGGTGATTTCGTATTCGCTCCACTCGGGATCGGTGGTTTCAGCAAAATGCTGCACCTCCCATTGCGGCGCGGTACCATCGGGGTGGTACCAGAACATCAGCCAGCGATTGGCCTCGGCGACCGGCCATTGGTGGGCGCAGGGGCGCTTGACCTGCGGCGGGATGGTCTTGGCATAGGGGATCTCGCGCACCACGCCGGTGCCATCATAACGCCAGGCGTGGAACGGGCATTCGAGGTTGTTGCCATCGACCTTGCCGCCATAGCCCATGTGCGCGCCAAGATGCTTGCAATAGGCATCGAGCATGCGCGCCTCGCCGTCTTCACCGCGCCAGATGACAAGATCGCGGCCGAAATAGCGCAGCGGCTTGACCTCGCCGATGGCCAATTCGCTCGACAGCAGCGCCGGATACCAGCCGAAGGGATAGGGCATGTCGAGCCCGCGTTCCGCCACCGAGGCGCGCCCCTGCGTTTCCGCCAGCCGCCATTCCTTCAGCGCCTCGCCTTTAAGGCCGGACAGCATCTGCCACACCGCCACCGGCGCTGTGCGGGCGTCGTTGATTGGTTCCGCCATGGTCAATCCTCCAGGTTGAAGAGCCGCCGGGCATTGCCGGCGAGAAATTTCGGCCAGACATCGGGCTTGAACGGCACGTTCGGCATGTCGGCAAAGATCCGATCGAGGCTCAGCCCCATCGGGAAATAGCCGGCATAGATGATCTTGTCGGCACCGCGGGTGTTGGCATAATCGATGATCGCCTTGGGATAATGCTTGGGGGCAAAAGCGCTCGTCGAATAATAGAGGTTGGGGTATTTCAGCATCAGCTTGACCGCCAGCGCCTCCCAGGGCTCGGCGCCGTGGCGCATCACGACCTTCAGATCGGGGAAGAACCAGCAGACCTCGTCGAGATGCTCGACCTTTTGGGTTTCCATCGGGATGCGCGGGCCGGGGATGCCGACGTTGAGCAGGATCGGAATGTCGAGTTCCACCGCCACGGCATAGAGCGGGAACATGTATTTGTGGTTGATCGCCACCTGCGGCACGGTGCCCGACGGAAAGACGCTGATCGCCTTGATGCCGTAATCGCGGTGCAGGCGGCGGATGCGGCGCACTTCGTCCATGCCGTTGTTGGGGTTGCACGGCGCATCGAAGAAGAAGCGATCGGGGTAGAGCGTGCGCGCCGCCTCGGTGGTGGCGTCCTCGTTGCAGCCGACCAGCGCTTTCCTGATGTTGAAGCGGTCCATCTGCTCGACCGTCCAGTGCACGAAATCGGCCGGGGTGGATTTGCCCGGGCCGGTGTCGGGAATGTCCTTGAACATGTATTGCGCCGGCATCTTGAACTGGTCGCGGCTCTGGCTGTCCTTGAGCAAGGGCCGGAAACTGTCATACCAGCCCGACCGGTCGCCGGTGTCGGGAATGCCCAACATGCAATCGATGATGCCGATATCTTTTGGCATGGTGGTCATGCGGACACTCCGGTCAATTGCGGCCACAGGCGGCGCAGGGCGATCTTGTCGATCTTGCCGACGGCGTTGCGCGGCAGCGGTTCGGCGCTGAACGCCACTTGCGTCGGCATCTTGTAGGCGGCGAGATGTTCGGCGACATGGCCGCAGACGGCGTCGGCGGTCAGCCCGCCGCCGACGATGACGGTGACGAGGCGCTCGCCCATCCGGTCATCGGGCAGGCCGAAGGCGGCGACTTCGGCGACCTGCGGAAGCGCGCCGATGACGCGTTCGACTTCGGCGCAATAGATGTTCTCGCCGCCCGAAATGACCATGTCCTTCTTGCGGTCGACGATGAAGATATAGCCTTCGTCATCGACATAACCGATGTCGCCGGTGCGGAACCAGCCTTCGGCATCGAGCACTTCGGCGGTTTCGGCCGGGCGATTCCAATAGCCCGCCATCACCATCGGCCCGCGCACGGCAATCTCGCCGGTGCTCCCCGCCGGCAACACGCTGCCGTCATCGCCGTGGACCCGCACATCGGCGAGCGCCAGCACCCGGCCCGAACTGCCCGGTTGGCGCATGAAATCCGGCCCTGTCGCCATCGCAACGGCGCCGGCGGTTTCGGTGAGGCCAAAGCCGGTGCCGAGGAAGGCGCGCGGCATGGCGCTCCGCACCGCCTCGAGCAAGTTGATCGGCAGGCCCTGGCCGCCGCTGGCGACATTGGTCAGCGACGAGATATCGGCCTCGCCGGGCACCGCCTTGTTGAGCAGGTCCCATAGCATCGTCGGCACCGCCGAGAGCATCGTGACCTTCTCATCGGCGATCAGCCGCAGCGCTTCGGACACGTCCCAGCGCCGCATGATGACGATCTTGCCGCCGATGAGCAGCTGCGACAGCAATCCGGCACCGAGCCCCGAGATATGGAAGAGCGGGAAGACCAGCAGCGAGGTCGGCTGCGGCCGGCCGGCCATCACCTGTTCGGGGGTGATGCCATATTGCTGGGCGATGTTGCGCACCACCATGGCGCCCGACAGCTGGACGCACATCAGCCCGGTGACAAGGTTGCGATGCGTCAGCACCGCGCCCTTGCTGCGCCCGGTGGTGCCCGAGGTGAACAAGATGGCGCAGGGGTCATCGGGCTGCGCGCGCGGCGCGGTGCGGGTGAAGCTGCCGCTGGTGGCGAAAGCATCGGCGGCCAGGATGCGCCCGGCGTAACCCGCGTCGGTCAGCGCGCGCCCGCGCGCCGTATCGGCGATCACCAGCGCGACATCGGTATCCTCGATCGCGGCGCGCATTTCCTCGCCGGCGTTGCGGCTGTTGACCAGCACCGCGACGGCGCCGCTGTGCATCACCGCCAGCACCGCGATGATCCAAGGCACGCCGTTGCGCATGGCGATCGCCACCCGGTCGCCCGGGCCGACACCCAATTGCGCCGCCAGTGCATCGCGGCGGGCGAAGGTCTCGGTAAAGGTCAGCCGCGTATCGCCTTCGACAAGGAAGGTCGCATCGCCATGCCGCCGCGCGGTTTCGATCAGCGTGTCGAGATCATCGAGCGCCGCGGTAAAACGCCGGCCGCGCGTATCGGCGACGATCTCGAACGGCGCGCCGGGCGCGGTCAGTTCGGCAAGGACGGGATCGGCCACCGCCACCTCAGTAGACCGCCGCCGGATTGGGCTCGCGCGGCGACCCGAGCATCTCGCGGTGCGACGGCGGCCGCTTGCCGCGATCGTCGAGGCCGTAGCGGTGCGCGATTTCGGCGCCGATCAGCGTCTGGCCCGAAATCTCGTCGCCCTTGGGGTCGCCGGCGATGGCGTACAGGATATGGCCGGTGAATTCGGGATTCTCCGCCATCGCCATGAAGCCTTCATATTGCTCGGGCTCGGTCTTGGCCGCGATCAGGGCGCGCTCGGTCAGCAACGGCCCCATCCAGATCGAGACGCTGCGCACCCCGGTGCCGCGCAGGTCATGCTCCATGTCGTGCGCGAACTTGTCGATGCCGGCCTTTTGCGCGCCATAGGCCGGGCCGTGCATGTAGCAGCTGCCGCCGAACGACGATCCGAAGGCGATCAGCCCGCTGCCCTGCTTCACCATCATCTGCGCCGCGTGCCACGACGCGACATAGGCCGAGCGCAAGCCGACATCGAGGATGTTGACCGCCGCCAGTTCCTTTTCCCAGAACGGTTTCTTCTCGATGAGCTGGTGGTGGATATAGGTGGCGTTGTTGACCAGGATATCGAGCCGGCCCTGTTCGGCGGCAATCTGCGCGAACAGCGCCGCCACCTGGGCGTCGTCGGCGTGATCGCAAACGACCGCAATGCCCTTGCCACCCGCCGCCGTCACCGCCGCCGCCGTTTCGGCGACCGTGCCCGGCAGCACCGTGCCGTCCCAGCCGCGCGCGTCGCCCGGGGCAAGCGTGCGGCCGGTGACATAGACGGTCATGCCCTTTTCACCGAGCCCGATGGCGATGCCGCGCCCGGCACCGCGGCTGGCGCCTGTAACGAGCGCAATCTTGGGTTCGGACATGACATTCTCCCCATCGTGCCAGCGCATTTCGTTGGTCGAAGCGCAATATAGCCTAGAAACGCGAATAGAATAAGGCTAGATTTTGCGCAACCCGGCAATTCGGGGTTTCATTGGGGAGGCGTGATCATGGCCGATGTGCCCTATCTGCTGCGCGGGATCATGCCGGTCGGCACCGAAAGCTCGACGCTGATATCCTCGTCGAAATATCTCGATTCGGCCGCCTTGCGTGAGTGGGTGGCGATGATCGCGCTCAAGAAGAACGGCCCGGATTTCCCGCCAGCGGCCGAAATGCACGAGCTGATCGGCATCCTCAATTCCCTGCGCGATTTCGATCATATCGAAGCCATGTTCCATGCCGAGCGCAAGATCAACAAGCCGCTCGATGACTGGTTCAACGCCTGGCACATTTCCGACTACAGCATGGCCGATCTCAAGGATTGTGCCCCCGGCACCGTCGGTGGCATCTATCACCAGATTGCCACGGCGGGGAATTACGAGGTCCAGATCGTGCCATACATGGAACCGCGCAGCCAGTTCGAATTCTTCAACCTGCGCTCCGGCCAGACGCATGATTACGAACACATATTGTGCGGCGGCGGCTTCAATTCGATGGGCGAGCTGATCCCCTATTGGTACCGCCTGACCAACGTCCACAAGCACATCCATAACAAGGAGCTTGCGGGCGAATTGAGCGTGATGTCGATTCTCGGCACCATGCGCTATGTCGTGCGCACCATGCTGCACTATCCTCAGGTCTGGGAAACCGCGGTGCAATGCATGCAGCGCGGCATGGCGGTCGGGCAGCAATCCGACGCGCTGTTCCTGGCGAAAATGGAAGACAGCTGGCACCTGCCGCTTGCCGAGGCCCGGGCGAAACTGGGCGTGCGCGGCGCCGAGGATGTTGACACCACCCGCGAAGGCGCGATCTGGTTCGGGACAATAGCGGCCTGAGCCGCAACGGGGAGATATCGGCATGGATTATGATCTGGTCATTCGCGGCGGCACCATCATCGATGGCAGCGGCGGTGCCGCCGTGGCGGCCGATCTCGGCATCCGCGACGGGGTGATCGCGGCGATCGGGCCGGATCTTGCCAGGGGTGCCGAGGAGATCGACGCCACCGGCCGCATCGTCACCCCGGGCTTTGTCGACGTCCACACCCATTATGATGGCCAGGCGATCTGGTCGCAGCGCTTGAACCCCTCCTCGTCGCACGGCGTCACCACCGTCGTCGTCGGCAATTGCGGCGTCGGCTTCGCGCCGTGCCGCGCCAGCGACCGCGACATGCTGATCAACGTCATGGAAGGCGTCGAGGATATTCCCGGCGTCGTCATGGCCGAAGGGCTGCCGTGGAACTGGGAGACCTTCCCCGACTATCTCGATGCGCTCGATGCCGGCCAGCGCGATATCGATGTCGCCGCCTATCTGCCGCATTCGCCGCTCAGGGTCTTTGCCATGGGTGCGCGCGGCGCCGACCGCGAAGCCGCCACCGCCGATGATCTCGCGCTGATGCGCAGCCTGACCAGCGAGGCGATGGCCGCCGGTGCGCTCGGCTTTGCCACCTCGCGGCTCAGCATCCACAAGACCGCCGCCGGCGGCAGCATCCCGTCTTTCGACGCCGAAGTCGCCGAGCTCGATGCGATCTGCGCCGGCATGGCCGATGCCGGCACCGGCACGCTGCAGATCGTCCTCGATGCCTTTCGCGGCTGGGACAAGGAATTCCCGATCATCGAAACGCTCGTCGCCGCCAGCGGCCGGCCCGCCACCTTCACCCTCGCTTCGGGCAATGACGGGCCGCCGCGCTGGCGCACCGTCCTCGACCGGATGGAGATCGCCAACGCGAACGGTGCCGCGATCACCGCCCAGGTCATGCCGCGCCCGATCGGCCTCATCGCCGGGCTCGAACTGAGCATCCACCCCTTCATCCTGTGTCCGAGCTATGCCGCCATCGCCGGCCTGCCGCTGGCCGAGCGCCTCGCCGCGATGCGCGATCCCGACCTGCGCGCCGCGCTGCTGTCGGAAAAGCCCGAGGAGGGGCATCCGTTCAACAGCCTGGCGCGCAACTGGAAATGGATGTTCCCGCTCAACGATCCGCCCGATTACGCCCCGCCGGCCAGCGCCAGCATCGCCGCCCAGGCCGAAGCGCGCGGCGTGTCGCCCGAAACCATCGTTTATGACCGCCTGCTCGAAACCGATGGCAAGGGGCTGTTCCTCGCCGCGCTCGGCAATTACGAAAACGGCACGCTCGATTCGGCGCGCGAGATGCTCACCCATCCGGCGTGCATCCCGGCGCTCGGCGATGGCGGCGCGCATTACGGCGCCATCTGCGACGCCAGCTATTCGACCTTCCTGCTCGCGCACTGGTGCCGCGATACCGGGGCGGACCGTATTCCGCTGGCCGATGCCGTCCACATGCTGACGCAAAAGGCGGCGCGCGCGGTGGGGCTCAATGATCGCGGGCTGCTGCGCCCGGGCTACAAGGCCGATGTCAACATCATCGACATGGACCGGCTGGCGATCGACCTGCCGACCATCGTCCATGATCTGCCCGCCGGCGGCCGCCGGCTCGACCAGACGGCGCGCGGTTATGATGCGACGATTGTTTCGGGCCAAATCATCCGCCGCCATGATGCGGCGACCGATGCGCTGCCCGGCAAGCTGGTGCGCGGCGCCCAAGCCGTGCCCGCCTGACCGCAACAAAGGATCACGCATGACGCTGCGCTACGCCAATGTGAATTTTGATTACACCGGCGCGCAGGTGCTCGTTACCGGCGGCACCAGCGGCATCGGCGCTGCTGCCGCCCGGGCCTTTGCCACGGCGGGGGCCGATGTCACCATCACCGGCACCCGCGCCGCGGCAAGCGATTATGATCATGACCTGTCGGCGTTCCGTTATTGCCAACTGAATGTCGAGGACAATGCCCAGATCGACGCGGTCGCGGCGCGGTTCGAAAAGCTTGATGTGTTGGTCAACAATGCCGGCATGTCGCTCGCCGCGAAGGGCGAGAATGAATATGAACCCGATGTCTTTGCCCGCTCTATCACCATTTTGCTGACCGCCAGCTATCGCATGGCGCATCGTTGCCGCGATCCGCTCAGCCGCTCGACGCTGCCGGGCGGCGGCAGCCTCGTCAACATCGCCTCGCTCAGCAGCTTTTTCGGCATGGCCTTCGTTCCCGGCTATGGCTCGGCCAAGACCGGGCTGCTCGGCATGACCCGCGCGCTGGCGCTGGCGTGGGGCGGGCTCGGCATCCGCGTCAATGCCGTGGCGCCGGGGCTGGTGGAAACCGGCATGACCGCGGCGACCTTCGAACAGCCGATGTGGACCGCGCCGATGCTGGCGCGCACCCCGGCGGGCCGGCTCGGCGTGCCCGAAGATGTCGCAGCGGCGATCCTGTTCCTCAGTTCGGACGGCGCCAGCTGGATCACCGGCCAGGCGCTGCCGATCGACGGCGGCTATACGATCGCGGGCTAAACGGGGACCACGAACCCCAGCAGTTGCTGCCCGACGCTCTTGGCGGCGGGGTCGAGCCGCGTGCTGGCGTTGATCCCGCCGGGCAGCGCACCGGCGAGGACGAAGTTGAGCCCCGCCACGCCGGGCACATCGTAGATCGTCACCTCGCCGGGCGCTTCGAACAGATGCGCCAGCCAGCCGGAGACAGCGGCAGGGGTCAGCGCGGCGCGCAACTGCGGCAGCTGCGCCGGATCGCGGGCGATGACCGCGATATTGATCGTCTCGCCCTTTTCGCCGCTGCGCACAAAGGCAAGGTCCCCGAGCCGGCGCGGCACGCTGCCGGGCCGCGCGACGATCGCGGGGCGGACGATCTGTTCGGGCGCGAAGCCCGCGATGGTTTCGGTCGCGAATGCCACCGGCCCATCGCCCAGGTCGATCGTCGCGATCACTTCGGCCTTGGGCACCAGGAACGAGACCAGCCCGGCGAGCGGGACGACCTGGGTGCCGAAGCTGACGCTGGTACCCGGCGCCATCGCCGAGATCGCCGCGAATTGCTCGCGCACGAACATGCCGGCGGCGACCGGACTGTCATGATCGGCAACGAGCTTGAGCACGATTTCCTGCGCCGCGGCGTCGAAGACCCGCGGGCCGAGCGATGCGCCGGCGCCGATCAGCACGGCATCGGTGAGGCGAAAATCCGCCAGTCCCTGCGCCTTGAGCATCATCCGGCCGCGCGCGAACAGCGCATCGGCCTGGCGCTGCGCCCGCGCCACGGCATCGGGGCCGATGATCGGCTGATAGGCGATGGCGCGCCAGCCATGGTCGAAGGTGGCGCAGGCCTTGAGCGTGTCGGTCGGCGGCAGGCCGCGTGCGCCGCTGACGCCGACACGGTTGGCCCCACGCTGTTCGAGCGTGACGCCCGAAAAATCGCAGGTTACATCGGGGACGAAATAAGCTTGGGGATCGCCGACTTCATACAGCATCTGTTCGGCGACGGTGCCGATGCTGACCAGCCCGCCGGTGCCTTGGGGCTTGGTGATGACCAGGGTGCCGTCGGCAGCGCATTCGGCGATCGGGCTGCCGATCGTCGCCCAGCCGGGCACGTCGCGCCAATCAGTGAAGGTACCGCCGGTCGCCTGCGCACCGCATTCGATCAGATGCCCGGCGAGCGTGCCCGCTGCCAGCAGGTCGAAATCGCGTGGCCCCCAGCCGAATTCGTGGATGAGCGGCCCCAGCGCCAGCGCCGAATCGACGACCCGCCCGGTGATGACGATATCGGCACCACCCGCCAGCGCCGCGGCGATGGGAAAGCCGCCGAGATAGGCGTTGCAGCTGGTCAGGCCATGGGCCGGGAAGGGCGCTCCGGTAGCCATGGCGGTGACGCCGGCGGCAAATTCCTCGGCCCGTCCGGTCAGGTCATCCCCGGCAACGGTGGCGACCTTCAGCTTGAGCCCGAGTTCGGTGATGCGCCGCCGCAGCACCGCCGCCAGCCCGGCCGGGTTGACGCCGCCGGCATTGGCGATGATCCGCACGCGTTTTTCGGCGATGCTCGCAAGGTTGGGGCCGATATGGACCGCCATGAAATCGGTCGGGAAACCGCTCGCGGAATCGGCGAGCCGCATGCGGCCGAGCAGCCCCATCGCGCCTTCGGCGAGATAATCGAGGATGATGTAATCGACCCCGGCGGCGAGCAATTGCGGCACCGCCAGCGCCGAATCGATGAAGAAGGCGGAACCACCGCCGATGCGGATGACGCGATCGCTCACAGGTCGAACTGGCTTGTGATCAGCACGTCGATCCGGTTGAAATCGATGAAGCGGCCGCAGCTTTCCATCATGCTGGCGAGGTTGCGGTCGAACTTGGCCGGGTCACCCACCGCGTCGAAGAACTCTTGCGGATCGGTGAGCGCCGCCAGCGGGAAGCATTCCTCGACGAAGCCGGCGAAATCCGGGCCGTCATCCTGCAACGCCTGCACCAGCACATGCTGGACATATTCGAAATTGGCCTGGGTCTCGATGGCGACCTGGGTGTGCGTCGTCTGCCAGATGCGCCGCCAGTCGGCATGGGAAAGCCGCGGCGGCAGGCCGAGGAAGGTCGATTGCGAAAAACCCCAGGTGCGGGTCCCGCGTTCCGCCGGATGCGCGGTATTGGGGATGATGGTCGATTCGACCGCGATCCACGCCGCGACCATGGCGCTGTGTGCCGCCAGCGCGGCGTCGATCTCGCGCCGGAAGCGCGCATTGGCGCTCGGCAACCAGAATTGCGCGATGGCATGCATCTGCGGGCGTGTGTTGATCTGTTGCAACCCGGCCCCCGGCGCGACGGTCGCATCCTGCAAATTGAGCCGCAACTGTAGCGCCCCCGCCGCCTGTAACTGCGCCGCCAGCGGCCCGAGCAGGGCGGCGTTGAAATCCTCCGCCGGTTGCGCCTCGGGCTTCCACAGCGCCGCGATGATCTTTTCCACTGCGCTTCCCCTCAGTCGAAATTGGCCTGGCCGCCATCTAGCGGGATCGTCGCGCCGGTCAGGTAGCGCATTTCAGGCCCGCACAGCGCGACGATGGCTTCGCCGATATCCTGCTCGCAATCGCCGAAGCGCCCGGCCGGGATGGTCTTGAAGAAGGCCGCTGCTTCTTCGGGGTTGTTGGCCACCCACCATTTCACCCCGGGCGATTCGGCGTGCGGCGCGATGGTCAGCACGCGGATGTTGGCCGGCCCCCATTCGGCGGCGGCGGCGCGCGTCAGCACGCGAATCGCCTGCTTGACCGCGCCATAAGGGCCATAGCGCGCCATGTCCCAGCGCACCCCGGCCGACGACGCGAGGTTGAAGATCGTGCCGCCGCCGCGCGCCACCAGATACGGATGGACGAGCTTCATCAGCCGGAAGGTCGCCAGCGGCCCCGATTCGAACGAGCCGGTGAAGGCCTCGTCGCTGACCTCGAGCAAGGTGCCGAGCGCGACCTCCTGGGCATTGTTGACGAGGATATCGATGCCGCCGAGCTGCGCCACGACAGCGGCAACGGTGCGCTCGCAATCCGCGGCGCTGCGCACATTGCAGGCGATGGGGATGGCCTTGCCGCCGCGTTCGGCGATGATCCGGCAGGTCTCGACCAACTTGGCCTCGGTGCGCCCGGTGACCGCGACCACTGCCCCGGCACGCGCCAGCGCCAGCGCGATGCCCTGGCCGACACCTTGCCCCGCCCCGGTGATCAGTGCCACCTTGCCCGCCAAGTCCACCATGATTCCCCCTTCGTTTCGCAAAACTATTGCGCTAACTCTACGCATCCTGTTGACAGATGACCATCATAAACAGCAATTGCGTTATCTGGCGGCAAAGAATACGGCAGATACGATAGTCTTGGGAAAGGTTGCCAGAATGGCCGGCAGCGCGGCAGCATCGGCGTTCACGCCATTGACGGTAGGACCCTTGCGCCTGCGCAACCGGTTCATCAAGTCGGCGACCAACGAAGGCATGGCCAAGGGCGGGCTGGTCACCAAGGGGCTGGCGAAATTTCATGAAAATGTCGCCGCCGGCGGCGCAGCGCTCACCACCGTCGCCTATTGCGCCACCAGCCGCGATGGCCGCACCTTCGTCGACCAGGCAACGCTCGACGATGCGGCGATCGCCGATTTCCGCGCGCTCACCGATGGTGTCCACCGCCACGGCGGCGCCGCGATGGCGCAGCTCACCCATGCCGGCGCCTTCACCTTTCTCGACAAGACCCAGCTCGCGGCGTCGCGGCCCTTGAGCGCCAGCGGCGGATTCAACAAGATCGGCGTGATGAACAACCGCTGGTTGAAAAAGGCGATGAACAAGGCCGAGATGGCCGAAATGGCCGCCGAGTTCGCCGCCGCCGCGGTGCGCGCCCGCAACGCCGGCTTCGACGCGGTCGAGCTCCACATGGGCCATGGCTATCTGCTCAGCCAGTTCCTGTCGCCCTTCTACAACAGCCGCTGGGACAGCTATGGCGGCAGCATCGAAAAACGCCTGCGCTTCCCGACCGAAGTGCTTGGCCGCGTCCTCGATGCTGTCGGCAAGGACCTCGCCGTCGTCGCCAAGTTCAGCATGACCGACGGCAAGCAGGGCGGCAACACCATCGAGGACGGCGTCGCCATCGCCCGCGGGCTCGAAGCTGGCGGCGCGCACATGGCGGTGCTGTCGAACGGCCTCAACGTCGAATCGATCACCGCGATGTTCGGCTCGTCCTTCCCCAAGTCGAACCGCGGCAAGCCGGCCAACCTCGCCATCGCCATCGGCATGTGGGTGCAGAGCTTCACCGAGCCGCAGGACGTCAAGTTCCGCGAAAACTATCTGCGCGACCACGCCCTGCGCATCCGCGCCGCGGTTAAGATGCCGCTCGCCTATCTCGGCGGGGTGCAATCGCTCGCCGGGGTGGAAACCGCGATGACCGACGGTTTCGAAGCGATCGCGCTCGGCCGTGCGCTCGTCCATGATCCCGATTTCGTCAACCAGTTGCAGGCCGGCACCATTAGCCAGTCGGGCTGCACCGCGTGCAACCGCTGCGTGACGATGATGTATTCCCCCGGCGGCACCAGCTGCGTCATCAAACCCCCCAATGAAGCCGCGCTCAACCGGGTCGCGGCCGGAGCAGTCGCATGAGTTTTTCGGGCAAGGTCGCGATCATCACCGGCGGCAGCGACGGCATCGGCCGCGCCACCGCCGCGCTTCTGGCGGCGCGCGGCGCCACCGTCATCATCTGCGCCCGCCGCGCCGAAAAATTGGAGGAAGCCCGCGCTGCCATCGCTGCGGCGGGTGGCACGGTCGAAGCGATCCAGCTCGACGTGTCCGATTCGGCCGCTTTCGCCGCGATGGTCGCCGATGTCGCCGCCCGCCACGGCCGGCTCGACATGATGGTCAACAACGCCATGTCGGTGCACTACGCCCCGATCACCAAGCTGACGCTCGACCAGTGGCGTGCCGATTTCGCAGTGAACGCCGATGCCGCCTTCATCGGCACCAAGGCCGCCATGCAGGTGATGCTCAAGGCCGGCGGCGGCAGCGTCGTCAACATCGCCTCGACCTGCGGCATCCGCGCGGCGCCCTATCTCGCCAGCTATTCGGCATCGAAAGCCGCGATGATCCAGTTTTCCGCCGTCGCTGCGATGGAGGGTGCCCGCAGCGGCGTCCGCGTCAACGTCATCGTCCCCGGCCAGGTCAACACCGCCGCCAATGAAGATTACGCCCGCAAGAACCCCGATGCCGCCGGCGCCACCGCCGATGCCATCCCGATGGGCCGCGGCGGCAAGCCCGATGAACTTGCCGAAGCCATCGCCTTCCTGCTGTCGGATGCTGCCGCCTATATCACCGGGGTCGCGCTGCCCGTCGATGGCGGCAAGGCGGCGCAGATGTACCTGCCGGGATGATCAACCCGCTCGATTTCACCGGCAAGACGGTGCTGGTCACCGGCGGCGGTGCCGGCATCGGGCGCGCCATCGCCGAGGCTTTTGCCGAACAGGGCGCCCGGCTGGTCATCGCCGAGAATGATCCCGCCCGCGCCGCCGATGCCCGCGCAGCCTTCGGCACACAGGCTGACGTCCATGATGTCGATGTCACCGATCGCGCCGCCGTCGCCGCGATGGCCGCAGCCTTGGCCGGCCCGGTCGATGTCCTCGTCAACAATGTCGGGCATTACCTCGCCGCCAAGCCGTTCGAGGCACTCGACGACGACGAGATCGACGCCATTCTGACGGTCAACCTGCGCAGCGTCATCACCGTCACCCGCGCCTTCCTGCCCCATCTGCGCGCCGCCGCACCGGGCGCCAGCATCATCAACCTGACCTCGATCGAAGGCTTTCGCGGCATCCCCAATTGCAGCATCTACGCCGCTGCCAAGGCGGGCATCGCCGGGCTGACCAAGAGCCTAGCGCTCGAACTCGGCCCCGCCGGCATCCGCATCAACGATATCGCCCCCGAAACCACCGAGACCCCGCAGGTGCCGGTCACCTTCATGATCGCCGCCGAGCATCGCCCGCAGATCGAACGCTGGATCCCGCTCGGCCGCTTCGGCATGCCGTCGGATTGCGCTGGCGCCGCGCTCTATCTCGCCAGCCCGCTGGCTGCTTGGGTGACCGGCACCACCATTCATGTCGATGGCGGCGCGCTGGCGGCGGCGGGCTGGACGCGCGACCCCAAGGGCAACTGGACGATCGTGCCCGTCGTCACCGGCAACGGCTTCAATTTCTGATAGGACGCGCGCCATGAAGGTTCTTGTCGTCGGCGGCACCGGGCTGTTGGGGGGTCATGCCGCGCTGCACCTGCAGGGGCTCGGCCATGACGTGACGCTGGCGGCACGCAGCCCGGCGCACCCCGAAACCGCGCTGGCGGCGCTGCCCTTCCTGGCCGGCGATTATGTCGCGGGGGATTTTCCCGCCGAGCGGCTGGCGGGTTTCGACTGGTTGCTGTTCGCCGCCGGCAATGATCCGCGACATATCCCGCCCGGCGCCGATGCCGGCGAGCATCTGATGGCCGCCAACCGCGATGCGCTGCCGGCGTTCTTCCGCGCCGCGCGCACCGCCGGGATCGGCCGCGCCGTGATGATCGGCAGCTATTATCCGCAGGCGACCCCCGAGCTCGTCGCCGGCAATGTCTATATCCAGTCGCGGCAACTCGCCTGCGAAGGCGTGCGCGCCGAAGCGACGGCAGACTTCGGCGTCTGCACCCTCAACGCCCCCTTCATGGTCGGTTGCGTCCCCGGCCAGCCGAGCGCGATCTTCGAGCCCTATACCGCCTATGCCCGCGGCCTCATCCCCGCCATCCCGCCCTTCGGCCCCGCCGGCGGCACCAATTTCATGTCGTGCCAGTCGCTGTCCGAAGCCATCGCCGGCGCGTTCGAACGCGGGACAAGCGGCAAGGCCTATCTGGTGGGTGACGAAAACCTGTCGTTCGCCGATTATTTCGGGCTGTTCTTTGCCGCCGCCGGCAACTCGGCGCCGGTGCCATCGCTCGACGAAGTCCATCCAATGCTGCCCGACATGGCGATCCCGCAGGGGCGCGGCAATTTCATTTCCTATGAACCCGACGATGCCGACGTGGCATTGCTCGGCTATCGTCGCCATGATGTGGCACGCGCCGTCGCCGAAGTGGTGCGGCAGTTCGGGGGAACAGCATGACGACAGGATGGGACAAGCAGGTCGATGTGCTGGTCATCGGCTCGGGCGCCGGCGGGCTGCTCGCCGGGCTGGTCGCGGCGCATAATCGCGCCGATGTGCTGATCGTCGAAAAGGGCAGCGAATGGGGCGGCAGCTCGGCAACCTCGGGCGGCGGCATCTGGATTCCGTGCAGCGACCAGGCCAGGGCGCTCGGCCGCGAGGACAGTCCGCAAGAAGCCTTCACCTATGTCCGCAAGCTGTCATCACCCAATGTGCCCGACAGCCATATCAAGGCGTTCATCGACAATGCCCCCGAGATGCTGCGCTGGGTGACCGCCAACACCATCATCAATTACGAATCGCTGCCCTATCCCGATTACCATGTCGAGGAACCCGGCGGGAAAGACGGCTACCGCACCCATATGCCGACGCCGATCGACGGCCGGTTGCTTGGCGATGACATGGCGACGCTGCGCTCGGCATCGCCGGCCGCCAGCCTGTTCGGCTATATCAACTGGCAGTTCACCGAAACCTATGCGCTGCTATTCCGCCCGCCGGGCTGGACCAAAGCGCTCGCGAAGATCCTCGTGCGCTATTATGGCGATGTCGGGCAGCGGCTGAAATCCGCCAAGGACCGCTATCTCACGCTCGGCAATGCGCTGGCGGGCGGGCTGCGGCTGGCGCTGAAGGACCGCGGCGTCGAACTGTGGCTCGACAGCCCGATGATCGAGCTGGTGCAGGAAGACGGCCGGGTCACCGGCGCCGTCATCCGCCGCCACGGCAAGACGCTGCGCATCGGCGCACGCAAGGGCGTCGTGCTGGCGGCCGGCGGTTTTGAACAATCGGCGACGCTGCGCGCCCAATATGTGCCGCTCCAGCCCAATCCGGTGCGCAGCGGCGGCCAGACCGGCAATACCGGCGATTCGATCGTCGCCGCGCTGGCGATGGGCGCCGCCACCCGCAACATGCACAGCACCTGGTCGGCGCCGGTGTTCTCGGTACCCGGCGAGGAACGCGGACGGCTGTCGACCATCGAGCGCGCGCTGCCCGGCTGCATCATCGTCAACCAGGCCGGCAAACGCTATCTCAACGAAGCCGCATCCTATCATATCGTCGGCCAGCAGATGGTGGCGCTCGATGCGCCCGGCGCCGGCACGACGCCGAGCTGGGTGATCTTCGACCATCGCTTCCGCCACAAATATCCGATGGGGCCGCTGCTGCCGCTGCTGCCCGATTGGGCGCAGGCGTCGGGCGTGCGCAAGATCCTGAAAAAGGCGCCGACGATCGCCGGGCTGGCGGCGCAGATCGGCGTCGATGCGGCCACGCTGGCGGCCACGCTCGACCGCTTCAACGGCAACGCCGCCAAGGGCGAGGATCCGGATTTCAACCGAGGCGCCGCCATCTACGACCGCATGTATGGCGATGCCGGCCACCAGCCCAACCCGTGCCTGGCGCCGATCGTCACTTCGCCCTTCTATGCCTTTCCGATCTATCCGGGCGATATCGGTACCAATGGCGGGCTGGTCACCGATGATGTCGCGCGCGTGCTCGATACCGCCGGCAACCCGATTCCCGGCCTCTATGCCGCCGGCAACAATGCCGCGACGATGATGGGCGAAAGCTATCCCGGCGCCGGTGCCACCCTCGGCCCGGCGCTGACCTTCGGCTATGTCGCCGCCCGCCATCTGACCGGAGCCAATGACTGATGACGGGGAAATTGACCGGGCGCAGCGCGATCGTCACCGGCGCCGGGCGCGGCATCGGCCGGGCCATCGTGCAGCGACTGGCGGCGGACGGAGCAAGGGTGGCGGCGCTCGATCTTGACGCGGGCGCGGCAGTGGAAACCATCGCCGGCACCGCTGACCCGGCGCAGCATCTGGCGCTCGCCTGCAACGTCGCCGACAGCGCGTCGATGGCGGCAGCGGTCACGGTGGCCCGCGCCAGTTTCGGACGACTCGACATCGCGGTCGCCAACGCCGGCATCGGCGCCGCGCCCAATGACGGCTCGGCTCAATTCTACGCCAGCATGGCGCAGCGCAACGCCGAACTCGCCGCCGGTGGTCCGGCGACGACGATTGTCGACCAGTTGATCCATATGGAGGATGACGGCTGGGCGGCGGTGCTGGCGGTCAACCTCAACGGCGCCTTTTACCTGGCGCGCGAATTCACCCGGGTGCTCGCGGTTGACGGTAACCCCGGCGCGATCATCAACATCAGTTCGACCTCGGCCCAATCGGGCGAAGGCTCGCCGCATTATGTCACGTCGAAGGCTGCGCTGATCGGCCTGACCCGGCAATTGGCGCGCGAACTGGCGCCGCGCCGCATCCGCGTCAACGCGGTTGCCCCAGGGCCGACCGACACGCCGGTGATGGCGGGGATTCCCGATGAATGGATCAAATCGATGGAAGCCTCGATCCCGCTCGGCCGCATGGCGCAACCGGCCGAAATCGCCGCCGCAGTCGCCTATCTTGCCAGCGACGATGCCAGTTTCGTCAACGGCTCGGTCCTCGTCGCCAACGGCGCCAGCTACTATTTCTGAAAACCCCTCTCCCCCTGGGGGAGAGGGAGGGTGAGGGGTGGCTCGTGTGGCCACTGATACACCCCCTCACCCGCCGCGCTACGCGCGAGTCGACCTCTCCCGCGAGGGGAGAGGTGCTAGTCCGCCCGCACCTTCACCTTCGGCGCCGCCGCGCCGCGCCGCATGGTCGCGAGGAACTGCTCCGCCGGCGCCGGGTCTGGCACCGGGCCGCCATGGTCGTCCTCGCGCGCCCAGTAATCGGCAAAGCTGGGGAACAGCTTGTGAAAGCCGCCGTCGCTCCATTCGGTACCCGGCCAGCGCATCTTGTTGTCGCCGATCGGCGGCTTGTTGAGGTCGGTCGCGTACCAGTAGAGCGGCAGCCGCCGGGCGAAATACCAGCGGCCATCGGCGCGCACATAATCATCGACATACATCATCTGCATGATGACCCATTCGTCGCCGGTTTCATGCTCGTTCTTGGAATAGACGATGCCATGGGCGTGATCGGCATCGTCGAATTCGATGATGTGCCCGCCGATATGGTGCGACGTGCCGGTGAAGGGCGATCGCAGCGTGCGGTCCATATAGGCGCGCAGCGCGGCGCGGCCACTGGCGCCCTTGCCGACGCGCACATCGGCGGGGAACAGCCCGACCATCGCGTCCATGTCGCGCATGTCGAGCGCCAGCGCATATTTGGCCGGCAGCTGCCGGATGGCGTCGAGCGCCTCGAGCCGTTCGATGCGCTCCAGCAGTGCGGTATCGGCCATGGTCATCCTGTCTCCCTGCCGCCTTTATCGAAGCGCCGCCCAAGATTGACAAGGATAAAGCGGCGTTCCTGCGCGATTACCCCCTTCAGTCGTTACAAAGCGATGAATTGCGTAAAAATTCGGCATATTCATTGCGGAGAACGGTGGGCCTTGCTATGCAGCTTGCAACCAGTCCGGGTTTTACCGGGCGTCGCCTTTGGGGAATATCGCCATGATCCGCCGCCTGTTGACCGGTGCCAGCCTCGCCGCCCTTGCCTGCAGCGCCGGGGCGCACGCTCAGGCCGTGGCGACAGATGACAGCGGCCTCGCCGAAATCGTCGTCACCGCGCAGAAGCGCGCCGAAAACATCCAGGACGTGCCTATCGCGATTTCGGCGATCGGCAGCGCCTTCATCGAAGCGCGCGGCATTACCTCGATCGGCGATCTCGGCGCGCTGGCGCCCAATGTGAAGATCGAACGGGCGCCATCGAACAAGACGATTTCGCAGATCTCGATCCGCGGCTCGGTGACGATCAACCCGGCGATCACCTGGGAACCGGCGGTCGGCCTCTATCTCGACGGCGTCTACATCGCCAAGGCGCAGGGCTCGATCTTCGATGTCGCCGATCTCGAACGCGTCGAAGTGCTGCGTGGGCCGCAGGGCACGCTCTATGGCCGCAACGCGCTCGCCGGGGCGGTCAACCTCGTCACCAAGAAACCGACGGGTGAACTCGGGGGCTTGGGGGAGTTCACCTATGGCAACTACAACCAGCTGCGCGGCCGGGCGATCCTCAACCTGCCCAAGGCCGGCATCTTTTCGCTCAAGCTGTCGGGCCAGTTCCAGAAGCGCGACGGCTTCATCAAGATCGGGCCGAACCCCTTCCCGGCGGCGTTCCTCGCCCGGCCCAATTCGGTCACCGAGACCAATGACGTCGAAGGCTGGAGCGGCATGGCGCAGCTGCGCATCGAGCCGAGCGACGACCTGACCATCGATTACACCTTCGATTACAGCCGCTTCGACCAGCGGCCCGACTATGCCCAGCTCGTCCGCGTCAACCGCAACGGCGATCCGCGCGACATCTTTGACCCCAAAAGCCCGAGCTATCCCTTTGCCGGGGCGTTCTTCCCGCTCAACCTCTACACCAACCCCGACCGCCAGTCGTCGGGCAGCATCGACGCCAACCCCTTATTCGAAAAATCGCGCGTCTATGGCCATGCCCTGACCATCGCCTATGATCTGGGCGGCGCGACGCTAAAATCGATCACCGCCTATCGCAACGTCGAATTTTCGGACAGCCTCGATCTCGACGGCTCGCCGCTCGATGTCGCCTTCACCCAGCGCTTCACAAAGTACGACGCCTTCAGCCAGGAACTCCAGCTCATTGGCAGCGGCTTTGGCGACAGGCTCAACTATGTCCTCGGCGGCTTCTTCTACAAGGAAAAGGCCGAAACGCTGGGGCCGCAAAGCTTCTTTGCCGGCGGCACCGCCTTCCAGTCCGATTATGGCTCGCACACCGAGGCCTGGGCGCTGTCGGCACAGGCCGATTATGCGCTGACCGACGCACTCAAGCTCACCGTCGGCGGCCGTTACACGCATGAGAAGAAGGACGTCCGCCGCTTCCTGCGCAGCCTCGGCCCGCCGGCGCCGGTGACCATCGCCGACATCCCCTATGGCGGCATCCCCGATGCGACCTTCAATGATTTCAGCCCGGCAGCGACGCTCAGCTATGCGATCACCGATGATATCAACGTCTATGGCCGCTATGCCCAGGGCTTCAAATCGGGCGGCTTCAACGGCGAATCCAACGTCTTTGTCGCGCCCACCCCGGCGTGCCCGACCGGCGCCACCGAATTGTGCGACCCCTATCGCCCCGAAACCGTCGACAGCTTCGAAATCGGCCTCAAGACCAGCCTGTTCGACCGCCGGCTGACGCTCAACCTCGCTGCCTTCACCGACAAGCACAAGGACATCCAGCTGTCGATCTTCCAGGCCAGCGGCGCCGCGTCCTCCACGGTGCGCAACGCCGCCGAAGCCCGCATCCAGGGTCTCGAGCTCGAATTCGTCGCGCGGCCGTTCGACGCCATCACCCTCAACGGTTCGTTCGCGGTGCTCGATGCTAAGTACAACAGCTATCTCGACGGCGGCATCGACGTCTCGAACAACCGCGCCTTCCCGCACACGCCGAAATTCACCATGGCATTGGGGGCCGACTGGCGCGTCGCACAGGGCGATTGGGGCAAGCTCAACCTCATCGCCGATCTTAGCCATGTCTCGTCCTACTACACCTTCCCCTATGCGCTGACGACGCCGACCGCGTCGGACCAGAATGCCGAAAATACCCGCTCGCCGGGCCGCACCATCGTCAACATGCGCGCCGCACTCACCAATTTTGCCATCGGCGGGGTGAAGACCGAAATCGCCGCCTTCGTCCGCAACCTGACGCAGGAAGACCGGCCGCAGAACTTCATCGATTTCGGCCCCGGCTTCGGCGGGCTGACCGTCGGTTATTTCCCCGATCCGCGCACCTATGGCGTGACGGTCGGCGTGCGCTTCTGATCGGAAGGGACAACAGTGTCGCAACCCCAGCCTCGCTTCATCATCCTGGGCGCCGGCATGTCCGGCATCCTCGCCGCCATCAAGCTGCGCGCCGCCGGCCACACCGCGGTCAGCGTCTATGAAAAGGCCGATCGCATCGGCGGCACCTGGCGCGACAACAGCTATCCGGGGCTGAGCTGCGATGTCCCGGCGCACGCCTATACCTATGAATTCGCCCCCAACCCCGAATGGTCGGGCTATTACGCCCCCGGCCCCGAGGTGCAGGCCTATTTCGAAAAGGTCGTCGCCGATCACGACCTGATGCCGATCATCAATTTCAATTCGGAAATCGTCCGCTGCACCTGGCGCGACGTCCCCGGCAACTGGCAGGTCGAAACCAAGGACGGCCGCATCGCCGAAGCCGAGTTCATCATCGCCGCCACCGGCGTGCTGCATCACCCCAAAATCCCCGCCATCCCCGGCCTCGATGATTTCGCCGGGGTGAAATTCCATTCGGCGCGCTGGGATCATTCGGTGCCGCTGGAAGGCAAGAAGATCGGCGTCATCGGCAATGGCTCGACGGGGGTCCAGCTCGTCACGGCATTGGCCAAGCGCGGCATCGAGGTGGTGCATTTCCAGCGTTCCCCGCAATGGATCATGCCGGTGGTGCAGTTCGCCTATACCGAGGCCGAAAAGGTGGTGTTCCGCCAGAGCCGCGAGGCGATCGACGCCATCCGCTACGACCCCGTTTATTTCGGCAATATCCAGCGCTTCACCAAGGGCGTCGTCGATATCGAATCGCCGATGATGCAGGAGATCGAGGGCTATTGCCTGATGAATCTCGAGCAGAATGTCCATGATCCGGTGCTGCGCGAGAAGCTGCGCCCGACCTATCGCGCCGCCTGCAAGCGGCTGATTTATTCGCCCGATTATTACGCCGCGGCGCAGCTGCCCAATCTGTTGACCATCACCTGCGGCATCGATCGCGTGCTGCCCGGCGGCATCCGCGACAAGGATGGCGCCGTCCATGATCTCGATCTCATCGCGCTGTGCACCGGTTTCCATTCCGATCGCTTCGTGCGGCCGATCGCTGTCGAGGGCCGCCGGGGCGCGACGCTGGAGGCGGCGTGGAAGGAACGCTGCAACGGCTATTACGCCATCTCGATTCCGGATTTTCCCAATTTCTTCATGCTCAACGGGCCAACGTCACCCGTCGGCAATTTCTCGCTGATCGACATCGCCGAACGGCAATGGACCTATATCGAACAGCTGATCGCCCGCGTTTCGGACGGCAATGCCCGGGGTATCGCCGCGACCGCCTCCGCCCTCGCCGATTATGAAGAACGCCGCATCACGGCCGCCAAGGCAACGATCTTCGGCTCGGGCTGCACCAGCTGGTATCTCGACGCGCATGGCGTGCCCATCACCTGGCCCTGGGATTACGACACCTTCGCCAGCAAGATGGAAAAGCCCGATTTCGAAGCCTTCGAGGTGATTTAGGCGTTCACGATCTGGCGCACACAAGCCAGCGCCCTCTCCCGAAAGGGAGAGGGCGCTGGCCGCGCGTCAAAGCCTGTGCCGGCCTCAGCCGCCGGTGTAGCCATTATTGTCGTTGCGCTCCAGGCGCAGCCGCTGGCTCAGCCGGTCGATGCGGGCATCGACAAGAGCGGCATTACGGTTGCTTATGCTGCCGTTGCGCATCCGCTTGGTGCGGTCATAGCGGCGGATGGCGGCGACTTCGCTCAGCGCGCTGCGCGCTTCAGCCTGGCTCAGCGTGCGGTCCTGTGTGCCGCGTTCGATCCGCTGTTCGATGCGGCCGAGCCGTTCGGCCATCGGTACGATGGCATTCTGGCCATAACCGTTGCCGGCACCGGTCCACCGGCCCTGGCTGTCATAGCTGCCGCGCACCGTGCCGCGCTGCCAGCGACCGTAATTGTCGTAATAGCCCGGCTGGCTGTCGGCTACCCAATTGCCATTGGCATCGCGGCGACCGGCCGGCGCACCATTGATCCAGCGGCCATTGGCATCATATTGGCCGCTCGCTGGCCCGGCGATCCAGCGACCGTTGTTGTTGTAATAGCCCGGGACCATGCCATCGCGCTGGTTGTAGGCATTATTGCGGTTGTCGTCATAGCGCTGGTCGTTGCCGCGCTGGTCGTTGCCGCCCAGTGCAATCCAGCCGCCGCGCGCGTCGTAGAAGCCGCGTGTCTGGCCGGCGATCCAGCGCCCGGAACGATCATAATAGCCCGGCTGGGCATCGGCGATCCACTGGCCATTGGCATCGCGGCGGCCGGCGGCGACGCCGCTGATCCAGCGGCCATTGGCATCGTAGCGCCCGACCGTGGGCCCGGCGATCCAGCGGCCATTGTTGTAATAACCGCTGGCGGCACCGGTGCGGAACTGGTTGTCGGCATCATAATAGCCTTCGGCCGATACCGGCACCCAATTGCCGCGCTGGTTGCGATAACCGCTCTGCGCGGTATCGGCATCGACGGCGATCCAGCGGTTGTTCGAATCATAATAACCGCGCGGCGTGCCTTCGACCCATTGACTGTCACGATCGAAATAACCGGTGGCGTTGCCGTTGCGCAGGTCGTTGCTGTGCCACACGCCGGCCTTGTCGTAATAACCATAGGCATTGGCGCAATCCTGCCCCGGCTTGGCAATCTGGTTGCCGAGCAGCGCCCCGGCGCCGGCGCCGATGACGGTGCCGAGCGTCTTGTCGCCCCGCCCGGCAATCACATTGCCGAGCACGGCGCCGATGCCGCCGCCGGCAACCGTGCCGATGACGCGGTTGTCGCTGTGCTGCTGGCAATTGGTCTGCGCCGCGGCGAGCGAGGGGCTGGCGAGCAGCGCCGCCGCCAGAAGAAGATGTCGCATGGGGTATTCCTTGATAATATATGTTGACCGGATGAACGCCCCTTGACCGCGAAAGTTCCTCCGGCCGGGCCAAAGCGACTTGACACGCTGCTATCGGAGACTGAGAATTATTAGGATTGGCGCTAAAAATCGCCGGCAACGCGAAGCGGGGAGCCGTGGCATGCTGCACAGGTTGATCGTGACAACATTCATCGGCGGGCTTGCCGCCATCACGAGTGCCCAGACCGTCGATCCGCTCGCCGAAAATGCCTCGGCGCTGGCGCCGGCAGGCGATGCCGCATCGCAGGTCGCATTTGCCTATGCCGATCGCAATGCCGATGAACTCGTCAGCTGGGAAGAATATCGCAACCGCGGGATCCTGGTGTTCAGCCGGGTCGATACCAACAGCGATGGCATGCTGCAGATTGCCGAGATTGCCGCCTTTGCCGGCAAGGATGCCCCGCCGGCGCCGTTCGACATCGGCATCGCTACCTATAACGCCGCGCTGCGCAAATATTTCGACCTTGGCGACAAGGACGGCAATGGCGCGCTGACCCCGGCCGAATGGCGCGACACCGTGCGCCCCTCCAAGATCTTCTGACGCGAAAGGCCCGGACCATGACCCTCATGCACAGCCGCACCGCGCTGGTCGCCGCCCTCGCCATCGGCATCGGCGCCACAGCGCCGGCGCTCGCCGAAACCGTGCGCTGCGAATCGCAGAATGGCCGCGAACGTTTCTGTTCGGCCAACACCCGCGGCGGCGTCACGCTTTCGACGCAGCTCAGCCGCGATGGCTGCTTCCAGGGCGAAACCTGGGGCTATGATCGCCGTGGCATCTGGGTCAGCGGCGGCTGCCGCGCCGAATTCTGGACCGGCGGCTACCAGGGCAATAATTATCATAGCGGCAACGATTACTACAGCGACCGCAACCGCGGGTCATCGAACGACGGTGCCAAGGTCGCCATCGCGCTGGGCGCTATCATCGGTGCCGCGGTCATCGCCTCGGCGGCGAGCAAGAACAAGAATAACAGCGGCTCGCAATACCAGACCTATTTCGACCGCGGCTGCGATGCCGCCAAATCCGACCGCCGCGCCAACCAGGGCAATTTCTACGGCCGCCACCGCGGCAGCTTCGACGATCGCAACGAACAGGCGTTCGCCAGCGGCTACAACCAGTGCTGGTCGGGCAACCGCTGAGGGTTCGCTGCTGATTTTGACCCCCTCTCACGGTTGACGTGAAGGCGTCGCCGGACGGCTGCGGGAGAGAGGGGTTGACAAAATAAACCCATTTGGTTATGTTGGGGCGTTTTTCACGTTGCCCGTCCTTCCCGCTGCCCGAAAATCGCAAAAACTGCATCGGGCGTGACTTTCGCGACTTTCGCCTGCCATTCCCAAGCAGCCGCCGCACCGCTATAGCCGCCCCCGCAGCAACGAAAGCCCGCCCGTGACCAAGCCTACCGCCATCAACCGCGTCGTCCTTGCCTATTCGGGTGGGCTCGACACCAGCGTCATCCTCAAATGGCTGCAACAGACCTATGGCTGCGAAGTCGTCACCTTCACCGCCGACCTGGGACAGGGCGAAGAGCTCGAACCGGCGCGCGCCAAGGCGGTGATGATGGGGGTGAAGCCCGAACATATCTTCATCGAGGACCTGCGCGAGGAATTCGTGAAGGACTATGTCTTCCCGATGATGCGCGCCAATGCGCTTTATGAAGGCCTCTACCTGCTCGGCACCTCGATCGCCCGGCCATTGATCGCGAAAAAGCAGATCGAGATCGCCAAGGCGGTCGGCGCCGATGCGGTTTCCCATGGCGCCACCGGCAAGGGCAATGACCAGGTGCGGTTCGAGCTCGGCTATTATGCGCTGGCGCCCGACATCCGAATCATCGCGCCGTGGCGCGAATGGGACTTGAACTCCCGCGAACAGCTGATCGCCTTTGCCGAGGCGCACCAGATCCCCGTGGCCAAGGACAAGCGCGGCGAAAGCCCGTTCTCGACCGATGCGAACCTGTTGCACACCTCGTCGGAAGGCAAGGTGCTCGAGGATCCGTGGGAAGAAGTGCCCGATTACGTCTATTCGCGCACCGACGACCCGGAAACCGCGCCGGCCGCGCAGTATATCACCATGGATTTCGAAGCCGGGGACCCGGTTGCCGTCGATGGCGTCGGCTATTCGCCGGCCTCGCTGCTGGCCAAGCTGAACGAACTCGGCAAGACGCACGGCATCGGCCGGCTCGACCTTGTCGAGAACCGTTTCGTCGGCATGAAATCGCGCGGCATGTACGAAACGCCGGGCGGCACGATCCTGCACCTGGCGCATCGCGGCATCGAACAGATCACCCTCGATCGCGGCGCCGCGCATCTGAAGGACGAACTGGCGCCGAAATATGCGCAGCTGATCTATAACGGCTTCTGGTTCAGCCCCGAGCGCGAGATGCTGCAGGCGGCGATCGACCACAGCCAGACCAAGGTCAGCGGCACGGTTCGGCTCAAGCTCTACAAGGGCAGCGTCAGCGTCGTCGGTCGCAAATCGCCCAACTCGCTCTATTCGGCGGGGATCGTGACCTTTGAAGACGACGCCGGCGCCTATGACCAGCGCGACGCTGCGGGCTTCATCAAGCTCAACGCGCTGCGCCTTCGCCTGCTCGGGCGGCGCGACGGGCGCTAGATCCCGAAGCTCTGCTTGATCCCGTCGACGACGAACTGCGCCGCCAGCGCGGCCAACACGACGCCGAGCAGCCGGGTCAGCGCACCTTCGAACTTGGCGCCCATCAGCTTCATCAAGGGTCCGGCGGCAAGCAGCGACAAAAGGGTGATGACCATCACCGCGCCCAGCGCGCCGAGCACCACCAGCGTTTCCTCCGGGCCATGGCTGCGCGCCGCCAGCAGCATGATCGCGGCGAGCGAGCCCGGCCCGGCGAGCATCGGGATCGCCATGGGGAAGACCGAAATGTCTTCGGATTCAATGGGTTTGGCGGCCGCCTGCGCGGCGGAAATGACTTCTTCGGCGCGGTTTTCGCGGCGCTCGGTACGCTTTTCGAAAACCATGTCGATTGCGATGAGGAAGACCATCACCCCGCCGGCGATCTTGAACGCCGGCAGGCTGATGCCCAGCGCGCCCAGAAACGCCTGGCCGCCAAGAGCAAAGGCGACCATCACCGCGCTGGCGATGAGCACCGACCGGATCGCCATGGAACGGCGGTGCGCAACGCTGGCGCCATTGGTCAGCGACGAAAAGATCGGTACGCAGCCCGGCGGATCGAGCACGACGAACAGGGTCGCAAAGGCCGAAATGAACAGGGTAAGCAACGGTCCGGTCATGTCGCGCGCGCCTTGGCCGCCTTCAAGGTATTCGCCAAAAGGCAGGCGATGGTCATCGGTCCGACACCGCCCGGCACCGGGGTAATCCAGCCGGCCCGCGCCAGTGCGCCGTCATAATCGACATCGCCGGTCAGCCGCGATTTGCCGTCCGCGCCCGTGACCCGGTTCATGCCGACATCGATGACGCAGGCGCCGGGGCGGATCCATTCGCCTTTGACGAGGTGCGGCACGCCAACCGCAGCGACGACGATTTCGGCGCGAGCGACATGCGCCGCCAGATCTCGGGTGCGCGAATGGGCGATGGTGACGGTGGCCGATTTCGCCAGCAGTAGCGCCGCCATCGGCTTGCCGACGATGTTGGACCGGCCGATGACCAGCGCCTCCTTGCCCGACAGGTCGCCCAGCGCTTCCTCGATCAGCAGCAAGCAGCCGGTCGGCGTGCACGGCACCAGCGCGTCGAGCCCGGTCGCCAGCCGCCCGGCGTTGACCGGGTGGAAGCCATCGACATCCTTGGCCGGATCGATCGCGGCGAGCACCCGGTCGGCATCGATATGGCGCGGCAGCGGCAGTTGCACCAGGACGCCATCGACAGCATCATCGGCATTGAGAGCCGCGACCAGCGCCAGCAACTCGGCTTCGGACACGCTCGCCGGCAGGCGATGCTCCCCCGACACCATGCCGGCCGCCAGCGTTTCGCGGCCCTTGTTGCGAACATAGACCGCGCTCGCCGGATCATCGCCGACGAGCACGACGCTGAGCCCCGGTGCCCGACCGTGCGCTGTGACAAAACCCGTGACTTCGGCCGCCACACTATCTCGCAACGCCGCCGCGCGCGCCTTGCCATCGATGATTGTCGCCGTCACTGCCCGCGCTCCTGCTGCTCGGCCGGGGTGATAAGCGACTGGCAGCGATGCAGCAACCGCAACGCATCGCCATCGACCTGCAACGTCTTCAACCGCGCCGTCGTGCCGGCCACCACCGCCACCCGGCTGCGCGGCACATCGAGCCATTTGGCGACCAGCCGCACCACCGCATCATTGGCGCTGCCATCGACGGGTGCCGCCGCCACCCGCAGCTTCAGGTGCGGCACGCCATCGCCATCGGCGCCGATGCCGTCCACCCCGTCGCGCCCGCCGCGCGGCGTGACACGGACCTTGAGCCGAATCCCGCCGGCAACGATCGCCCAGGGGGTCAGAGCATGCCCGTGTCGAGCAGCAGCGCCGGCAGCCCGCGCTGCACCAGCATGATGAGCAGGATCAGCACCATCGGCGCCAGATCGATGCCCCCCATGTCGGGCAGGATCCGCCGGATCGGCCGCAGCATCGGGTTGAAGAAATTATCGAGCCCGACAACGACGCTGCGCACGAAGCGGTTCTGCATGTTGATGACGTTGAAGGCGATCAGCCACGACAGCACCGCCCAGATGACCAGCGCCCAGATCAGCCACTGCAGGACCATGGTGACAATATCGACGACCACGATGAGGGTATTCATGTCTCAGCCTTGCTCAACTGTGCTGCGCCGCCGTAGCCCAGCCGGCGGCTTGCGCCAAGGCGCTTTGCAACCGCGGGTTTGACAGGGCGTCGCCGCTATCCGTATTGCCGACATAATACACAAAGGAAGCGCCCATGCCAAATCTGTTGCTAATCGCCGTCGCCGCCGCCTTGCCGCAGGGCGCGGCGCTCACCGCGGCCATTGCCGAGCGCGATGCCGCGATGTTCGGCCTGTTCTTCGACACGTGCGACCCCGCCGCTCTGTCGGCGATGATCGCCCCCGATTTCGAGATGTACCATGATCGCGACGGCGTGGTGGCGACCAGCGGCGCCGCGTTCGTCGCGATCTATGCCAAATCCTGCACCGCCAAAAAGGCCCCCGATGCCTGGCGTTCGCGCCGTGAACTCGTCACCGCCAGCCTGAACGTCCACCCGGTGCCGGGCCTTGGCGCCATCGAGGACGGCGAGCATGTCTTTTACGAGCGCCGCGGCGACGGCCCCGAGCGCAAGGCCGGCAGCGCCCGCTTCACGCAATTGTGGCGGCTGTCGCCCAGCGGTTGGCAATTGGCCCGGGTGTTCAGCTATGACCATAAGGCGGCCGAGCCGGCGCCGGCGCCCTGAAGCCGCCGGCCCGCCAGCACCGACCCGAAAATTAAGAAAGTCTCGAAAGTCACGCCGGATGCGTTTTTGCGTTTTTGCGGCAGAAGTTGCGCGGCAAGGGTTGCGCGCCGAAAATGCCAGCGATTTCAGAGAGCGAACAGCAACCCAATGATGGCAGAAAAGCCGCCTGTAGGACAGGAACAATTGCACCGGACATCGCGCGGGCTTCGCTGTCCGGCGCGCGGTCTTGCCCCGCATTTGTGATTGGGTAAAAATCAACATGGGGGATGTTGATATGACCGAGACAAGCCTTGCCGTGCCGCCGCTCTGGCTACGCATCCTGCAATTTCCGCTGACACGCATTATCATACTGGGCGGCGCCCTGTTCACCTTCATGGCCTGGGCGCAGGAGCAGCTAGACCGCTTCCATGCTGCGCCGTTGGCGAACGCCGCGGTGCAGATCGTCCTCGGCCTGCTGGCGATCGGCCTGTATCTGGCCTGGGGAAAATTCATCGAACGCCGCGCGGTGACCGAGCTTGCGACGCCGGGGCTGGCCCGCGAATGGGGGGTCGGCGCGCTGTACGGTGCGGGGCTCTATACCGCGAGCGCCGTGGTGCTGATGCTGCTCGGCATCTACAAGGTCGAAGGCGTCAACGGCCTTTTGTTCCTGCTGCCCAACCTGGCGCTGGGAATCAAATCGGGCATCTTTGAAGAACTGATCTTCCGCGGCGTCCTGTTCCAGTCGGTCGAGGCGATGTTCGGCAGCTGGGCCGGCATCCTGGTGTCGTCGCTCGCCTTCGGCCTGCTGCACCTGCTCAACCCGGGGGCCACACTGGGCGGGGCGGTCTATATCTGCGTCGAAGCCGGGCTGCTGCTGTCCGCCGCCTATCTCGTCACCCGCCGCCTGTGGATCTGCATGGGCTTCCACATGGCATGGAACTACTTCCAGTCGGCGGTGTTTTCCGGCGTCGTCTCGGGCGCTCTCAGCGATCCCGGCCTGCTAAAGGCCCGCATCGAAGGTCCGGAACTGCTCACCGGCGGCTCGTTCGGCATGGAACATTCGGTGGTCGCGCTGGTCCTGTGCACCTCGGCGGGCGTCGTCCTGCTGGTCACCGCCATCCGCCGCAACCATCTGATGGCGCCGATGTGGCAGCGCTGAGGCAGGGGCGCGCATCTCCAACGACGCGCCCTGCCAGATTCTGCCGTTCATCCAGCGCAATTCGGCTGGGCGGCCTCACCTCTTCATGCCGCAGCGCGACGCCCAGCCGATGACAACAAAGGCCGGCTTTCCGGCCAGCAACCAAAACTCTCATTGCCTACCAAATAAGTAGGAATAAGATTGCGCTTCTCTGGATGGAGACAGCGCAATGCCGGCAATTCCCACAATCGGACAAACCGCTTTGGCCAAGGTGAATGGCCGATGGCTGGCACTGCTGCTAGCGACCGCGCCGGCGCTGCCTGCCAACGCCGCCGAGGCGACAAATGCCCAGGCTGCGGTCGCTGCTGCCGGCAACGAAGACGAAATTCTCGTCACGGCACGGCGGCGCGCCGAAAATGTCCAGGATGTGCCGATCGCCGTATCGGTCGTCGGCGGCGCCCAGCTCGAAGCGACCGGGTCGTTCAACATCAACCGGCTGGTCCAGCTACAGCCCTCGGTGCAGTTCGTCAGCTCCAACCCGCGCAATTCGGCGATCAACATCCGTGGCCTCGGCGCGCCGTTCGGCCTCTCCAACGACGGTATCGAACAGGGCGTCGGCCTCTATATCGACCAGGTCTATTATGGCCGCATCGCCGCCTTGACACTCGATTTCGTCGATGTCGAGCAGGTCGAGATCCTGCGCGGGCCGCAAGGTACGCTCTATGGCAAGAACACCACCGCCGGCGCGGTCAACATCACCACTCGCAAGTCCAGCTTCGATTTCGAGGGCCGTGCCGAACTGACCTATGGCAATCTCGACTTCATCCAGGCCAAGGCCGCCGTCTCCGGCCCGATCATCCCCGGCAAGCTCGCGGCGCGCATCAGCGCATCGTTCACCGATCGCAACGGCACGCTGTTCAACACCGCGACCCAGCGCTACAACAACGACATCAACAATTTCGGCCTGCGCGG
>JBILPK010000271.1:0-3667 GCA_044373875.1 Polymorphobacter sp.
CGGCTTCCGGCTGCCGGTAACCAGCTATGCCTTGCAAGCTTTCGTGACCGAGCCGTTGAAGCCCGTGCTCGATACCGTCGTGCTGTCTCTCGCCACCGGTGTCTATCTCAGCCAGTCGGACAAAGGCGGGCTGGTGATCGGCGGCGGGCTCGATCTCTTCCCCTCCTATGCCCAGCGCGGCAATATTCCGACGGCTCGCCATGTCCTGGGCACCGTCGCTGACCAGTATCCCGCACTCGGGCGGGTGCGGCTTGCGCGGCAATGGGCTGGCGTGGTCGATGTGGTGCCCGATTCAAGCCCGATCCTTGGCACTTCTCCCGTACCTGGCATCTTCCTCAACTGCGGCTGGGGCACTGGCGGATTCAAGGCGATCCCGGCGGGCGGCACGCTCCTCGCCCACCATATCGCCACCGGCGCGCCGCACCCGATTGCCGCCCCCTTCGGCCTTGAACGCTTCACCACCGGCGCGCTCATCGATGAAGCCGCTGCCTCAGGAATCGCCCACTGATGCTGCGCATCGACTGCCCCTGGTGCGGACCCCGTGACGAGGTCGAATTCCGTTTCGGCGGTGAAGCGCCTGTTGTGCGCCCCGGCCTTGATTGCAGCGATGCCGAATGGGCCGACTATCTGTTCGCGCGCGCTAACCCGCGCGGGGCGTCGGAGGAACGATGGCTGCATCTTCATGGCTGCCACCGCTGGCTCACCCTGCGGCGGGATACACTTACCCACCGCCCGATGGCGCAGCGCGCAATCAACGCGCCCGTGCCGCCCGCCGGCCCTACGGCCGATTGATGGCCCAGGATTTCCGCCTCGCCGGCGGCGGCCGGATCGACCGCTCGCGCCCGTTGCATTTCCGGTGGGAGGGCAGGGTGCTGACCGGTCATCCCGGCGACACGCTTGCCTCGGCACTGGTCGCCAATGGCATCCGCCTGGCAGGCCGATCGTTCAAATATCACCGTCCGCGCGGGCTGATGGCCGCGGGTGTGGAGGAGTGCAATATCCTGGTCCAGCTCGGCGAAGGCGCCCGCTCGACACCAAACTTGCGCGCAACCGAAGTGGCGCTGGTCGACGGGCTGGTCGCCCGGCCGGTCAATTGCTGGCCCAATGCCCGCTTCGATCTGGCCGGCGGGCTCGGCTGGCTGTCGCGCTTCCTCGGTGCGGGTTTCTACTACAAGACCTTCATGTGGCCCGACTGGCATCTGTTCGAAGGCCCCATTCGCCGCATGGCCGGCCTCGGCCGGGTTGCCGCAACGGCCGATCCCGACCGCTATGAAACGCGCAATGCCCATTGCGACGTGCTGATCGTCGGCGCAGGCGCGGCTGGACTTGCCGCGGCCCGCGCTGCCGCCGCCGGCGGCGCCCGGGTCATCCTCGCCGAACAGGATTTCGAAGCCGGCGGCCGCCTGCTTGTCGATGCGGCGATAATCGACGGTATCGACGGCGCCGACTGGGCAGCGATGGTGGTTGCCGAGCTTTCCGCCCTGCCCGATGTCCGCGTACTACTGCGCACCACCGTGGTTGGCTATCACGACCATAATAGCCTGACACTGATCGAACAGTGCGATGAAGCCGAAGGCGCTGCCACACCCGGCCGGCCGCGCCAGCGCGCCTGGATTGTGCGTGCCGGGAAGGTCGTGCTGGCCACCGGTGCCATCGAACGTCCTCTGGTATTTCCGGGCAATGACCGGCCCGGCGTGATGCTGGCTTCGGCATCGCGCCACTATGTCTCGCGCCATGCCGCACTGCCGGGGCGCCGCGCCGTGGTGTTGACCAACAATGACGACGCCTATGCGACGGCGCTGGCGCTCGATACCGCCGGTGCGACCGTCGCGCTTGTGGTCGATGTGCGGGAAAACATCGCGCCCGATCTGATCGATGCCCTGGCGACGCGTGACATCACGGCGGTTGCGGGCGGTGCGATCACGGCGACGCGCGGCAAAATTCTGGCAGGGGTACGGGTCCGTGACGGCAATGGTGCCGAACATTGGGTCGCTGCCGACCATCTGGCAATGTCGGGCGGCTTCAATCCGACGCTGCACCTGCTCAGCCAGTCGGGCGAGACGCTCGGCTGGAACGACGAACTGGCGGCTTTCCTGCCCGGGGATGCGCCGCGTGCGCTGTGTGTCGGTGCCGCTGCCGGCGAATTCGACCTGGTAACGGCCCTGTCATCTGGCCATCGCGCCGGCGGTGGCGCCCTGCCTGCGCCTGCCGCCGGGCCGGCCCGGGCCGCGGCTCCGATCGGCGCAAGCTGGCAAACGCCCGGTGCCGGCAAAGCCTGGGTCGACTTTCAGAACGATGTCACGGTCGATGATATCGCTCTGGCGGCGCGTGAGAACTATCGCTCGGTCGAACATCTGAAACGCTACACCACGCTCGGCATGGCGCCTGACCAGGGCAAGACCGCCAACGTCAACGCGCTTGCGGTGATGGCGGCGCTGACCGGGCGCAGTATCCCCGAGACCGGGCATACGCGCTACCGCTTTCCGTACACGCCGGTCGCGCTGGGGGCGTTTGCCGGCCGCAAGCGCGGCGCTCTGTACCATCCGCTGCGGCAGCTTCCGGCGCACGACCGCCATGTCGCTGCCGGCGCGATTATGGAGGATTTCGGCGGGTGGCTGCGCCCGGCTGGCTACCCATTGGCAGGGGAAAATCCCGCTGCTGCCGAACAGCGCGAGGCGCGCGCCGTTCGCAGCGAGGCCGGGGTATTCGATGCATCGCCATTGGGCAAGATCGAAGTCGTCGGCCCCGATGCCGGCCGCTTTCTCGATCGCATCTATGCCAATGCCATGTCCAGCCTCAAGCCAAACCGGGTTCGCTACGGTCTGATGCTCAACGAGCTTGGCGTCATCATCGACGACGGCGTCTGCGCTCGGCTTGGTGATCAGCATTTCCTCGTTTGCGCGTCAAGTGCCGGGGCCGAGCACATCGCGCAATGGCTCGACGAATGGCTGCAATGCGAATGGCCAGATCTCGATGTCGTCGTCGCCCCGGTCACCCCCGCTTGGGGTGTGCTGACCTTGACCGGCCCCGACGCGCGCCGGGTGCTAGAGATGGCCGGCACCGATCTCGAGCTGGCCGATTTTCCGCACATGGCGGTGCGCTCCGGCCAGGTCGCCGGGCTGGCCGCCCGCGTGCTCCGCGTCAGCTATACCGGGGAAACCAGTTATGAAATCAACGTCCCCGCCAGCGCCACCCCGCAGCTCTGGGACAGCCTCGTCGCCACAGGCGGCGTAACGCCGGTCGGCATAGATGCCTGGATGGTACTGCGCACCGAAAAGGGTTACCTCCACATCGGCGGCGATACCGATGGCACGACCAACCCGATCGATGTCGGCTGGGGCCGTGTTGTCGGCCGCACCGGCGACTTCATCGGCAAGCGGTCCCTGGCCCGGCCCGCCGACCAATCGGCAAAACGGCTTCAATTCGTCGGGCTGGCAGCGGTGGGCGCCGAACCTTTGCCGATCGGCGGCCACATCCCGGCGCCCGGCGGCGGCAGCGAGGGCTACGTAACGTCCAGCGTCAACAGCCCGGTGCTCGGCCTGCCTGTCGCGCTGGCCATGGTGCGCGGCGGCACGGCGCGCATCGGCGAAAGCGTCACCATAATTGGCGATGCCGGCACCCCGCCCCGCCGCGCGCAGATCGTGGCACCTGTGTTCTACGACCATGA
>JBILPK010000272.1:0-3665 GCA_044373875.1 Polymorphobacter sp.
GCCAGCTTGTTGTCGGGATCGAGCGCTGGCAGCACGACATCAGCCAGCGACTTGAGCGCAGCCTGCAGCGCGATTTCGGGGCGGATCTGCATGTCAGCCGGCCTCCAGCAGCGTCGCCAGTTCGCTCATCAGCGGCGCCGCCAACCCCATCAGCCAGACCAGCAACACGTCCTGATGCGATTTCCCGTTGCGGGCATTGCGATAGCCGGCTGCCAGCACGATAGCGATCGCCTTGTAGGCCGACAGCACGCGATAGAAATGCAGCGTCGTCATGTCGACGGCCAGGCCTGAGGCTGCGGTATAGGCATCGAGGAACGCCCGTTCGGGAAGCAGCCCGCAGACGAGGAAATCCCCCCCAGCTTCCGCGCTGTGGCCGAACGCCGTGCTCAGCGACCAACCCAGGTCCTCATGACGGTCGCCGATGTGGCCCAGTTCCCAATCAAGCCAGGCGGTGATTCTTGCCTCGCGTTCGTCGAACAGGAAATTGCCGGTCCGATAATCGCCGTGAAGGATCGACAGGCGGTCGGTCGCCGGCAGGTGGCTTCGCATCCACGCCGCCGCCAGCCGCATCAATGGCACATCGTCGCCGCAATCTTCTTCCCATACTCGCTCCCACCAGTTCAGCGCCCATTCCGCCGGCTGGGTGGGCAGCGACGGCGTGTCGAAATGCACCAGTCGCGGATCGTCGACCGGGTGCCGGTGGATGGCGGCGAACTGCGTCATGAACTCCGGCGCGAGCCGGTGGCGAAAATCGGGACCAAGGTTGGTGCCGAGCCCGCTGACGTTGCTCGTCGTGCTCGATGGCTTGGTGACGCCCTCGGCAAAGCCATAGATCAGCGCCGGATAGGCGAGATGGCTACCATCGGCATCGACCCACCAGGGTTGCGGGCATGGCACGACGCCCTGCATGGCCTGCAAAAGTTCAAATTCGCGTTGACGGCTGGTTTCACAGACCGAGGCGGCCGGCTCCATGCGCAACACCATCGGCGTTTCCCGCACGGCACCACCGCCGGGCGACCAACGCAAGACGAACGCCATCTGCAGCTTTGATGCGCCGCCTGACAGCCAGCGCGGCGTCAGCAGTTCGAAAGGTCCGTCATGCCGCGCGGCGATCAGCGACGCGGCGCCGTCGACCAGCATCTGGAGCGATTGCGGCAGATAGCCGGGCCCGCTGCGGTTTTCGAGCTTGCGGGTCAGTACGCGATCGATCTCCGTCTCGACGGGAAACCGCTGCCGCAAGGCCGCGATCCAGGTGTCATCGGGACGATTTTTGTCGATCGGGGACCGGACCATCCCGCGCGCCGCCGAAGCGGCGGATGCGGGATCATGCCGTCCCGCACCCACCGACATCAGAAGTTCACCCGGGCTTCAAGGCCATAGCTGCGCGTCGGACCGCGATAATTGACCGTGAAGAAGCCGAGCAGCGGCACCACTTCCTGGAAATATTTTTCATTGGTCAGATTGTCGCCATAGGCGGAGATTTCCCAGCCCTTGCCGGACTTGAGCGACAGGCGGGCCTTGACCAGGTCGAGTGCATCGCGCTGGGTTCCGGCGGTGTTGGCAACATCCCACCAGATGCTGCCGAAGCGATTATACTCGACGCGGGGCACAAGGCTGAGATCGCCGCCAAGGTCGATCGTCGTGGTGGCACCGAGCGACAGCGTGTATTTGAATGCCCCTGGCGAACGATTGCCGTTGAAGGCCGGGTTTCCGGCGAACTCCTTCACGACGCCATCGGTATAGCCGTAGCCACCGAAGACGCGAAAGCCGCCCGGCAGCTGAGCGTCGAAGTCGATGTCGAAGCCCTTCAGTTCGACCTTGTCGATGCTGATGGTGGTCTGCAAGCCGACCGATGGGTAGAATTCGAACTGCTGCGCACCGGAAATGTCCGTCTTGAACACCGCGGCATTGATCGACAGGCGCCGATCGAACAGCCGCATCTTGGCGCCGATTTCATAGGAGGTCGAAACTTCCTTGTCGTAGCCGTCCTGGACATAGACCGAACTGGCCGGAAGGCCGACGGATTCCGCCGCATCAATCAGCGCCTCACGCGATCCGATCGGGTTGAATCCGCCCGATTTGAAGCCCTTGCCATAGCTGGCGTAAACGCTGGCGTTCGACGACACGTCGTAAGAGATGCTGGCCTTCGGTTCGAACTGGGTGAACGTGCGAGAATCGTTGCACTCATCGATGCTCGCCCCGGTCAGGGCAACGCAATTGTTGTAGCTGACGCCCGTAAGCGGGTTGATATCGGTCGGCGCTACTTCGGAAATGCTGCGCTT
The DNA here is from genome assembly GCA_044373875.1 of Polymorphobacter sp. Taxonomy (GTDB): domain Bacteria; phylum Pseudomonadota; class Alphaproteobacteria; order Sphingomonadales; family Sphingomonadaceae; genus Sandarakinorhabdus. Next base: position 2,283 of record JBILPK010000272.1, read on the forward strand.
TTCGGTATCATAGCGGCCAGCAAGGTTGATGTGCAGCGCATCGGTTATGTCGTACTGAACGCTCGCGAAGGGTGCGAAGCTTGTCGTGCGATACAAGGGCTTGCTGAACGACAATGTCGGGAATGCCGAACCGGCTGGCTCCACTTCGTCGCGATTGGCGGGCAACGTACCCAGATTGTCCTGGCTGATCTTGCTCGTCTGGTCACGTTCGAAGCGCAGGATGTAAAAGCCGACCTGCCAACGGAACCGTTGATCGCCGGGCGATGTCAGCCGCAGTTCCTGCGAAAGGTTGGTGTCCTTGTAGGTGTATTGCTGAACCGTCGGGAATGGCGGGAAGAAATCCTCCTCTGGCGGAACATAGGGCGGCGAATCGCTGCCGAAATACTGGTTGAGCCGGTTATAGCTGGTGATCGAAGTCAGCTTCGCGAAGCCCATGTCGTACTCCAGCTTGAGCGTCGCATCGAAGAAATCCTCGTCGAAGGCGCCAGTGACGTTCGAAACGAACGGCAAGTCGGCGTTGTTGGCATCGAGCACGGTGCCGGTGAAGCCGGCGACCGGGACTCCGATCGCGACCTGGGCATTATAGGCGCTGCCGCCGCCCTTCGACGAGTGCGCGGTCAGCTTGAGATCGGCGGTCAGGCCGTCGTGATTGTCATAGACAAGCCGCGCTCGGCCGCTGGCGTTCTGGAACCGCTGGACCTTTTCGCCGGAGGTGATGTTGGTGAAGGGGCCATCGGTGTCGCGAAACGAACCGGCGACACTGAAGCCCAGCGTGTCCGTCAGCGGGCCGCTGACACTGGCGTTGGCGCGCGTGGTGTTGAAGTTGCCGCGGGCAGCGACGACCTGGCCTTCCAGCTTGTCGCCCGGAAGCCTGGTGGTGATGACAATGGCGCCGGCGGCGGCGTTGCGTCCATACAGCGCGCTCTGCGGCCCTTTAAGCACTTCGATCTGCTTGAGGTCGAAGAGGTCCTGGTTGAACGGCTTGACGCTGGACAGCGTGACGCCATCGATGACGATGGCCACGTTGGGATCGGAGTTCCGAACCGATGTCTGGCCTCGAATGTTGATGTAGGATTCGCCGGCATTGTCTTCGAGGAAGGTCACGTTCGGCGTGCCGGTCAGGAAGTCGGCCGGGCGGGTGATACCTTCGGCGGCGATATCGGCGGAGGTGAACACGCTGACCGAGATCGGCACTTTGACCAGGCTTTCGTTGCGCTTGGTGGCGGTGACAACAATCTCGTCGGGCGCATTAGGCTCGGCTGCGGCCTGCTGGGCCAGTGCGCCCGAGGCGGACAGTGCAGCGATGACCGCTGCCAGAGATGCATATGTGTAGCGTGTCTTGGACATGTCGTGATCCCCTCCCAATTGTAACCCGTGCACCTC
>JBILPK010000127.1:0-10366 GCA_044373875.1 Polymorphobacter sp.
TTATGGGCTGGATGGCCGGCGCGCCGCTCGATGGCTATTTCGCCAGCATGGGCGCGGCGGGCGAAGCCTTCAAGAAACAACGCGAAAGCGAAATTCCCGTCGGCCATATCCCGCCCGACAAGGATTGCGCCAAGGCGGTGTATTTCCTGCTGTCGGACTATGCCAGCGAAGTCACCGGCGCGGCGCTCGACGTCAACGGCGGCGATTGGGTGGCGCCGTGAGCAGGGCCGGAGGCTCTGAACCCATGCAAAGCAATCCATCCGCCGCCGCCTGGGCCGATTTCTGCGCCAGGCTGGCCAAGGCCGGCGAGGTCATCCTCGCCTCCGATGTGCCGGCCGATCCGCTCGTGCAGGCCGAGGGGTTTCGCTACCTCTCGCGCCTCGCCCGGCTGGGGCTCGAGCAATATGTCGAGGCGAGCGACCCCGATTTCCCGTTCTTCTATGCGCTGAGCCACGAGACCGGGAAGATCGGCGCCGACAACCCCGACAACAAATATCTCAACGCCTCGATCAGCGGTACGAGCGATTACCGCATCACCGGCACGCGCGGCTCGATGTTCTATTTCTCCATCGTCGCCAATGCCATGCGCTATCACATCGATGGCAGTTGCGTGGCGACCGGCTCGCTGATGAGCGACCAGATCGAATGGGGGCCGAACGGCGAGGTAGAGATCATCGCCAGCATGAACCCGCAGCCGGGCAACTGGCTGCGATTGGAGGCCGATACCAGCGTCATCATCATCCGGCAGAGCGCGCTCGACCGGGTGAACGAGAAGCCCGGCCAGTTCCGCATCGAACGCATCGGTGGCCCGGCCGTGCCGGCACCGCTTGACCCGGCGAAGCTCCACGCCGGGCTGGCGGCGGCGGGGCAGTTTGTGGGCGGCGTCGCCGCGACCTTTGCCGACTGGACGCGCATGTTCCGCGCCCACCCCAACCAGTTTGCGCCGATCGACCAGTCGCTGTTCCAGAAGGGCGGCGGCAGCCCCGACATCTATTACGCCCATGGCTATTGGGCGATTGCCGCGGATGAAGCCTGGGTCATCGAGGTGACGCCCCCCGATTGCACTTACTGGAACATCCAGATCGACAATTGGTGGATGGAAAGCTTCGATTATCGCTTCCGCCAGATCACCGTGAACAAGCATTCGGCTAAGCTCGAGCCCGACGGCAGCGTGCGGATCATCGCGGCGGCGCGCGACCCGGGTTTCGGCAACTGGCTCGATACCTCGGGCCACAGCGTCGGCACCGCACTGCTGCGCTGGGCGGGGGCGAGCGAACACCCGCTGCCGGTGACGCGCGTGGTGAAACTGGCGGATCTGGAAGGGAAGTCGGCATGAAACACCCCGGCATGAAAAGCCTGAGCGAAGACCCGGTATCGGGCTACGACCCCGATGCGGTGACGCGCTCGATCACTGTCGAGATCGATGCGCCGGCCGAAGTCGTCTGGGCGGTGCTCACCGACCTGCCGCGCTACAATGAATGGAACCCGTTCTGCGTGCGGGCCGAATCGACGCTGAAAATGGGCGATCCGATGTTCATGACATTGGTAAACTATGCCGTGCCCGGCACGCTGGTGCCCAACATGGAATATATCTGCGCCTTCGATCCGCCGAAACTGCTGTCGTGGGAAATGGTCTACACCGACGCCTGGCCCTATCCGGCGCGCCGCGACCAGGTCATCGAAGCCACCGGGCCGGCGTCGTGCCGCTACCATTCGACCGATGCCTTCCTCGGCGCCAACGGCATCCATGTCTTCCGCTTCGCCGGCCCCTGGGTGAAACGCGCCTTCGATGATTCGGCACTGGCCTTGAAGGCGCGCGCCGAAGCTCTGCATGCCGGCGGCTGACGCCCTTGCCGCGCGCCTGCAGGCGCTCGAAGACCGCGAGGCGATCCGCGACCTCATCGCCCGCTACGGCCCCGCCGCCGACAGCGGCGACAGCGAAGGCGTCGCCGCGCTGTTCGACACCGCCGGCGTCTATGCCGTCGGCGGCATGGGCGAAAGCCACGGCCGCCCGGCGATCGCCGCGCTTCTCGATGGCCCCGTCCACCGGCAATTGCTGGCCGGCGGCTGCGCCCACCTCCTCGGCCCGGTCGCCATCGACCTTGCCGGCGACACTGCGACAGCGCGCGGCCTCAGCCTCGTCTTCCGCTGGAACGGCAGCAAGTGGGACGCCGTGCGCGTTTCGGCCAACCGCTGGCAACTGACGCGCGGTGACGCCGGCTGGGCGGTTATCCGCCGCGACAACGCCCTGCTCGATGGCGACGCGGCGGCGCGGGCGCTGCTGGCGGCTGGGTAGGACGAAGCAGGGCCTCCGGCGGCTGGGGCCTTGGCCCCAGACCCAGTTTGGGGGGGCATGATTTTCTTTGTTTCGGAATGTCCACTTCCGCCCAGTTGCGGACACTCAATTTATGGTCGATCTTTGCGGCATGTCGTTGCGCATGACCCTTTCCGCCCTAGGTTTCGCAGCAGCAGGCATGACGCTTGGATGGTTTGCGCATCAGTACCACGCCAACGAACCATGTAGATTTATGGCGCAGGGTTATAAATCAGTTCGCCTCGACACCCAGTCATTGCAGAAGTTACCACTGAACCATGTTCCCGATGGGGTAATCTCGGCAGTCCAACGATGCTGGGCGGGAACCCCCTATGCAGGGCCGATTTATGCCTTAGAGCTAGTCAGCGCCTTCGAAACAAAAACGAGAGACTACTATCTTGTCTTTGTGCCGAGCGGAGTGACGGATGTACAAATCTTATTTCTTATCAGACGTGCCGATGAAAAACCGATTGCTGCTTTTCAGAGTTCAATGATGTAGTTGAACGGCGGCTAACCACCACTAATTACCGTTCCCGGGTCGGGTCGGGTCGGATGGCGGGCACGGCTACGGCGGCTACCGCCCATATGGAGACATCCGCTTCGAACTTGCGTCGCCCATAAACGGTCGTTCAAATGGGTCATCAAGGCTATGCCGGAGAACGCAATGGACCGAGTTAAAGGCTACGTAAGTCCAGATGGCGCTCGGAAACTGGACATTTTCAAGAAGCCCAGCGGCTTGTTCCAGTTCGAAGAATCGGTCGTTGAGCTGATCATTGAACCGGATCCCGAGTTTTGCGAGGAAGGCACAACCTACTGGATCTGCACACATTTGTCAGGGTTGCACGAAAGCGAAGAGGCGGCTGATGCCGAAGCGAAAGCCTGTTTGTCATGGCTTCGAGAAGAAAAGTACGTTCAGACCTAGCCCCGCCACGGCATTGTGAAACGTTTGGGGCTGCGAACTGTCCGGTATCGCCCAGCTGCGGACATTGAGGATGCGTCTTCGATGATGTAGCCTAAATGGATGTCAAAACGTTCAGACCAAGATCGGCTCGAAGTTTGGTTCGACGGTAGCGCGATTTGCGTCATCGCTGTTGGCTCACATGGTGATCCACTCGACTTAGGTGAGAGCGAGGTGGAAAACTTGATAGAGAGGCTTGAAGAAGCCCTGAAGCTATCGAAAGCCTCCTAACCCCCGATGTCCGCTTTCCACCAATAACCGCCATTCAAAAAAGGGGTCTGGGGCCAAGGCCCCAGCCGCCGGAGGCCCTTACCCCGCCAATTGCCCGCCATCGATGGTCAGCAGAGTCCCGGTGATCTTGCGCGCCGCGTCTGACGCCAGATAGGCGAAGGCTTCGGCGATATCCGAAGGCGCGCACGAGCCGTTGGGGAGTTTCGGCGCATTGCGCATGACCAGCGACCAATCGACATCGCCCGGCGGTGGCGGGCTATTGCCCATGGGCGTGTCGACATGGCCGGGGCAGATGGCGTTGATGCGGACGTTTTTCGACGCGAATTCGATGGCGAGGCTTTTGGTGATCGCGGCGACGGCGTGTTTCGAGGCGGCATAGGCGATGGTGTAGGGGATGCCCTGCAGCGCCGCGGTGGAGGCGGTGTTGACGATGTTGCCGCCCGATCTGATCAGGTGGGGGAGCGCCGCCTGGCACATGACGAAGACGCTGGTGGTGTTGATGCGCAGGATCCGTTCGAAATCCTCGACCGAAAATTCGAGGCTCGGGCCCCATTTCAGCATGCCCGAAACGTTGCAGAGGATATCGAGGCCATCAACAGCCGCCGCTTCGACGAGCGCGCGGCAGCTGGCGAAATCGCCGGCGTCATAGGGCACGATGCGCGGTGCGCTGGCCATCATCGCGGCGGTTTCGGCCAGCCCGGCTGCGTTGATATCACCGATCGTGACCCGTGCGCCTTCGGCGGCAAACAGGATCGCGGTGGCGCGGCCGATGCCCGATGCTGCGCCGGTGACCAGCACCGATTTTCCCTCGAATCGCATTTTTCACTCCCCGATTTCTTTATATGCGTAGTAGCGTGTCGCAAGCGTTACGCAAAGCGTTGATGGGGAGCGAAGCATGGATCTGCACGAACTGGCGGCGCGGGTGCAGCGGCTGGAGGATGACCGCGCCATTCGCGACTTGAAGGCACGGTATCTGCGCGCCTGCGACCTGAAGGACCCGGAAGGCGTGCGCGACACGCTGCTGCCCGATGGCGCGGTGATCGCCTATGATGGTTTTCCGGCCTTCGACAATCGCGATGCCTTTGTCGCCATCTATGCCGCGATGGGCTGCCAGCCGACGATTTATGACATCCACCATGGCGCCAATGGCATCATCAATTTCGACGGCGCCGACCGCGCCACCGGGCGCTGGTCGCTGTATTTCCACAACATCAACCTGGCGACTCGCACGCTGACCCAGATGGGGGTGGAATATGACGACGTCTATGTGCGCCAGGGCGGCCGCTGGTGGATCGCCGAGACGCGGACGCGGCGGACATCGTGCTTGGTTGAATGCGTGACCGCTGACGGCGCAACGAGCGTGGTGACGATGGGCGACCCGCCGGCGGCGTTCGGCGGTTAAGCTAGCGCCTTCGCCACTGCCGCTGCCGGCCAGACGCCGATGACGCGGCCCTGGTAGCTGCTGTCCTCGACTACCGCCTGCGCCGGCGGTCCAAGGCGGAACGGCGCGATTTCAAGGTTGAGGATGCGCGCGCCGCCCGATTCGATATCGGCGTTGAAGCGTGTCGCGCTGTCGCTGGTCAGCAGGATCCAGCGGCAGCCGGTGGCCAGCAGGTTGCGCAGTAGGGCGCGCGAATCGGCAAAGCTCAGATGAAAGATCACTTCGCGGCAGAGCACGACATCGGCGGGCGCCAGCGCATCGGTGACGGCATTGGCGACGGCAAAGCGCCGGCTGTCGCTGCCGTAGCGCGCGATGTTGGTCTCGATGACTTGCGGAACGATATCGATGCCGAGATAGGAGCACGGCAGTTCGAGCTGCGACAGCCAGTGCAGATCGCCGCAGCCGACATCGAGCAGCGACGTGGCGCCGAGTTCGGCGAGCAGCCCCGGCAACCTGGCGCGCAGATTGGCGGTGGCATCGAGGGTCGATCCGGCACCCGATCCGGGCACATCGGCGCGGCCTTCGGTCCAGATGCCCTGTTCGTAGATGCCCTTGAAGCGATCGGCGAGATCGCCCGACAGCCGCGGATCGATCGTCTTGCGCAGGCCGAGGCGATAGAGGCTGTGGCGGGCGAATTCACGCGCGCTGCGCAGGGTAACCGACAGGCTGGCCACCGGCGTTATTTCTGGCGTCGGATGAAGGCGCGGATATCGTTGGACAATTTCGTCCGGTCGCTGTCGTGGACGTACATCATGTGGCCCGACTGGTAGTAATTGAACTCGACGCGATTGTCGGGAAAGCCGGGGCGGCCCAGGCTGTATTCGGCGGCGAAGAACGGCGTGGCGAAATCATAATAGCCTTGGCCGACGAAGATCTTCATGCGGCTGTTTTCGCGCAGCGCCCGCGACAGATAGGGCGCGACGGTGATGTAGGCCTGTTCGTCGCGGCGGCTGCCGAGTTTCCAGTCCCAATCGCCCACCCCGCCGATGCTGACATAATCGCGGTCGATGCCCTTCAGCGCGAGATCGCCGCGGACATAGCTGTTCATTGCGGCGGGATAGGCGGCGTCGATGCCGTAGAAACTCGGGTCGTTATCGGGGCCTTCGCCGGCGCGGTCGTAATCGGTGCCGGTGTAGCGCGAATCGAGCCGGCCGACGGTCAGCCCGCGGTCGCGCAGCAATTCCTTGTAGAAACGGCCGGCATTGACCCGCAGATTGGCGTTTTCGAGATAGGTTTCGGACAGGCCGGTAAAGCCAGCGAGCTGTTGCCGGATCGCGGCACGCTCGGCCTCGGGCAGCGCCTTGCCCTTGAGCAGCGCCGACGCATAGGGGCCGAGAGCGAAATCGCGCGCGGCCTGGACAAAGGCTTCCGTGGTCTGCCCGGCGCCGGCTTTCCTGTGATATTGCGCCGTCGCCGCCATGCTGGGGATGAGGATGACATATTGCATCTCATTGCCCTCTGCATCGGATTCGAGGCTGAAATCGAGGATCGTCGAGATCAGCAGCACGCCGTTGAGGCCGACGTCGTTGTAGCGGCCCTCCAACTCGTTGACGACCGCCGCCGACCGCGTCGTGCCATAGCTTTCGCCGCCGAGAAATTTCGGCGCGTTCCAGCGGCCATGCTCGGTCAGCCACAGCCGGATGAAGGCAGCGACCGATTTGGCATCGGCGGTGACCCCCCAGAAGATTTTGGGATCGGTCTTGCCGAGCGCGTGCGAAAAGCCGGTGCCGACCGGATCGATGAACACCAGGTCGGTGACATCGAGCAGCGATTCGGGGTTGTCGGTGATCGGATAGGGCGGCGCGCCGTCGTCCTTCGCATCGGGGATGTTGACGCGCTTCGGCCCGAAAGCCCCCATGTGCAGCCACAGCGACCCCGAGCCGGGGCCGCCGTTGAACAGGAAGGTGATCGGCCGGTTGGGCTCGGGATTGTCCTTGAGATAGGTCGTCGCGAAGATCGCGGCGTTGGGCTTGCCGTCCTTGTCCTTCAGATACGTCTCGCCGGTGATGGCGGTGTAGGCGATGGCGCTGCCGCCGAAACTGCCCTTGTGCTTCGTCACGGCGCGGACCGGGGCGGGGATCGCCCCTTCGGGGGCGGCCGCCTTGGGCTTGTCGGCCTCCTGCGCGGCGAGCGGCAGGCCTGCGGTGAGGAGCAAGGCGGCGAGTGCGGAGCGGATCATCATGGCGGCGACAGTAGCGTCGCGCGGCGTGGGGGCAAGGGGGTTGCCGCTCGCGCTACCTCCACCCCGCTCACCTGCGGCGAGTCGCCCTGCCCGCAGGGGGGGCGGGCGTTATGCGTGCAGCTTTTTCTCGACTTCGGCGATATAATCCCGCCGCAGCGGCAGCGTATCGCGGCGCTTGGTCAGCTGGATCTGCACGTTCATGTGGCCGTCGTTGTTGAACGCAGACATTGCCGCCGCGAGATAGAACATCCACATCCGGTAGAAACGTTCATCGTAGAGCGCGACGATCTCCGCCTGCTTCGCTTCGCAGCGGTCGTACCAGTGGCGGATGGTATGGGCATAGTGCAGCCGCAGCACCTCGATATCGGTGATCCACAACCACGCCTTTTCGACCGCGGGCACGATCTGCGACAGCGCCGGCGAATAGCCGCCGGGGAAGATGTATTTCGCCGTCCACGGGTCGGTGGCGCCGGGGCCATCGGCGCGGGCGATCGTGTGGATCAGCGCGACGCCATCGGTCTTGAGCAGCGCTTCGACCGTCTGGAAGAACTGGTTGAAATGCGGCAGGCCGACATGTTCGAACATGCCGACCGAAACGATGCGGTCGAAGCCGCCCGCGTGCTTTTCGGGCAGGGCGCGATAGTCGATCAGCTCGAACTTGACCTTGTCGGCGATGCCCTGGCGTTCGGCTTCGGCGCGGGCATATTTCAGCTGTTCCTCGGACAAGGTGACCCCGAGCACCTCGGCGCCCGACACCTTGTGGATGAAGCGCGCCATGCCGCCCCAGCCGCAGCCGATATCGAGGACGCGCTGGCCGGGACGAAGGTCGAGCTTGGCGGCGATATGCGCCAGCTTGGCTTCCTGGGCCGCCTCGAGCGACATCTCGGGCGTGTCGAAATAGGCACAGCTGTATTGGCGGTGCGGATCGAGAAACAGATCGTAGAGCCGGTCATCGAGATCATAATGGTGTGCGACATTGCGCTTCGATCGCCGGGCGAAATTGATCTGGTCGATCTTGGCGGCAATGCTCGCCTGGCGCCACAGCGCGAAACGCACCGGGTTGTCGCGCTGCCAGCGCAGGTTCCAGGTGACGAGATCGACGAGCTGGCGGATATCGCCCTGCTCGATGACCAGCCGGCCGTCCATGAAGGCCTCGCCGGCGCCCAAGGCCGGGTTGATCGCTGTCGCCCGCGCCGCGCCGGCGGTGGTGAAGCGCACGCGCACCGGGGGTTTCGCCGGGTTGGGCGTGCCATAGACATGGGCCTTGCCAGCGGTATCGATGACGGTCAGCTCGCCATCGCGGATCATTTTGGAAAATAGTCGGTCAAGCAAAAACATGAGTACCAGCATTAACGAATTTCGCCCGGGTTGCCAGCCCCCGGCCCCGCCGGGCGCATCGCCAGCGCAATCCGGCGCACGCCCGGCGGCGGTATTGCACCCGAGCCGGGGCTCCACGCGTTGCAGGAAGCAGCCAACAACAAAGGACAGTGCATGCAGATTCCCCATGGCGCGATCGTGGCCGTCGCAGACGGCGAAATTCTCAACCTTTACCGCAATGCCGGCGACGAAGCCGCGCCGCAGCTGGTCGCAATGGACGATGCGCCGGTGTCGAGCGCCAACAAGGGTTCGGGCGGCCGCCACCACAGCAGCAGCGCCAACCCGTCCGACAGCCAGCAGGATGAAGACGGTTTCGCCGCCGGCATTTCGGACCTGCTCAACAAGCGCGTGCTCGATGGCAAGATCGATGCGCTGATCATCATCGCCGCCCCGCGCACGCTCGGCGAATTACGCAAGCATTACCACAAGGCGCTCGAAGCGGTGCTGGTCGGCGAGATCGCCAAGGACCTGACCGGGCACCCGGTCGCCGATATCGCGAAGAGTATTGCAGCGGCCTGAAGAAGATAGAGCCTGCGGCGGCTGGGGCCGACGGCCCCAGCCGCCGAAGGCTCTTTCAATCGACCCAGGCCGCTTCCTTCTCCGCAGCGCGGCGGTCGAGCTCGGCGCGGGTGATCTTTTCGCTCGATGATTTCAGCTGGCCGCACGCCGCCATGATGTCGCGCCCGCGCGGCCGGCGCACCGGCGCCGAAATGCCGGCGTGGAAGATGATGTCGCTGAAGCGCGACACGCGTTCGGGGGTGGAGGTTTCGTAGATCGACCCCGGCCAGGGGTTGAACGGGATGAGGTTGACCTTGGCCGGCAGGTCGTACTTGCGGATCAGCCGAACGAGCTCGCGGGCATCGGCGTCGCTGTCGTTCTTGTCCTTCAGCATGACATATTCGAAGGTGATGCGCCGGGCATTGTTGGCGCCGGGATAGGCGGCGCAGGCCGACAGCAGCTCCTCGATGCCGTATTTCTTGTTGATCGGCACGATCTCGTCACGGATTTCCTTGGTGACGGCGTGCAGCGAGACGGCGAGGTTGACCCCGATCTCGGCGCCGGCGCGCGCCATCATCGGCACCACGCCCGAGGTCGACAGCGTGATGCGGCGCTTCGACAGCCCCAGCCCTTCGCCGTCCATGACGATCGCCAGCGCATCGCGGACATTGTCGAAATTATACAGTGGCTCGCCCATGCCCATCATGACGATGTTGGTCAGCATGCGGCCTTCCGACGTGTAGTTGCTGCCGGGCTGGTTCTGGCCGGGAATCCACGCCGGGCCGTCTTCGTCATCGGCGTCGTCGGTATCGGGCAAGGCCGGCAGCGACGCGGTGCCATTGGGCCATTCGCCGAGCGCATCGCGCGCCAGCATGACCTGGCCGACGATTTCGGCGGGCGTCAGGTTGCGCACCAGCTTCATCGTGCCGGTGAAGCAGAAGCGGCAATTGAGCGTGCAGCCGACTTGCGACGACACGCACAGCGTGCCGCGATAGGCATCGGGGATGAAGACGCATTCGGCTTCCTCGCCATCGTCGAAGCGCAGCAGCCATTTGCGCGTGCCATCGGTCGAAACCTGGGCGGTGACGATTTCGGGCCGGCCGACGACGAACTTGGCATCGAGCAGCTCGCGGGTGTCCTTGGAGATATTGGCAAAGGCCGAAATCTGCGTGGCGCCGCGCTGGTAGATCCAGTTCCACACCTGCTGGACGCGCATCTTGGCTTGTTTTTCTGGGATGCCCGCTTCGATCAGCACGTCGCGCAACTGCGCCTTGGACAGGCCGAGCAAGGCGCGCTTGCCATCGGCACGCGGCGGAGCGGCTTTGCGCGGGGTGGTCTGGGGGTCGATGAGGCCGGGGATCTGCA
>JBILPK010000273.1:0-3654 GCA_044373875.1 Polymorphobacter sp.
CGCGCAAGACGGGCAGCACCTTCTTGCCAACTGCGCATAATCGCCGTCGGGAAGAAGGTGCTGCCCGTCTTGCGCGGGGGGGCAGGCCGTATCTTGTCGAGCCTGCAGGGTGCTTTCACATGGATCAGATGAGCCTGCGAGGATGTGCCTGATCGGTCATTGCAGCCTTCGATCTTGCCACGACCTCGCAGACCACGATCAGTCTGCCCCGGTCCCTGATCATCGAGGTCCGCATCCGCGAGTTGCCTCAGCGGCTGTCCGCGACCAGAACGAAGGGTGCCCAGAAGGCGGGATGACTGCGATATGGCATGGCACCTGGCCGCTGCCTGAAATCGCGAATGGCGCTTTGGAGGCCGGCGGCGGTGGGATGACCGCCACGGGCGAACAATGCCGTCATCAAATCGGCAGTGGCGGCCGAATCCACGCTCCAGTGCGAAACCAGCAGCCGGCGGGCGCCGGCATATTGAAAGGCTTGGGCCAACCCGGACAGCGGGGCGCCGGCGACGCTGTCCTGGCCGCTGGCGGTGTTGCAGCCCGACAGGATGACGAGGTCGGCATCAAATGACAGCACGGAGATCTCGCTGGCCGTCAGCAGGCCATCGTTGCTGTCGTCGCTGGCCGTGCAACTGGCCGGCGGGGTCAGCACCAAGGCAGCTTCCTCCCCGGCATTGGCGCCGGCGAGCAGGCCGTGGGTGGCGAACAACACCGTGCGATACCGTGCAAGATCGCCGCTGGCGGCACGGCGACGGATTTCGGCTTCGGATGCACGCGCTCCGAGCAGAACAGTATCAGCTTCAGCGCCCAGCGACGCGGCGAGCCGTTCTGCCTCGCGGCGGCTGTCGGGAAGCGGTGCCATGGCGCAGATGGCGGCGGATGTGCGGGCGGCCAGCGTGTCGCCTTTGGCCGTGCCTCGCAGGCTGGCAAACCCGGCCAGGCTTGCCACCTGTGTGCGGCCAGACAGCACCGGATCGGCGATGGCCAGCAACGGGCGGTCGGCGCGGCTGGGGTGGGCAACTTCGCGCCAGGCGGCGAGCGCATTGACGGTCGGCAATGTCACCAGCGCATAGCGGTCAGCCAGCCATTGGGTGCGGCGATAGCGGGTGAACGGATCGGGATCGTCCGATGGCCGGGTGACCAGCAAGCCTGGCGGCAGGCTGGCCAACGGACCATCGGTGGCAATGAACACGGTATGCGCGCCATTCAGATGCCGTTCCAACGGAGCAAGCACGCGGCTGTAAAGATCATGGGCAACGGCGACATCGAACAACGGCAGGTCGGCTGCGCTGGCGGCCTGGGCGATATCGGTGGATGCGCGTAGCGCTGCGACGGCGGCGGAGACGGTCTTTGCCGGAGCGTTGTCGACCTTGACCATGACGGCGCCGCGCCGCGACACGACCATCGCAAGGATCGCCTCGTCGATCTGGTGCAGGGCAACGATCGCCTCGCCCCGACCAAGCAAGGCTTTTTTACCTTCGATCATACGCGCAAGCGGCACTTCGACACCGCCGGCGAGTTGGGCAAAGGCCGGAAATCGTTGCTGAAGCGTTGTGGCGAGCGTGTCGAGGCCGGCACGTTCGGTGGTGATGGTGGCGGCCAGCGTCATGGCGCGGGCACGATCGCCGGCGCTCGACGCTGCCGCCTGTTGGCGCTGGGCCGCCGCAAGCCGGGCCATGCCGGCCTGTTGGGCGCCGGCCAGTTCCCGGAGTTCCGGATCTTCGGTCGACAACCGTGCTGCTGCACGCCAGCTACCGGTTGAACCCCGTTGTTCGGCGTCGAGCGCCTGAAACACGAGGAAGGTGTCGGCGGCAATGTCCGGGCGCTGTTCGGCCAGTTCGAACATCACGAACAACAGACGGTTGAGACTGCCGCCATAGGCATCCTTGGCTACAGACGCAGGCACCGGGCGGGAGCCGAGCGCCGCAAGATTGCCCAGCGCCGGCCGGCGCAGCGCGGCCAGTGCGGCGCGAACCTGGACCATGGCCAGATCGGTCTGCCCCAGGCGGGTGAGTGCCTGGGCAAGCGTGATGCGGATACGCGTCGTGTCCAACGCGTCGGCCCCGAAGCGCTGTTCGGCAGCGGCGAGCGCGATTTCCAGCACCGGCAGTGCCTCCGCAGGCCGTTTGTCGCCCAGCAGATGGCTGCCAAGATAGTGGCGGGCATAGATGGTATTGAAATTCTCCGCCCCCCATGCGGCCTCGCGAATACGCACGACTTCGGTCATGATGGGTATGGCAAGGTCAAGCCGACTGGTTTTCGCATAGGCTTCAGCCAGCGCATTCATGCTGTAGCCGACATTGGGGTGGTCCTTGCCATAGACCGCAACGGCGGCATCCCGGGCGCGGAGCAGCACAGGAATGGCTTCATCATAATTGTGCAGGTCGACGAGGACATTGGCGAGGTTGAACAGCCGCATGGCCAGTTCCTGGCTGGGCGCTGGCCCATCCCGTTCCGCAAGCGCGAGCGACTGCCGCCGCACATCGAGTGAAAGCGCCAGGCGGCCGGTGGCCTGATAGACGATGCCGAGATCTCCCAAAGCCGAGCCGAGCCGGGTATTGTTGACGCGTGGACGCGCCTGTTCGACGGCAAGCGCGCGTTCATACACCGGTTCCGACGCTGCCTTGCCGCGACGTTTGCTGATCACCAGTCCCAGCGGCTCCAGCGCCAGTCCAAGCCGGCTGTCGGTGGGGCCATGCGCCGCCGCCATCATGGCGAGCGCGGTATTCAGATCCGCCTCGGTCTGTTCGAGCCGGTCGCGGGCGTTGCCGAGGTTTCCGGCCGTGATCAGCAGCATGGCCTGATCGAATTGCGATAGGCCTGTCGCCTGCGCTGCCGCGGCGCGGGCTGCGGCCAGCGTTGTTTCCGCCTCGGGATAGCGTCCCTGGTTGATCAGCACGCGGACCTGCCGCCGCAGCGTCAGCGCCCGGTCGGCAGGATCGGTCTGGGTGACCAGAGCGGCGGCCAGTTCGAATTCGGCCTCCTTGTAGCGGCTGCGACGATCAAGCGTTTCGCCGAGCAACGAGCGGGCGCGGGCGGTGCTGCGCGCTGCCTCGGTGCCGGGCAGCGCCGCCAGATGGCCGATGGCGGCGCGCAGCACCGTCTCCGCCTTGGGGAACACCATTTCGGTGACAAGGGCGCGGCCCAGTTCGATCTCGCAGCGCGCGGTGGCCAGAGATGCCGGCCCCCATGTCGATTGGCAGAGGCCCAATCGTTCGCGGGCGAGGTCGACTTGCCGGCTGGGTTCGACATGATCGGGATCGGCCAATTGCGCCGCCAATGTTGCGAGCCGGGCGGCGGTTCCGGGCGCTGGCGCTGCGGCCGCCGGGAACGATCCGGCGAGCGCTAGCCCGATGATGAAGACAATCCTCATGCCCGAGAGCCCACATTGCGGTCATGTATAGATACCATGGCGCAGGGCATCGACCAAATGTTCAACCCGGTGCCCGGCCCGGCGCCGGCTCCGCCGCCACCATCGGCAGCAATTCGGTCGTGGCCTGGTTCCAATCCGAAAAGGCATCGAAGCGCGGCGTGAAGCGCGGACGCAGCAGCCGGAGCGCAAAGGGAAACACGAACAGCGTGCCGACCAGCGAGGCGAGCATGGTGATCGGCACCAGAACCGCGATCCAGTGGTGGACGAGATAGCCCGGCGAGGCGAGC
>JBILPK010000274.1:0-3644 GCA_044373875.1 Polymorphobacter sp.
GGCTCAAGGACTGGCGCAGGGTTGCCCTTGCCACCGTCATCGCCCTTGTTGAACGGCAGGAACCGGGTCGCAGGCCCCTCCAGCTTGGTGGTCATCATCACTTCGGAATCGCTGACAGCGAAATGCACCAAGGCACCCCCGAGGAAGGCCAACAGGGGTTCTGGGCGCTGTCCCTTGGGGGCTGGGTGCCGGTCGAACCGGTACTGGTCCACGGCGTCCTGAATGCCTTGGGTGAAGTCGGTCTTCAGTTCTGCCGTGGCCACCGGCAACCCGTTCAGGAACAGCGCAAGGTCGATGCTGTTCTCGTTGGACTGCGAATAGCGCACCTGCCGCACCACCCGCAGGCGGTTGGCGTGATAGCGGGTCAGGATATCGGCGTTCATCGCCAGCGCGGGTTTGAACTGTGCAAGTGCCACCGGGGCACGCAGGCCGATCAACTCGACCCCACGTCGCAGCACCTCCAAGGTGCCCCGTTCGTCCATCTGCTTGCGGATGCGGTCGAGGAGCATCGCTTCCGCCGCAGCACCGTGGTTCTTGGTCAGGGTCTCCCAAGCCTTGGGTTGGCTGGCCTGCACCCATGCCACCACGTCGGCGGGGAAGAGGGCGCGGGCGCGGTCATAATCGGCAGCGTCCCCCTCGGAGTGCAGCCAGCCAGCCGCTGCCAGCTGGTCGCAAATCTGCGCCTCAAGGTTGACCTCACGGTGAAGGCTCATCAGGTCTCTCCGTCGTCGGGCAACCTCGGCAACAAGTACAACAAAGGCCGAGGCGTACCGCAGGACTATACCGAAGCGGTGAAATGGTACCGGATGGCCGCAGAGCAGGGCAACGCGGCGGCGCAATACAACCTCGGCAACAAGTACAACAAAGGCCAAGGCGTACCGCAGGACTATACCGAGGCGGTGAAATGGTACCGGATGGCCGCAGAGCAGGGCAACGCGGCGGCGCAGTCTAACCTCGGCATCATGTACGACGCAGGCAAAGGCGTACCGCAGGACTACACTGCAGCTTATATGTGGCTGAATCTCGGCGCGGCACAAGGCAACGC
This sequence comes from Polymorphobacter sp., assembly GCA_044373875.1. Lineage (GTDB taxonomy): Bacteria > Pseudomonadota > Alphaproteobacteria > Sphingomonadales > Sphingomonadaceae > Sandarakinorhabdus. The sequence goes on from JBILPK010000274.1 coordinate 1,046, forward strand.
CGCCGATGTCAGAGACAGCATCGGCAAAAAGCTAAACTCTGCCGACCTTTCCGAGGCGCAACGGCGGGCGCGGGTCTGCCTCGCCTCGACGTATCAGGACTGCGACTGACGTGCGCCGACCAGCAGGGCCAGAGAGAAAAGCTGCGCCCACAGGCACCGGCAATCGCGGGCCACGGCGTCGCGGTGGTCACGCAGATCCTGATTTTCCCGGTCTTCGGGCTGCACACGACGCTGGCGCAGAACCTGAAGATGGGCGCGGTGTTCACAGGGATCAGCATCATCAGATCCCTCGCCCTTCGACGGCTGTTCGAGCGTCTCAAGGTTCCCAATCACTCCGGCGGCCATGACGGACATGAAGTACCTGCACCGCCCCGTCGATGACGGCGTAGTAGATACGCCAGCGTGTCGCCTTGCCGTAAAGCGCACGGCGGATCGGCAGGTCGAAATCGCGCGATTCCGGTAAAATCGGATGCGCATCGGGCATCGCGCCAAGGGCGAGGATGGTGTCGCGGATGCCCGCCAGCCACTCATCCGCTGCCCTCGGGTTGCGGTCGCGCAGCCAGACCCATGACGCTGTCAGATCGTCCGCCGCGTTCGGCGAGATGATCACGGGCAGAGGCGTCGTCATTTGGTCTGGGCGAGGCGATCAAAGAATTGGCTCGCCTCGACACCTTCACCCGTGCGGGCCTGCGTCAGACCCTTGCAGATCCCGGCGACGGTTTCGGCATAGTCGAGCTGGTCTTGCATCTCTTGCCACGCGGCGGCGTCCATTACGACGACCGAGGGCTTGCCATTTACGGTCAGGATCTGCGGCCGACCGGTTTCCTTGATCTGCGCGATCATCCGCGCCGAATCCCGCTTGAACTCGGTCAGCGGGCTGATGTCCTTGGTGATGTTCATGGCTTGGCTCCCGACGGGCATCGAATGAAGTGCGAATATAGCGTCTTTTTCAGTGCGCGTCGAGAGGATCGGCGTTTAGCGGATGGCGTAAACCCGCCCGCGCCCTTCGACCTTCTCGGACATCACTTCGAGCCCCAACTTCTTCTTCAGCGCCCCGGCCATGGCACCGCGCACCGTGTGCGACTGCCAGCCAGTCGCCGCCATGATTTCCTCGATGGTCGCGCCGTCCGGCGCGCGGAGCATGGCGATCAGCGTGGCCTGCTTGGTGCCCTCGCGCAGCGTGCGCGCCTTCGGCGCTGCGTCTAGTTTGCTGGGGGTCTCGGGCGCGGGCCCTTCGGTCAGCGCGTCCGTCGCGCCCTCGGGCTCGATGCCAATGGCGGCGAGTCCTGCGTCCGTCGCAACCAGTGTGGTGCCGTGGCCGTCACCGGTTTCGCGCCACATGGGTTCGCCCTTGCGCAGGTCGGCATCGACCTCCTGCAGGAGGCCCTTGGCGATCATCGCGCCGACCACCTTGGCGGCGGCACCGCCGCGCAGGCTCTCGGGCAGCGGCAGGCCGATGCGCTCGGGCCGCTGAGCGGCGGCGCTCAGGATCAGGGCTTGGGTGTCGGAAAGCTGGGTCATCGTTGTCTCCCGTGTCGGGGCGCGCGGGATGCGGGCCCTTCTACGAGGCCAAGCCCCGCTGGGCGGGGCTTGCGCGATGGCTGGCTGGGTTACTCGGCGTGTTCGCCCTCGCCGAAAAGGAAATCAGTGATCTTCCGGAGGTCGCTGGCGACGCTGCTGATCGAGCCGACGCTGCCCCAATTGACCGCTTCCGGATCGAAGTTGAAATGGTCATCGCTGAGTGCCTGAAGTCGGGCGAGCATCGCGTCGATCTCGGCCTTCTTGCCGATGAATGCGTCGAGGGCTTTCGTGTTGTCCTGTGCGCGGCGGGTCATTTCGGTGGCTCCCAAGTGAGTTGCATCGTCCTTCTGAAAGGACGTTCGCTCTGTCGGCGATGCTTATCAACGAGATAAACGCATGATCTTGAATGATAATCGGAGCCGTCAATGCAGGGCATGAGCGAGCGCCAGTACGCCGCGCACGTCGGGCTGTCGCGGGGCGCGATCCAGAAGGCGAAGACGGCCGAGCAGCCTGACACGGCGCGCGCTGCAGGTTGACGTCGCCCGCAGATCGATAGGTCAGTGCCACAACAGCGCCAATCCCGGGCATCGACATCAACCGGCGGCAGACTGGATCTTCTTGGGCGAGTTGCCGGACATGGCGTTCAAGGCCCGCCAACTCTCGCCGCAACGCCGACCGCGCGCTGAGCATGGGTTCGGTTGCCGCTTCCAGCATCGGATTACCGGCCGCCAGTTCGCGGATACGCTGTTCGAACCGGCCACGTGATATGGTGCCGACCTTGAGGCCGAAGTTTCGAAGCAGCCCGCGCAGTGACATCTCCAGTGTGATGAACCCTTGTTGCACAGCCTTGCGGGCGCTGAGCACAGCGCGAACCTGCTGTGCGGACACCGATTTGCAGTGAACCGGCCGGAACAAGCCGAGGTGCAGCAGACGCGCGATACCTTCGGCATCACGGCGGTCCGTCTTGATCGGCATGGCCTTGAGGGCACCCTTCACCTGCCGGGTTTTCATGACCACGACAGGCTGCCCAGCCTTGGACAACCTGCGATACACCCACTGCGACAAGGCACCAGCCTCG
>JBILPK010000275.1:0-3643 GCA_044373875.1 Polymorphobacter sp.
CCTTGCAGATTCAACATGGTTTCGGGCATGATCCCCATGCTGGCGACCTGTACATTTTCCGCGGCCGCAAGGGCGATCTGTTGAAGATTCTCTGGCATGACGGGATCGGCATGTCGCTTTATGCAAACTAACTGGTTTCATACTGCATCCCTTTCCCTTTGATCGGAGCATTTTGGCGCGCCGCCATGTTGGAGGGCGGCAGCGCGATCGACGAGGGTGTTCCAACGGCTGCATTGCTTGACCGGCATATCTGGTCCGGGGATTTCGTAGAGGTGGCGATAGCCATCGCTCGCATGCTTTGTGACAATGCCGTATTTCGCCCACCTGACCAAGGTTCCCTCCGCAATAGCGAGCCTGGATGCCGCTTCTGCTTTTGTCAGCATGCCCCGATTGCGAAGCCTGTCGTAGCGGGAGCGCAACCCATACTGCTTGACCAGGTAGGTGACGCGCAGATCTGTAAACTGCGCGTTGGCCTGATCGCGCCGGGCCGAGCCGCCCGGCCGGATGCCCTTGGCATTCAGGATATCTGCGATTTCGGCGCAGACATGATCGTCCAGGAGGCTGTCGACCAGTTCGACGACCTCGGGCTTGGTCTTCACCTGCTGCGCAGAGGATTTGGGGTTCTGGGTCGTCAACGTTTCGGCTTTTCCGCCCTTGAAGCGGACGTGGACGCGGGTCACGCCCTCGGAAGGGAGCTTGAGCAGTGTTACGTCCTCGATGACGTGAGCGAGCAGTTGCTTGCGTTCGCGGTTTGGCAGGGCGGGATCGCGCCAGACTGTCCGGAAGTCGGTCGTCATGGCGATCAGCCGCTCCTGGATCGCGTCGTTCAACCTGGTGTGGTTGTCGCGCAGGCCGCATTCTCGCTCTTCCCGCGCGCCGGCCAGGCTGCGCAACTTGTCGTTCCATTCGCGTTCGAGCGTGTCGGCGACAAGGCGATTGGCCGGATCAACCAGCATGAACCGGCGCTGTGCAAGCTCGGCATCGAACTGAGCCTGTTCGACCGCCCGGAGGCGAAGCCGGTCCGCCTCGCCATGTCGAGTTTCGATCTCTTTCCTGATTTCCAGCGCCAACTCGACGGCGGCAGGTGTCATCTCCGCTGCGATCAGTTCGCCGATCGCCTCGTCGACCGGCCAACCGGCGATCGTTTGGCAGTGGGGCTCGCCGCGGGCGCTGTATGCCCGGTTGCAGGTATACCATGTGTCGACCTGGCCGCGCCGGGCGGCGTAATGAGCCCTCATGTGCGCTCCACACCGGCCGCACACAACTCGGCCCTGCAGCAGCGCCGAGCCTTCGCGCGGCGGCGAGGCACGCGCAACTTCATAGCTGCCGCTATTGGCTTCGAGCAGTTTGAGATTTGTCTGGAACTGCTCCCAGCTGATGTAGCCGGGATGGGCATCAGGGATACAGGCGAGCCAGTCATCAGGCTCACGGTTGCGGAGCTGCCGCTTGCCATCGACGGTCCGGCGGTAGATCCGCCGACCGTAAGCATAGGCTCCCGCATAGCGTGGATTGTGCAGCATGCGCAGCGTGGTCGATATGGTCAGGGGCTGGAACACCACCTGCTTCTGATTGCGCAGACGGGAGGGGAAGAGCAGTCCATCGGCGGCGAACGCCTTGACGGTCTGGGTGGCGGACCCGGCACGAGAGAAGGTCTCGAAGAAGCGTATGATCGTCTCGCGGATCCGGGAGTCCGGATCCAGGACCACGTCACCTGCCTCGTCGTAGGTCAGGCCAGTCGGCAGGACGCAACGATATTCGCCACGTCGTACCTTGTTGAGAATGCCGCCGCGCAGGCGGGCCTTGATCACATGCAACTCGGCTTCGCTCATCGTGCCCTTGAGCCCCAGCAACAGGCGATCGTTGAAGTTGGCGGGATCGTAAACGCCATCCTCGTCGAGGATAAGAGTGTCCGCCAAGGCGCAGATTTCCAGCAGCCGATGCCAGTCGGCATTGTTTCGGGCGAGACGGGATACCTCCAGGCCCATGACGATCCCCGCGCGTCCCATGCCAACATCGGACACCAGGTGCTGGAAGCCTTCGCGCCACGACGCCGAGGCGCCGGATTCGCCTTGGTCGCTGTCGATGACAATGACCTGATCGTCGCGCCATCCGAGGCCGATCGCACGGCCCCGGAGATCGTATTGGCGCTTGGTGCTCTCGACGTTTTCGATCACCTGCCGCATCGATGATTGGCGGATGTAGAGATAGGCGCCGCGTTCGAGGTGATGTGCTTGAACCTTGAGCATCGCGTTCATGCTGTCCTCCGTTCAGAGACCGCCAAAGCCATGGCGGCGAGCAAGTGGACGATCGTGCGTTGTTCGGAAGCTTTGCCAGCGATCGCAGGGCACGCCGCTGGCAGGGCAGATGCGGATGGCTGTCGGGCACCAAGCAAAATGGCACGGGCCCAGGCCCACATGCCGCGATGCAGAAGGATCGTCAGACCGCCGCGCGCCTCCGGAGGTAGCGCCATACCAAGTGCGGCCGAACGCAGCAGTTCGTATCGTTCCACCGCCGAGCGCAACGGCGCCGCGGAATCCAGTGGCGCGTCGCCAGCTACACAGTTTTTTTTACACTGAGCGCGCGCTCGATTGTCCTGGGATGCACATCGAGGCCGAACTCGCTCCGAACCAGGCTCGTCAGTTCTCGCGCCCGGATGGGCTCGCCGGGGGGCACCTTTGCCTTGATAAAGGCGAGAACCTCGCTCTGGATCTTGTTTGGTCCGCGCGGCCCGCGTTTCCTCGGCACCAAGGCCGCGATGCCCCCATCCTCGAAGTCGGTCTTGGCCTGGTAGAAGGTTGGTCGAGAGACGCCGTATTCGTCGGACACCTCGGTTACCGACAGTTTGTCGACGGATACCCGCCGCAGCATCTCGTACCTCACCTGCACGATGTCGCGCGGATCGAAGAAGCTTTCCTCCCTGAACTTTGGGTCGCTCACCTTCAGCGGTGCAGGATTGAGCGTGCCGTCCTCGCTCAAGGCACTGGCCTTCGATCGCTTGGCTTTGAGGCTGTCCGACACCGATACCCTCCGCCACCTGTTCGCAGGATGTAATATACAATATGCCGCAGATGGGCAAGGCGCCAACGTGTTTGCGCTGACCGATGCCGGTATACCGCATGGATTTAGCGTTCATTCAGCGGAGCCCCCAAGGGCTATGCGGCGTTATTCGCTTTACAGTAGCGGCAATATTATCCTTACACTCTGTCGGCGCGATACTCTGCGTCGCCTCCCTGAGGGTCGCAACAAAGCAAGCGAGTTCGAGTAAGTTCGTGACGGTGCACAATGCACGTCCGGCCCCCATGACAACCTCAGGATCAGGGGGCATGGCATCGGTCCACTGCGACGGAACCGCGCAAATCCGACCATCGTCGAAGCGTAGCAATAGGCGGATACCGGACCGGTTGGCCCGCTTGCCGACGAACAAGCCCCGCTGCCCGGCATAAGGATGGAACGGATGCGTCACTGTCACAAAGTGTTGCGACGGCGGTGGAGTGTCTGCATTCCGACCTGAGTTACAAGCGTCTGGAGCGCGGCCGTTTCATCTGGCCATCGGCGGTCGACGGGGTTGTCGCGATCTCGGCGGCGCAACTTGGCTACATGCTCGAGGCCATCGACTGGCGTAATCCGCAGCACACGACCAGAC
>JBILPK010000128.1:0-10318 GCA_044373875.1 Polymorphobacter sp.
ATTGATAGGGCTTGCCCCAGGGATCATCGGGCAGGCGCTTGAGATAGCCGCCGCGGCGATAGCGATCGGGCTGCGCCAGCCCGGCGGGCGGGGTTTGCAGCGCCGCCAGCCCCTCCTCGGCGCGCGGGTAGGTGAACATGTCGAGCCGGTACATCTCCAGCCCCTGTTCGATCAGCGCGATATCGGCCTTGGCTTTTTCGACCATCGCCTTGTCGCGCGTCGGCAGCACGTTGACGATGACGACGGTGGCGAGCAGGCCGATGATGACGATCACGACCATCAGCTCGACAAGGGTGAAGCCGTCTTCGTTATCGCGTTTCATGGGTTTCCTCACTGGGCGGCAAGCGTGTCGAGTTGCAGGATCGGCAGCAGGATCGACAGCACGATGGCGGCAACGACGCCGCCCATCACGATGATCACGCCGGGTTCGAGCAGCGACAACAGGGTGGCGGTAAAGGTATCGAATTCGCGTTCGAGATAGTCGGCAGCGCGTTCGAGCATCAGGTCGAGCCGTCCCGAGCTTTCGCCGCCCGCCGCCATATAGACGAGCAGCGGCGGAAACACGCCGGCCTTGCGCAGCCCCGACGACAGGCTGCCGCCCTCGCGGATGGTGGTGACGATATCCTCGGAGGCGCGGCGCAGGGCACGGTTGTTGACCGTCGCGGTGGTCAGCGCGAGGCCTTCGATGATCGGCAGCCGGCTGGCAACCATGGTGGCGAGCGTGCGCGCCAGCCGCGCGGCGTGGAGATCGCGCAGCAACCGGCCGAAGAAGGGCAGGCGCAGCAGCCAGCTATCGAAGCGCAGGCGAAAGCCTTCATCCTGCATGGCGCGGCTGAACAGGAAGGCACCGGCGATGCCGCCGAGCAGCAGCAGCCACCAGAAGGCGGCGAGGAAGGCCGAAATGGCGATGACGATGCGGGTCAACAACGGCAGTGCCTGGCCGATATCCTCAAACTGTTCGACGACGCGCGGCACCACGAAGATCATCAGCGCGATGACGACGAAGGTCGCGACGACGGCGAGCGCCGCCGGATAGGCGATGGCGGCGACGACCTTGCCGCGCACCGTCGCCTGGCGTTCCTGCAGATCGGCGAGGCGTTCGAGGATTTCGGGCAGCGAGCCGGCGCTTTCGCCCGCCGCGACCATGGCGCGATAGAGCGGCGGGAAGCTGCCGGGCTCCAGTGCCATGGCGTCGGAGAGGCGGCGGCCTTCGACGACGCCGGTGTGGACGCGGCTGAGGATGCGCTGGACATGCGGTTTTTCGGTCTGGCGGACGATGGTGCGCAGGGTTTCCTCGAGCGGCGCGACCTGCACCAGTGTCGCGACCTGCCGGGTGAACAGCGTCAACTGCTTGACGTTGAGCTTTCGGGTGAGGCCCGTGGCTAGCGGCGTGCCGCGCGTGCGGGGGCCGGCGCTGTCCAATTTGGTCGCGAACAGCTTCTGCTTGAGCAGGGCAGCGCGTGCCGCCTCGCTGTCGGCGGCCGCGATGCGGCCCTGGCGTTCGCGCCCGGCCATGTCGATGGCGCGATAGTGGAACTCAGCCATCGAGCCCGCCGCCGCGCATGACGCGCACGGCTTCCTCGGGTGTGGTGGTGCCGGCCTGCACGAGGCCGCGCGCCGCGGCGGCGAGCGGCGGCGACACCGCGCTCATTTCGGCGATGATGGCGCTTTCGTCGCCGCCATCGAGGATCAGCCGGCGGATGGCGTCGGTGATGCGCACCGCTTCGAACACCCCGACGCGGCCCTTGAAGCCGGTGCCGTTGCAGGCATCGCAGCCGCCCGGCTCCCAATAGCGCGTGCCGACTGCGACACCGATCAGCGCGGCAACCGCGGCATCGGCATGATGTTCGACGCGGCAGGCGGGGCATAGCCGCCGCACCAGCCGCTGGGCGATGACGGCGCGCAGGGTGGAGGCGAGCAGGAAGGGTTCGATTCCCATGTCGCGCAGCCGCGTGATGGCGCCGGCGGCGTCGTTGGTATGCACCGATGACAGCACGAGATGGCCGGTAAGCGACGCCTGGATGGCGATTTCGGCGGTCTCGCTGTCGCGGATCTCGCCGACCATCACCGTATCGGGGTCCTGCCGCAGGATGGCGCGCAGCCCGGCGGCGAAGGACAGCCCGACCTTGGCGTTGACCTGCGTTTGCCCGACGCCATCCACGGCATATTCGACGGGGTCCTCCACCGTCAGAATGTTGCGGCTGCCGTCGTTGAGCAGGCGCAGGCCGGCATAGAGCGAGGTCGTCTTGCCCGAACCCGTTGGCCCGGTGATGAGCACGATGCCATTGGGTTCGGCGAGCGCGCCGCGGAACAGCGCGTCGATCGCCGGCGGCATGCCGAGCGCGGTCATGTCGATGCCGGCATTGTCCTTGTCGAGGAGGCGCAGCACGACGCGTTCGCCGCCGCGGCTGGGCAGGGTCGAGACGCGGACGTCGAGGCTCTTGCCGCCGAGCGTCAGCCCGATGCGGCCATCCTGCGGCAGGCGGCGCTCGGCAATATCGAGCCGCGCCATCACCTTGATGCGGCTGACGACCATCGCGGCGACATTGGCGGGCAGGCGGTGGCGCTCGCTGAGCTGGCCATCGGCGCGCATGCGGACGATCAGCGCGCTTTCATAGGGTTCAAGATGGATGTCGGAGACGCCCTGGCGGGCTGCTTCGGCGATCAGGCCGTTGATGAGGCGGATGATCGGGGCTTCATCCTGGGTGTCGAGCAGGTCTTCAGCGGACGGGATATTGTCGACGAGCAGCCCGAGCGTGTCGTCGGCATCGATGTTGGCGCCGGCGGTGAAGCCTTCGAGGGCGTAATTGTCCGAGAGCAGCCGGTCGAATTGCGCCGGTTCGACGGCGACGATGTTGATCGGCCGGCCGACCATGCGGCGCACTTCGGCAAGCACGCGCACGTCGTCACCCTGCCGTAGCCCGATGGCGACCCCGCTGTCGCTGGCACCCGTGACCACAACGCCGAATTTCTTGGCAAAAAGATAGGGCAGCAGCGGCAGCGGCGTTGCTTCGCCGGCGGGGGCGATGCTGTCGGTCATGGTGTTTTCGGCGCGGGAAGGGCAGGGGGCGCGGTGCGCAGATAGTCGCGCACCAGCGCATCGAGCGAGGTGACCTCGCCGCCGCCGCGCTCGATATCGGCCGCGCGGACATAGTCATAGCGTTCGGCGGCGAGTTTTTGCGCATCGGCGGCGCTGCGCACGATGGTCGGGCGGATGAAAACCATCAGATTGGTCTTGGTCTTGCTGCGCGATCGCGAGGTGAACAGCGCGCCAAGCCCCGGAATGTCGCCAAGCAGGGGCACTTTCTCGATGGTCCGGCGCTCATTCTCGTCGATCAGGCCGCCCAATGCGATGATCTGGCCATCATCGACGGTCACGGTCGTGGTGATCTCGCGCTTGTTGAGGACGAGTTCGGGCGACGATGTCGACACCGGCCCGGCGATCGAGCTGACTTCCTGGCGGATGGCGAGCTTGATCGTGCCGCCGGCGTTGATCTGCGGCTTCACATCCAATTGGATACCGACATTCTGGCGCTGGATGGTGCGAAAGGCATTGTCGAAATTGTTGCTGAGCGCTTCGCCGGTCGAGATCGGCACGTCCTGGCCGACGAGGATCTTGGCCTGCTGGTTGTCCATCGTCATGATCGATGGGGTCGACAGCACTTTCGAGGCCGTATCGGATTTCACCGCATTGATGACGAAGCCGAAGATGGCATTGTTGCCGAGGTTGCCGCCGAAACCGAAGGTGCCGCCGGTGGCGCCGAGCAGGGTCTGTACCGCGGCATCGCGCAGCGTCGTCGCGGTGTCCGAGCCGGGATCGAGCTTTTCGCCCGCCACCGCGCCGGCGACGGTGAGCAGGTTGGGCGCGGCGTTGCTGTAGTTGGTCACCGAAAACGGGATATTGCTGCCGCCGGTGCCGCTGAGCAGGAACTGCACGCCCAGCCGCTTGGCGGCGACATCCGAAATTTCGACGATGATCGCTTCGACGAGTACCTGTTCGCGGCGGGTATCGAGCTGGCGCACCACTTCGCCCAATTGCCGCTGCACATCGGCGGGGGCCGAGATGATGATGGCGTTGGCGCCTTCGTAGCGCGCGATCACCGCCTGGCCGCGACCGATGGTGGCGCCCGGAATCTGCACCGCCGGGCCGCTCGATTGCGCGGCGCTGACCTGCTGCTGGTTGCCGAAGGGGGTTTGCGCGTTCGACTGGCCGCCGCCGCTGCTGCCCATCCCGCTGCCGAAATTGGCGCTGCTGCCTGTCGTCGCGCTCGGCGTCTGGCCGACGAGCTGCTGGAGCACCGGCATCAGTTTTTCGGCATCGGCATGGGCGAGGAAGATCACCCGCACATCGGCGCCGGCGGCGGCGCGGCGATCGAGATCGAGCACGGTTTCGGCCAGCCGTGCCACGGCATTGGCATCGCCGCGCAGCGCCACCGCATTGGAACTGTCGATGGCGACGATCGATACGCCCTGGTTTGCCCCGGCCGCTGCGCCGCCCTGCGCCGCGCCCGGCCCGCCGGTCAATTGCCCCAGCGAGGCGGCGATTTCGCGCGCCCCGGCGTTCTTCAGCGCGATCACCCGCACCGTCGCGCGATCGCGATCGACCTGGCGGATCAGCGCGCGGACGCGGGCGACATTATCGGCATAATCGGCGATGATGATGGCATTGCCGGTGCGGTTGGCGGTCAATTGGCCTTCGCGGCTGACCAGCGGGCGCAGCGTTTCGACGGCGGACGCGGCATCGATCGAATCGAGCCTGATGACTTCGGTGACGAAGCGGTCGCGCCCGGTGCCCGCCCCGCCCGGCTGGGTGGCGGCGCCATCGACCGGTGCGATGCGGAAGGCGCCCCCGGCAGCCGGCTGCACGACCAGGCCGTTGGCGCGCAGCGTCGACAGGAACAGCTCGAAATAGGCTTCGCGGCCCAGCGGGCGTTCGGAAACAACCGACACCTTGCCCTGCACGCGCGGGTCGATGATGAAGGTGCGGCCGGTGGCGCGGGCGACATCCTGGATATAGGCGCGCACATCGGCATCGCGCAGGTTGACCGTCTGTTGCGCCGCGAGCGGTGCCGTCAGCGCCCCCAACAGCGCCACCCCGGCGAGGAACCCATGTTTCCAGACTGTCACGTGCGGTTCCCGATCTGCAGATTGACGCGGCTGCCGGCGCGTTCGACGGTGATGGCGACGCCGCCGGCATCGAGCCGCCGGGTCAGCGCGCCGGGGTCGGAGATGCTCGCCACCGGGGCGCCATCGACACTGACGAGCACATCGCCGGGTTGCAACCCGGCGGCAAGAAAAGCGGTGCCCGAGCCCTTGGGGGTGAGCACATAGCCGGTGATCGCGGTGCCCTGCAGCCGCGGCGTGGCGAGGATGTCGGCGGCAAGACGCGCCTGGCCGACCACCCCGGCGCTTTCGGGGGTCACCGGCGCCGAACCCGACGACTGGTCGAGGAACAGGCTTTCGCGGCGGCCGCCGCTGTCGATCGTCACGGCATCGAAGGCGACCGCGACCAGCCGCACCCCGGGGCTGATCTCGTCACCCACGGCATAGCTCGATTGCACGCCGTCGCTGGTGCCGATGATCGCCGAGCCGCGGCCGGATACCGTGTCGACGCGGGTGCCGAGCAAGGTGAAGCCAAGGCTGGATACTTCGGTGGCGGCGTCGCTCGCCTGGCGGAAAAACGGGTCGAAGCTGCCGATGATGCTGGTGTCGGGCGCCGCAAGGCTGCGCTGTGGTTGCCAGTTGCCGACGGGATCGACCGGGGTGACGATCGCCCAGACCAGCCGCGCCAGCGCCACCCCGAGCACGGCGAGCAGCGCGAATTCGAGCACAGCCAGCAGCGGCCCGGGCGCGATGCCGCCGGCCAGCCGGTCCGCCTGTCGTTTCACCGCTTGCAGCATTATGACGTCATGGCTCCCAGCACCCCTCGCCCTAAAGACGGGCGATGACAGATTCGTGACGATTTGGCGACAAAGCTTGCACCAACACGGCGGCGGGGGCCAGAGGCGTCGACCTGCCGGACGGGCAGCTTGACATTTTCTTGCTGCACCGCGATATGAGCATCGGCTTCAGCGCGATCTTCATCGCTGCCCACGCCGGGTGCGTGATCGGGCACCGTCCATATCGGACAAAGCCCCAGACCCGGATGTTCAGAGGCCAGCCCCAAGGGCCACCCCATCACGCGGGTTGTCAAAACCCGCTCGTCCTGTCGCCCGCGAAGGCCGCAGGCAGCCACGCGAATTTGTCGCGTGCCCGATTCCAGAGACTCAAAATGACCTATTTTACCGATTTCGGCCTTGCCGAACCGCTCGCCCGTGCGCTCGCCGACAAGGGCTATACCGAACCGACGCCGATCCAGGTGCAGGCCATCCCGCCCGTCCTCGAAGGCCATGATCTGTGCGGCATCGCCCAGACCGGCACCGGCAAGACCGCGGCGTTCGCGCTGCCGATCCTGCATCGCCTCGCCGCCAACCCCAAGCATCGCCTGAAATACGCTACCCGCACGCTGGTGCTGGCGCCGACGCGCGAACTCGTGTCGCAGATCGCCCAGTCGTTCACCGACTATGGCAAGTACATGAAGCTGACCGTCACCACGGTGTTCGGCGGCGTGCCGATCCCGCGCCAGGAACGCGCCATGAGCAGCGGCGTCGATGTTGTCGTTGCCACCCCGGGGCGTTTGCTCGATCTCGTCGAGCGCGGTGCCATCGACCTGAAGCTCGTCGAGATCCTCGTCCTCGACGAAGCCGACCAGATGCTCGATCTGGGTTTCATCCATGATCTGCGCCGCATCGTCGGCCTGCTGCCGCGCAAGCGCCAGACCTTGTTCTTCTCGGCGACCATGCCCAAGGCGATCGAGGAACTGGCGGCCAAGTATCTGACCAACCCGGTCAAGGTCTCGGTCAAGCCCGCCGCGACCACGGCGGAGCGCGTCGAACAGGCGGTCATCCACGTCAACCAGGCCGAAAAGCCGGCGCTGTTGCAGCTCGTGCTCAAGGACAAGTCGATCGACCGCGCGCTGGTGTTCAGCCGCACCAAGCATGGCGCCGACCGTGTCGTGCGCCAGCTCGGCAATGCCGGCATCGTTGCCGAAGCAATCCATGGCAACAAGAGCCAGCCGCAGCGTGAACGCGCGCTCGCCAACTTCAAGGCCGGCACCTGCCGCGTGCTGGTGGCGACCGATATCGCGGCGCGCGGCATCGATGTGACCGGCGTTTCGCATGTCATCAACTATGAACTGCCGAACGTGCCGGAATCCTATGTCCACCGCATCGGGCGGACGGCGCGCGCCGGGGCCGAAGGCAAGGCGATCGCGTTCTGCGCCGAGGACGAACGGCCGTTCCTGCGCGATATCGAAAAGCTGATCCGCGAAAAAATCACCGTGCTGGCGCTGCCCGCCGATTTCCGCGCTGCCGTTGTGGCCGCGCAGAAGATCGAACGGGCCGCCCCGCCGGCACCGCGTGAGGAAGAACGCCGCGATTTCGCCCGTCGCGCGCCGGGTGGTGGCCGCCCGGGCCGCGATCCGCGCGCCAAGGTAACTCCGCATCGCGGCCAGGGTGGGCCGCGTGCCGGTGGCAACGCTGGCGGTAGCCGTGAAGGTGGTCGCGGCGCCGGCGGCGGTGGCGGTGCCGGTGGCGGCGCCGGTTATCGCGGCGGTCGCTGATCGAAACGAAGAGGGGCGGTGGTGCAAACCACCGCCCCTTTCGATTCAGCCTTCTTCCTCGAAGGTCAGTGCGACATCGGCATTGGCCGACAGGCGCACCGTTTTGCCCTCGATCGCGGCGACCAGCCCGCGCGAGATCTTGTGGGCATGGCCCTTGTGGGCGCCTTCGGTCGCTGCAACCAGCGTGATGAAATGCGCATCGGCATGATCGACCTTGCCGATGCTGACCCCATCGGCGCCGATGATGTCCATGTGCGGGTGAATGTCGTGGCTCATGCGCGTTCTCCTTGGTTTCAGAAGCGACAACGCATGGCGCGGGGTTCCGCTGCGCCCGGCTTGGCTCTATTGCTGTTCGGGCATGTGGACGATCGATCTCAATGCCGATCTCGGCGAAGGCTATGGCCCGTGGACGATGGGCGATGACGCCGCGATGCTGGGGCTGGTTTCCAGCGCCAATGTCGCCTGCGGCGGCCATGCCGGCGACCCCGATACCATGGCAAAGACGCTGCAACTGGCGCGCCACAATGGCGTCGTCACCGGCGCCCACCCGAGTTACCCTGATAAAGAAGGCTTTGGCCGCCGCCGCCTGGCCGTGACGCCGGCGGAGATCGAGCGCTTCACCGCGGCGCAGATCGGCGCGCTCATCGCCATCGGCCGGCTCGTCGGCCAACCGATCCTTTATGTGAAACCGCACGGCGCCCTCGCCAATGTGGCGGCCGAGGAGGCGCCGGTCGCCGAAGCCATTGTCCGCGCCGTCCATGCCGTCGATCCGCGCCTCGCCATCCTCGCCATTTCGGGGACGGTGCTCGAACAGGTGGCGCGGGCGCGCGGGCTGGCGGTGTTCAGCGAGATTTTCGCCGATCGTGGTTATACGCCCCAGGGCCTGCTGGTACCGCGCAGCGAGCCGGGTGCGATGATCCACGACCCGGAGACGGCGTTGCAGCGCCTGCTCGGCTTTTTCCAGGACTGGCAGATGCCGACGGTCGACGGCACGCCGGTGCCGCTGGCGGCGCATTCGGTGTGCATCCATGGCGACAGCCCCGATGCGGTGGCGATGGCGCGCCATATCCGCGCCGGCTTCACGGCGCGCGGGATCGGTATCGCGCCGTTCATCGCCCGCGGCTGATGCCGGCGCCCGCCTGCAAGCCGGTCGGCGACAATGGCGTGCTGATGGAGTTCGGCACAGCCATAGATCCGGTGGTGTTCGACCGGATCCTCGCGCTCGATGCAGCGTTGCAAACCGCGCCGCCGCCGGGGCTCCTCGAAACCGTGCCGGCCTATGTGACGCTGCTGCTGGTTTACGATCCACTGGTCAGCGATTTCGCCAGCATTGCCGCCGCCGCGCTGGCCGTGGCGCAATCGAGCGGCAGCGCGCCGCCCGCCGGGCGCGACCATGTCATCCCGATGTGCAGCGATGCCGACCTGGCGCCCGATCTGGCGGACGTGGCGGTGCAGACGGGCATGGCGCCGGACGCGGTCATCGCCGCGCATCTGGCCGCCGATTATCGTGTCTACATGGTCGGCTTCGCGCCGGGCTATGCCTATATGGACGGCGTGCCGGCGGCGCTGCAGCTGCCGCGCAAGGCGGTGCCGGTGCGTGTCCGGCCGGTCGGCACCGTCATGATCGCCGGCGGGCAATGCCTGATCACCACCTTGCCGATGCCCACCGGCTGGTGGGTGATCGGCCAGACCCGCACCCCGGTATTGCGGCTGAACGACCCCCAGCCGTTCCTGCTGCAACCCGGCGACCGGGTGCGCTTTCGCAGCGTTTCCCGCGCCGAATTCGACGCCGGCTGATGGCGCGCTGTGTCCTGCTCGTCGAACAGGCCGGGCCGTTGACGACGTTGCAGGATGCCGGCCGCTTCGGCCATCTGCGCCACGGCGTCACCTGGTCGGGGCCGATCGACCGCGCCGCCTTTGCGGGTGCGCATGCGGCGCTTGGGAACGCCCCCGGCACCGCGGTCGAGCTGTCGCACGGCGGCATCACGCTGCGCTGTGTCGAGGGGGAAGCGAGCTTTGCGCTTACGGGCGGCGATTTCGCTGCGCGGGTCGACGGCATCGCGCTCGGCGGCTGGACGACCGGCGTGCTGCGCGCCGGGCAGCGCTTGCAGATTCGCGACGGTGGCGCCAGCAATTGGGCGGTGCTGGCCTTTGCCGGTGACATCGATTGCCCGCGCTGGCTCGGCAGCGCCGCGACACTGGCGCTCGCCGGGCTCGGCGGCGGCCGGCTGGCGGCGGGCGACCGGCTGGTCATCGAGGCGCGGGCACCCGGCGAGGCGCGGTCACTGCCGCTGCCGCTGGTTGCCACCGGCCCGATCCGCGTCGTCATGGGGCCACAGGCGGATTTCTTCCCCGCCGGAGCGCAAGCGGCGCTGCTCGCAGCCGAATTCCGTATCGCCCCGGCGTTCGATCGCATGGGCGTGGTGCTCGCCGGGCCGGCGCTGGTGCCGCTGGCGTTGACGATGCTGTCGGCGCCGCTGCTGCGCGGCGCGGTGCAGGTCAATGGCGCCGGCACCGCAACGGTGCTGCTCGCCGACCATCAGACGACGGCGGGCTATCCGCGTATCGGGGCGGTCATCGGCGCCGATCTCGACCGGCTGGCGCAGTTGCGGCCCGGGGCGGCGCTGCGTTTTGCCGCGGTGGCGGTCGAAGCAGCGG
>JBILPK010000020.1:0-31887 GCA_044373875.1 Polymorphobacter sp.
CCACCTATGGTGTCGCGCTCAACAACAGCAGCACGGCCGCCAACGCCGGTGTGTTGAACAGCACGGTCCGGCTCGCCGGCAACAGCGTCAACGCCTTTGCCTTCGGCAACACCGCGTCGAACAGCCTGACGATGACGGCCCTGAACACCGGCATGCCGACGGCAGCGGTGAGCAGCTTCCAGACCAGTGCCGGCGCGATCATCGCCCGCACCGAAACGGTGACGTTCACGGTTACCAACACCGGCACGATCGGCGCCTCGAGCCTCAGCGCCATCGGCAACTTGGTCGGTGCCCAGGCCATCGGCAACAGCTCGACCTCGGTTATCGTCGGCCGCTGATACAGCCATCCCAGGGCGACACCATCGGATGACCTAGGCTGACCCGGAAAGGTTACCGATCGCGCACAACAAGGCTGTCATTCCTTCACAGGAATGGCAGCCTTCTGTCACAACTCGTAGTTCTCGACCCCAACGACGAACGACTTTGATCGGGTCGGGAGCAACCGTGCTGGCGGTGTCCGCAAGGGGACCTCTTTTGTACGCAGATTCACAAACCATGACGCTAATCGAGCCCTTTTGTCCTTCCTCTTTTTCGCAACTCGGTTGGAAACGGGGCGCAGATGTAGTACAATGTGTTACACTGGAGGAGAACAACGGTGGCGCAGCGTGAAGGTTTGGCAAGCGTGAACCTGGGGTCCGCAAAGGCCGTCGGTCAGCGTCTCGTGTCCGAAGGGCGATTTGAAAACCTCTCCGAGGCTTGTCGGGCAGGCCTGCGGCGCCTTGAAGAAGATGCGTTGGTCGTTGATCGTCTCGTTGGCCTGGCTGAGGAGGGACTGCGTAGCGGCATCGATGACGGCTTCGATATCGACGTGTTTGTAGAGCAGGCCTTCACCGCCGCGTGAAGCTTGCCTGGTCCAACCTCGCTCGGCAGGAACTCGAGCACCTGCGCCGTTATTCGATCGAGCGTTGGGGCGTACATGTTGCGCAGCGATATCTCGAGGATGTTCGTGACGCCGCCAAAGCCGTTGCTGAACAGCCCATGCGGAGCCGCTTGCTAAAGGGCGATCTGCGAATTCACCGTGTCCGTTCGCACTATCTCATCCTGGCTGTTGATCTCGAGCATCAGGTTGTAACGATCGCCAGGGACCTCCATTCAGCCATGGACATCGAACGCCATCTGCCAAAGAACTAAACGTACGGCATTGCCGTATTTAAAGGCAGCGTCATCGCGGACCTGTCCAAGGATTTCCGGCGAGAGCTTTTTTCGGCGCGCCGTCATGCCACCGGAGACGCCTGGCGCTATCGACCCGACACCCCTCGAATTAATTCCCCGGTGCGGCTAGATAGTGCCATGGCCGCTGTAGAACCGTCCTCAGCACGAACGGCGCGCCAAGCGAGCGGGCCTGATCGCCTGTCCGGTCCTGTCGAGCGCATCACTTTCCACAATTCCGAGAACGGCTATTGCGTCCTGCGGGTAAAGGTTCGCGGCCAACGCGATCTCGTCACCGTCGTAGGCCATGCGGCCGCGATCGGCGCCGGCGAGCATATCGAAGCGACCGGTGTCTGGATCAACGATCGCCAACACGGTCTACAGTTCAAGGCATCGACGATCGAAACCACGATACCAACGACCCTCGAGGGTCTGGAGAAATACCTCGGCTCCGGGATGATCAGGGGTATCGGGCCGGTATATGCGAAAAAGCTGACGGCGGCGTTCGGACAGGATGTGTTCGATGTCATCGAACGCGAGCCACAGCGACTCCGGGAGATAACGGGTATCGGGCCGGTCCGTGAGGCCAAGATCATCAGGGGCTGGAGCGACCAACGCTCGATCCGCGAGATCATCGTCTGGCTTTACAGCCATGGGGTGAGTTCGGCGCGCGCGGTGCGGATTTTCAAGACCTACGGCGAGGACGCAATTTCCAATATCAAGGACGACCCCTATCGCCTCGCACGCGACATTACAGGGATTGGTTTCAAGACGGCAGACGCGATTGCATCGAGTCTTGGCTACGCCAAGGACGACCCTCGCCGGGTTCGCGCCGGGGTTGCTCATGCCTTGACCACTGCGATGGATGATGGCCACTGCGGCTTGCCGCGCGACGATCTGATAGCTTCGGGTGCGCAACTCCTCGAGATCGCGTCTGATCTGATCAACGCCGCTGTGACCGTCGCCCTTGCCAGTGGCGACGTTATCGCCGGCGAAACCGATCGCCGGGAGATCGTCTTTCTCGCCGGGCTTTACCGTGCTGAACAGGGTATCGCCGAGCGCTTGCGACGCCTGCAACATGGCCTGCTGCCTTGGCCTGCCATCGACGCCGGCAAGGCGATTGACTGGGTCGAGGGGCGAACCGGCCTCAAGCTTGCACCTGGGCAGGACGCTGCGCTGCGTCTCGCGCTGGTGTCAAAGGTTTGCGTCATCACTGGCGGCCCTGGCGTCGGCAAGACGGCGCTGCTCAGTTCGATCCTGAAGGTGCTTGCCGCCAAGAAGATCGTGATGGCGCTCGCTGCGCCGACGGGGCGGGCGGCAAAACGGCTTGCAGAGTCGACAGGCCTTGATGCGATGACACTCCACCGGCTGCTCGAGACCGACCCCAAGGAGGGCGGGTTCAAGCGTAATGACGAGAACCCTCTCGAGTGCCAGCTGCTTATTGTCGACGAAACCAGCATGGTCGATGTCCCGCTTATGCATGCGATGCTGAAGGCGCTGCCGCCCGATGCCGCATTGCTCATGGTGGGCGATGTCGACCAGTTACCATCGGTCGGCCCTGGGCAGGTCCTAAAGGACATTATTGCCAGCGGTGCCGTCCCCGTCGTCCGTCTGACTGAAGTGTTCCGCCAAGCGGCAACAAGCCAGATCATCATCAACGCACACCGAATAAACGAAGGTGTGATGCCCGATCTTTCTGCGCGCGGCGAAGGTGATTTTTTCTTTGTCGACGTAACCGAACCGGCGGATGTCGCCGATCGCGTCGTCGACCTCGTCTCGCGTCACATTCCGCGGCGGTTCGGTTTCGATCCGGCGCGTGACATTCAGGTCCTCAGTCCGATGCAGCGCGGCGGTGCCGGCGCACGCGCCCTCAATGTTCTTCTCCAGACACGCCTTAACCCGCCAGCTGAAAACGCCATCGAAAAGTTCGGCCAGCGCTATGGCCCCGGCGACAAGATCATGCACATCATCAACGATCGCGAGCGCGATCTCTACAATGGCGACCTAGGGGTGGTCACTGCGGTCGACCATGGCGATGGCGAACTGACCGCAATATTCGGTCAGACCGAAGCGGTGTTCGATTTTGGCGAACTCGACGCGGTGCAGCTCGCCTATGCCACGACAATCCACAAGTCGCAGGGCTCTGAATACCCCGTCGTCGTGCTGCCGCTGACCATGCAGGCCTATACGATGCTGGGCCGCGAACTGATCTACACCGCCGTTACCCGCGCCAAGAAGCTGCTCGTTCTTGTTGGCCCGAAAAAGGCGCTGGCGATTGCCGTCAAGCGACGGCAGCCGCGGCGTTGGTCACTGCTTCGTGACAGGCTCGCCGCTGGACAACGCGGCGATCGGCGATGATCCCGGGTCTCACGCTGTCGCTGGCGCGATATCGGACCGCCATGGCTGACATTCTTGGCTAGCTAAAAAAGCAGAACACCGTCCTATACTCCTGAGATGAGATTGTGGATTGCAGAGAAGCCCGACGCGGGGCGCAAGATAGCCGTCGCACTCGGAGGCGGACCGGAATCCGGAGGCAGCATCAGGACGGCAAGAGGCGATGTCGTGACCTGGGCGATCGGGCACCTGCTAGAGAACCTCATGCCGCACGAGTACCACGAGCGCTGGAAAAGGTGGAACCTTGACGACCTCCCTATCGTGCCAAAGAAATTTCAGAGTCGGGCAGCCGAAGGCAAGTCGGCGCAACTCAAGGTGGTCGTCGGTCTGATCGGCAGGGCGGACGAGATCGTCATCGCCGCCGACGCCGGACGCGAAGGCGAGTACATCGCTTGGGAGATCCTCGACCACGCTGGCTGGAAGGGGCCGTGCAAGCGGTTCTGGACCAGCGCGCTCAACCCGGCCGGCATCGCCAAGGCAATCGGCGCGCTCATCGACGACGCATCAAAGAAGCCGATGTACACGGCGGGCAAGCTGCGTTCCGCCATCGACTGGGTCGACGGCATCAACTACTCGCGGGCTTACAACCTGCGGATCACCGAATACGGCGACAAAACCCTGTCGCTCGGCCGCGTCCAGACCGCAACGCTGGCCATCCTCGTGGACCGGGACCTCGAGATCGCCGACTTCAAACCGCTCGACTACTTCGAGTTGAAGGCGCTCTACGACCTGCCGGAGGGCAAGCTGGCGCTGATCCACTCGCCGCCCGAGGACAAGCGCATCATCGACCGCAAGGTGGCCGAGAGCATGGCCGCGAAGACGAGGGGCGTCGAGGCACCGCTGAAGGTCGAGACCAAGCCGCGGACGATGTCACCACCGACGCCTTACAACCTGACCGAATTGCAGAAGGCCGCGTCAGCGCGCTGGGGCTGGAGCGCCAAAAAGACACTCGACGTCGCCCAGAATCTCTACGAGGCGGGCCTGATCACCTATCCGCGGACGAGCAGCGGCTACTTGAACGAGATCATGAAGGCCGACATGCCGGCGCTCGTCGCGGCGGTTGCGAAAATCGGCCCGTACGCTGAGCACGCCAAGACCGCGACCGTTATCCGTCCCGCCTTCTTCAACGACAAGAAGATCGAGGACCATCATGGAATCATTCCGACCGAGGAGCTCGGCGGCGCGGAACGTCAGGAGCCGGACGCCAAACGGCTGTTCGACCTGGTGGCAAGGCGCTTCCTCGCGGCCCTCATGCCCGATGCACAGGGCTTCGGCACCACGATATCGAGTGTAATTGCCGGCCATTTGTTCAAGGCGTCCGGCCTTGCCATCCACAAGCAGGGATGGAAGGCCGTGTGGGGCCGTGACGGCGAGCCGGTCGACAAAAAGCCCAAGGACGCAGAGGACGAGGAACTGCTGCCGCCGGTCAAGGACGGCACGCAGGCCCGCAACCATGATGTCGAGGTGCTCGGCAAGACGACTAGGCCGCCACCGCACTACACCGAGGGCACGCTGCTCGGTGCAATGGAGAATGCGGGAAAAAAGCACGGCGACGCCGACATCCGAGAGGTCCTGGCCGGCATCGGCATCGGCACCGTGGCGACGCGGCCCGACATGTTGGAGAAGATCAAGTACCGGGGCTTCGCCTTGGTGGACGGCAAGAAGATCATCTCGACGACGCGGGGCCGGGAGCTGATCTCGATCATCCGCGAGGATGGCAACCGCCTCGCCGACGTCGCCGCCACCGCCGACCTCGAGCGCGAAATGCGGGCGGTCGAGAAGGACGCCTCGCATGCCGCCAAGGTGTGGCGCGAATACGCCGGCGACCTCGCCGAGGAAATCGACAAACTTAAGCGGTCGCCGGCCCGGCGCAAGCTGACGCCTTCTCCACAGGCCAGCAAGGGCTCGGGACGCGGCGGGTCGGCTGGGTACTCCAAACCAGCTGCCGGTGGAGCCAAGCGATCGGCGGGCAAGCTCAAGGAAGCGTACAGTGCGAGTAAGGCTCCGGCAAAGAAACGTGCGCCGGCAAAACGCTGACGAAGACTGTGCATCGGCGCCTAAGCGGGACCCCGCGCTTCTACGGCACAGAAGCATGAAATTGTTCAAGAATGCCACTTTAGGAGGGAGGCCCAACCAGCGCCGATCGGGATCCCGCACAACTGGAAATTCTTGGCTCAGGTCGCATGAGGTCCCTCTCCGGCGTCTGTTCACAGACAGTCTTGCAGGGCCGGCAACCCGACTGCCATGCGGTGTCCGCAAGGGGACCCCGAAGCCGGCGAGCACGCCACCGGGTCGACCAGATGGTGCGAGCACATCTGCAGGAAGCGCTGGTTATACTTGCGCGCCTTGCCTGTGGATCGGCGCCGAACTGGGACCCCGCGTACATGCAGCGCATGCCTCTGAAGTTGTTTAAGAAAGCCGTTCTTTGACGGGGTCGCGCTTGCCGCTGATCGGGACCTCGCAAAACTGAAAATTTCGGTACAATCTGAAATGTTTAGATCGGATTAGATGGGGGCCCCTGTTCGGCGCCGATCCACAGATCTTGGATGCCGTCGCACTTGAGTTGCACGAACGGCCGATCATGCCGGTTCGGCTCTCCAAACCGGCCTTTCCGCAATCCACCAATGGTCACGGCATGCACGTGAACCAGCGGCGGCGCCTGAAAGCCGGTTTCGCGCCGTCAAATGGCGGGGTTAGGGCGCGAAGCTGCCCTCTTTCAGAAGATGCCGACGCTCGCCTCCTAGCCCTGTCCAAGCCCATCAAACAGTCGGTCTGACAGATACAGCCGCGTGGTCGCCCGAGTGCAGGCGACATAGAGCAGGTTGATCATCTGATCAGTCTCATCGCCCTTTGAGCGGTCCCGCACCCGCCGCTTGGCGAGTTCGGATGGCAGCTCGAAGTCCTCGAGTACAATGACGTTTTCGAACTCCCGGCCCTTCGCCTTGTGCGCCGTCGACACGATGATCTGGGCGTCCTGCTCGTTAGCCCGGTGCAGGCCGTTGAGCCTGTGCAGCAAGTCGGGCAACTCACTGCCGTGTTTCTCGACGATGTCCCTGAGCCGCCGAGCATCGGGATCGCCGCGTTCGGCAGCATCGTCGAAGGCCCGCCACGACGTGAACCTCGCGACGCTCGCATCAACGACGCCGCTGAGGCGACGGCTTTGCAGCGCATAGGCCGACAGCAGTTGGCGTTCGAGATCCTGCAAACCTCCCACCAGATGAAATGGCCGGTCGATCTTCGACAGGCTTTCGAACAGGCGGGCATTGGTCCTTGCCAGAATCGCCGTGCCCTGCCCCATCGGCGCTCGGCCCGAGTAGCGCAGGATCTCGGTCGGCCGGTCAGGGTTGCCGCGAAGCGAGTGACGCGGCGGCTTCGAGTGATGGCTCAGGATTCGATTGGCCAGGTCCGCCACTGCAGGGCCGAACCGCCAGCTCTGGCTGAGCGGCAGTTCGTCGACGTCGAATTGTTCCATCGCATCGACGGCACCGCGGAAGCGGTAGATCGATTGGTAGGTGTCGCCGGCGACGATCGTCGGCAGCCGTGCCTTATTGGCGATCGAGACGAGCACCGGGTTGAGATCCTGGGCCTCGTCCAGCAGCAGATACTCGAAGCCGTCATCGATCCGGTTCCACAGCTCGAACGCCTTCAGGTAGGTATCGTGGGTGATCGGCAGGTCGTGCTTCTTGAACCGCAGCAGCTTGCCGGCGATGGCCTGCACCATGCGGCGGACGGCATTGCGCTTGGTGACGTCGTCGAGCGGGCAATGATCGGGGTGCAGCTTGGTGCCGGCGTCGATCAGGAAGTTTTCGAGCGTGCGCAGGATCGCACCCCGGACCTGGCCGTCGGTCATTCCGGGCACGCTGCCGATCATGTCGTCATAATCGTGCAGATGCTCGAACCGGAACCGGGGCACCAGGTTGCCGCGCTTGCCGATATCGAGGGCGCGATAGGCGAAGCTGTGCGCGGTGCGGGTTTCGATCGACGCCGGAAATTTGCGCCGTGCCTCGTCGGCGATCGACTTGTTGAACGCGAGATAAAGCCCGCGCGCCGGCCAGCGCCGGCCATATTCGATCAGCGTCGAAGTCTTGCCGCAGCCGGCGCCGGCCGCGACCTTGATCGTGCTGGTCGGTGGCCGGTCGAGGATTGCCTGCTGCTCGGATGTCAGCTTCACGCGGCGGTCGCATTCTTCGGGCGCAGATCCCCCGGGCGACCCAGGGTGCCCTCGCCACCGCGCGTCCATCCCGTCCGCCTCAATGTATCGATCAGCGTTGAGCGCGGCACACCGAAGCTCCGGCAAACGCTGGCCTGGCTGACGCCCTGATCAAGGGCCTTGATAATCGCCTCGATCTTCTCGGCCGACAGCGCCGGCGGCCGTCCGCCCCGGCGACCACGCTTCGCTGCGGCGGCGAGCCCGGCGTTGACCCGTTCGCGGATCAACGACCGTTCGAATTCCGCCAAGGCACCAAACACCGAGAACATCAGCTTGCCCTGCGCCGTGGTCGTATCCATGCCTTCGGTCAGCGACCGGAACCCGACCCCCCTGCCTTGCAATTCGGTGACGGTCGCCAGCAGATGGCTCAACGACCGACCAAGGCGGTCAAGTTTCCAGACCACCAGCGTATCGCCGGATTTCAAGAACGTCAGGCAGTCCTTCAGGCCGGGCCGATCGTCCCGCGATCCTGAAAGCTTGTCGCCGTAGATGTGGCGGGCATCAACGCCGGCGGCGACCAGCGCATCACGCTGCAAATCGGCCGATTGGCGCCCGCCGTCGGTCGAAATCCGTTCATAGCCGACCAACATGTGCGGAATACCCTTGGCGATGCGTTACCGCACGCATAGGCATTCCGACGGGGTTTGTCGAACCTTTGGTCCGAAGCGGATCGGGGCACGATCGGGACCGCCGCGCTCATGTCGGAAAACTACTCAATTCCGCCAACGGGTTATTTGTACACAATCGTAACCGGGGCAGATTCCCGTGCGGTCAGGCTTTTGCGAGCCTGACGAGGGTCGGCAGCGGCGGGACGAAGGCGGCGCCCGGGACGGCGAAGCGATCGCCGAGGAATCGGTAGTAGGAGATGCCGAGTTTGCTGCAGGTCTTGAGCAGGCCGAGCATGGTGTCCCTGGCGGCTTTGCCGGCCTCGCTGACGGTACCGCCGGAGATTTTGCGCTTGGTCACGACGGTGCGGATGTCGTTTTCGGAACCGTTGGTGTGAAGCGGGATCTCGGGCCGCTCGAGAACCCGCAGCAGGTCGGGTTTGAGCTTGTGCAGGCGGGCCAACTGCCGGTCGAGCATGACGTAGCCGGTTTGTCTGGTGAAGATCCGGTCAAAGCGCACCCGCAAGCTCCGGGCCCTCTTTGGATCGGGGTCACGCTGATAGGCCTTCAGGTCGGCATAGAACCACCAGATCAGGCTACGCTTGAGATCGACGGCGCGGCGATGGGCCTCGCACAGCGGCTGCAGCTTGTGGACGAGGCGTTCAGCATGCACCCAGCATAGTGCGTGGTCACCGACCCGGAACTGACCTGCCCCATCGGAGACGATCACGGTGTCACGCAGCAGGTCCTGGTCGCTTATCGCCCCCCAGAGTGCGGCTTCGGTGGCGACCTTGACCGGATCGGGCGTGATCTTGAGCTTGTCGAAGCCGAGCGTCTGCAAATGCGCGCGCCAGGCGGCCTCGTCGCCAAAGCGGGTCTCGGCGTGGTTCGCCAGCGCGGCGACCTGCGCTGCCGCCATGTTCATCGTGCGCATTTTGGCGAGCGCGGCGTCGTTGACGACATATTCCGTGCGCCCGGCCTGCAGCAGCGACAGGAAGGCGCGGCGCGACTTCGACATCGCGGTGCGGAATATGGTGAAGCGCCGGTCGCCGACCTGGGTGACAAACCCATCCTTGCCGGCATGACGTGCCGACGTGTCGTCGACGCTGATCCAGCGTGCCGTCTCGAGCCCGGTGCGAAAGACCGACTGGTCCTCGGCTGCGAGGGCCTCCAGCCCCTTGCTCAACAACCGCACGACCTGGCGCTTGGAGATCTTGAGCCCCATGCCGTTCAACAGCGTCGTCAGCCGTTCGCTGGTGACCTGGCCCTGAAAGTGACCGGCGGCGATGAAGCGGCGAAGCTCTGGGCCAAAGCCGCCGATGATGCCGGGTGGCAGCGGCGCCACGATCCGTTCCCCGGTCGCTGTCTCCCAGCGCTCCCGGCGATAGCGCGTCACCGCCACGCTGATCTGCAGATCCTGGACAAGCACGTCTTCATAACCTCGGAAGCGCGAGCCCGGCGGCACGGCCACCTTGAGCTTCACCTCCGACGTCACCGACAATCTGTCGCGCAAGGACCCCCGGCCGCGCCTGCGGCCCTTCTTGCCCACAGGCTTCGATGTCGCCTGCTCCATCCCCGATGGCTTCACCTTGAACTTCGGCCGCGGCGGCAGTCCCTTCAGCCGCGCGATCTCGTCCTTCAGCGCGATGTTCTCGCACTTCAGCGCGGCATTCTCGGTGGTCAACCTGTCGACCGTTTCCTGAAGCGTCGCCACCTGTGCGACCAGCGCCGAAACGACACGCTGCAAATCCGCCAGCGGCAGCGCATCAACAGGGTCTGAGCCAGAACGAGTCACCGGCAGTGTGAATCACACCCAGACCAATCTGGGAAGACCCCACGCACGGGAATCTGCCCCGGTTACCAGAAGACCTACTAAAGTTAGCCAAAACAAACACTTTCCACCGAAATCGGAGGAACAATGGTCCAAAGCGCCTCACCTTCGCAAAACCAACTCGAACTGCACGTGCTCCGATGTCTCGTGGAGCGCAGTCCTCGTAGCCTGTCAGACGTCAGGGACTGGATAGGTCAGAACGTCGAACTCGATCCCGAAGCGCGCCGGATGATCAAGATGCCGTCTGGAAAAGAGCCCAGGCTTCATGAGCGAACGGTTGGCAACCTTTTGACACCACAACGATCAGGCAACCTCACCGACCGAAAATTCGTCGATCGCCCGGGTCGTGACTGCTATGTTGTGACGGAGTTCGGCCGAAGCTACCTCGCCGAGCAGGAGCAGCTTCTAGCCGAACTCGAAGATTATCTGAAAGACTTGAAGTTCGACGGGTAGACTTACCCCGCCGCCGCCAGCGCGCTCCGCCCGCGCTTGATCATCAGCTTGTTGAGCGCGTTGCAATAGGCCCGGGCGCTCGCCACCAGCGTGTCGGTGTGGGCGCCAGTGCCGCGCGCGGTGCGGCCGTCTTCCGATAGCACCACCGACACTTCGGCCTGGGCATCGGTGCCCGCCGTCACGGCATGGACCTGGTACAATTGCAGCGTCGCGCCGTCGTGGGGCACCAACTTCCTGACCGCGTTGAACAGCGCGTCGACCGGGCCATTGCCGCGCACCGCCGCGGTGGCTTCCTCGCCATCGATGTTGAGCGTCAGAATGGCGCGCTGCGGGCCGTTGGAGCCGCAATAGACCTCGACCTCGACGACCTGGATCCGGTCATGGCCTCGCAGCACCTGGTCATCGACCAGCGCGACGATATCCTCGTCGAAGACCTGCTTCTTGGCGTCCGCCAGGTCCTTGAAACGCTTGAAGGCATCGCCGAATTCATTGTCGCTGAGGTCATAGCCCATTTCCGCCAGCTTCTGCTTGAAGGCGGCGCGCCCCGAATGCTTGCCGAGCACGAGGTTGGTCGCGCCCTGGCCGACGCTTTCGGGCGTCATGATCTCATAGGTGCCGGCGTCCTTGAGCATCCCGTCCTGGTGGATGCCGCTTTCATGGGCAAAGGCATTGGCGCCGACGACGGCCTTGTTGGCCTGCACCGCCATGCCGGTGATGCCCGAAACCAGCCGCGACGCCTTGGTGATCTCGGTCGTCACGATGCCGGTGCGGACCGGCAGCACATCGTGGCGGACCTTGATCGCCATGGCGATTTCTTCCACCGCGGCATTGCCGGCACGCTCGCCGATGCCGTTGACGGTCGCTTCGCACTGGCGCGCCCCGGCCATGATCGCGGCGAGCGTATTGGCGACCGCGAGGCCCAGATCATTATGGCAATGCGTCGAGAAGATCGCCTTGTCGGCATCGGGCACCCGGCCGATGACATCCCGGAACATCGCGCCATAGGTTTCGGGCGTGGCATAGCCGACGGTATCGGGCAGGTTGATCGTCGTCGCCCCGGCCTTGATCGCGGTTTCGACCGCGCGGCACAGGAAATCCGGGTCGGTGCGGGTCGCATCTTCCGCCGACCATTCGACATCCTCGCAGACGCTGCGGGCATGGCCGACCGAGCGCGCGATGGCATCGAGCACCTGTTCAGGCGTCATGTTGAGCTTGGCGCGCATGTGCAGCGGCGAGGTGGCGATGAAGGTGTGGATGCGCGGGCGTTTCGCATGGCGCACGGCGGCCCAAGCGCGGTCGATATCGGGCAAGGCGGCCCGCGCCAGCGACGCGACGATGGCGGTTTCGCACTGTTTGGCAACCGCGATGATCGCTTCGAAATCGCCTTCGCTGGCGATGGCGAAGCCGGCTTCGATGACATCGACGCCCAGCGCTTCGAGTTGCGCCGCGACCTTCAGCTTCTCCTCGAGGTTCATCGAGCAGCCCGGCGATTGTTCGCCGTCGCGCAGGGTCGTGTCGAAAATGCGGATATGGTCGTTCATGGTGAATAGCCTGTCTGAATCGGGTTCCGGAATGTGAAGCGGAAGGTCCCTCAGGCGCGGTGGCTCAGCACCCCTTGGGGGCGAGCAGAAACGTCGCGCCTAAGGGCGCGTAAGTCGAAGCAGCAGGAGGCCACGCATGTGCATGTTTGCAAGCTAACCCGAAACCACCGCGCAAGTCCAGCGCTCAAACGAACTTCAGGAAGCCATAGTAGAGCACGCCCGACAGCAGGATCGACGCCGGCAGCGTCAGCACCCAGGCCAGCGCCAGGTTGCGGATCGTGCCCATCTGCAGGCCCGAGCCATTCGCCGCCATGGTGCCGGCGACACCCGATGACAGCACATGCGTCGTCGAAACCGGCAGGCCGAGCCCGTCCGCCACGCCGATCATCCCCGCCGCGACCAGCTCCGCCGAAGCGCCCTGCGCATAGGTAAGGTGCGATTTGCCGATCTTTTCGCCCACGGTGATGACGATGCGTTTCCACCCCACGATGGTGCCGAGCCCGAGCGCGATGGCGATGACGATCTTCACCCAGGTCGGGATGAAGCGCGTCAGCTTGTCGATGCCGCCCTTGAAGGCCTTGATCGCCGCCTTGTCGTCACCCTTGAATTCGATCTTGCCACCCTTGTCGAGCAGCGCCAGCCCCGACGAGACCATATAGAGGTCGCTGCGCAGCCCGCCGACAGCCGCCGCCGGCACCGCCGCCATGCTGCCATAGCGCGCCGCATCGGCACCGATCGACCCCGACACCGCGGCCAGCGCCGGCAGCGTCTGCGGGGTCAGGTCCTTTGTCTGCAAAAAGCGCCGCACTTCACCGCGCGGCTCGGCGGGCGCTGCGGCCCCCGCGGCGGCGGTCGTCAGCACCGTTTCGGCGCGCGCGGCATCCTGGGCAAAGGCCACCACCGCGGTCGGCGCCATGTCGCGGTTGAGCGCATAAGCGGTCGGCACGGTGCCGATGAGGATGAGCATGATCAGGCCCATGCCCTTTTGCCCGTCGTTCGAACCATGGAAGAACGACACCAGGGTGCAGGTCACCACCAGCAGGCCGCGGATCGCCGGCGGCGGCGGCGCCATGCCTTCGGGTTCGCGGAACAGCGCCGGCGACTTGATCAGCCATTTCAGCACCAGCAGCAGCACGCCGGCGAGCACGAAGCCCATCAGCGGCGACACCAGCAGCGACAGGCCGATCTCCTTGGCCTTGCCCCATTCGACGCCCGAGGCGCCGCTGGTGTTCATCAACTGGTTGGCAACGCCGACTCCGATGATCGAACCGATCAGCGTGTGCGACGATGATGACGGCAGCCCCAGCCACCAGGTACCGAGGTTCCACAGGATCGCGGCGACCAGGATGGCGAAAACCATCGCAAAACCGGCGGCGGCATCGGGTTGCAGGATCAGTTCGACGGGCAGCAGCGCGATGATGCTGAACGCCACCGCCCCCGATGCGGTCAGCACGCCGAGAAAATTCCACAGCCCCGACCACAGCACCGCCTGCATCGGCGTCAGCGCATGGGTGTAGATGACCGTGGCGACGGCATTGGCGGTATCGTGAAAGCCGTTGACGAATTCGAACCCCAGCGCGGTCAGCAGCGCGGCACCGAGGAGCACGATCGCCGTGGTGGCGATCGGCGGCACCTGCGCCGCGTCGATATCGGCAAACAGGCTGGCAAAGGCAAAGACGATGCCGCCGACGAGCAGCACGGCAAAGCCCAGCATGCCGGTCTTGCCGGGTTCCCGGTGCAGGTCAGGCTTGCCCGGAGCGATTTTCTCAGCTCCGCCCTGAACGATGACGCCGGCCATGCAATGCCATTCCCTGCCCGTGATGGGCTTGATCAACCCGCTAGCCCGGGTTTGTTGCGAAACCATGACAACCGGCGCAGCATCGCCCGCTGTCGCGCCGATGTAACCCAAAGCCGCGCCGCTGCGAAGTGCCTCTCGACTGCGTTATCCGGTCGAAAAGGACCCCCCGATGTCGAAAATTGCCCTGTATGCTGCGCTTTTGCTCGCCATCACCCCATTTGCGGGCGCCGTGCCTGCCGCCGCTGCTCCGGTCTGGACCGGCATCCTTGGCACTTCGGCGGCGGTCGGCGGCTATGACAGCGTGTCCTATTTCACCGGAACGCCGACCTCAGGCAGCGACAGGTTCACGGCGCAATACAAGGGCGCCACCTTCAAATTCGCCAATGCCGCCAATCTGGCGACCTTCAAGGCCGATCCGGCGCGCTATGCCCCGCAATATGGCGGGCATTGCGCCTGGGCCACCGCCAACAACTACCGCTTTGCCGGTGACCCCAAGGTCTGGAAGATCGTCGATGGCAAGCTGTACCTCAACTACAACAAGGACGTGCAGGTGAAGTGGGAAAAGGACATCCCCGGCCTGGTCGCGAAGGGCGATATCAACTGGCAGACGCTGGGTCGCTGACCGTTTCCCACTGCCGCCGGCGCAGCACGGTGTCCTTCAACCCGCGTGCCGCCAGCCTTGGACCCAGGAAGCGGTAGAAGAACCAGTCCTTCGCGGCAAAGGGCGTCGCATGGTAAAGGACACGCTCGCCCAGGGTCCAGCGCACCCCCAAACGGTCGGCGCGCCGGTCCGACGGCCGGCACCACAAATGCGGCGCCCGGCCGAAACGCCCTTGCCTGGCAACCCGGTTGACCAGTTCATGGTCCTTCAGCACATAGGGCCAATGGTCGGGGGCATAGCCGCCGGCGGCGCGCAGCGCGTCGGTACGGAACAGATGCGCATAGCCGCCGGCATAGGTCTGGCCGCGCGCCAGCCCGATCAGCAACCAGTCGCGCAGCCGCCGCGCCCGCCGTTCGCCGGGGGAATCGGGGGCGCCGGCCGAATCATGCGCGAACACCGCCACCACGGCACCGTCGCCGGTGAAAATGGCGTCTGCCTTGGCGAGATAATCGGGCGGGTAAAACGTATCGGCATCGCCAATCGCCACCAGCGGCGTCGTGACCGTGCGCAAGCCGGCCGCCAGCGCGTGCACCTGGCCGGGCGTCGGTTCGGATAGCACGCAGACGTCGATATCGGGGTGGGCAAGCGCAAAGCGGTGCGCCAGCACCGCGCTGCCATCGGTCGAACCATTGTCAACCAGCACCAGCCGCAACGGCCGCAGCGTCTGCGCCGCCAGCGAAGCGAGCGTATCGGCCAGGAAATCCGCCTCGTTGTAAAAGGCGATGACAATCGTCCAGACATGGCCGGGGAATGAAGCTTTCGTCATCATCGCAAGGCTATCGGCATTGCGACACGGGCGCAAATCCCGCATCACCGCGGCATGGCCATTCCCGTTCCCGTCGAATCGATCGCGGCCAATATCCAGCTCGCGGTCGCGCCGGTGTTCCTGCTCACCGGCATTGGCAGCATCCTCGGCGTGCTGGCGGCGCGCATCGGCCGCGTTGTCGATCGCGCCCGCAAGATCGAAGCCGACATCTGTGCCATGGCCAAGGCCGACGCTCCCGAACGCTGGGCCGAAAGCCATGACGAACTGCGCGTCCTCGACCGGCGCATGGCCAGCGCCAATTGGGCGATCGTCATGTGCACCATGTCGGCGCTATGCGTCTGCATCGTCATCGCCATCCTGTTCCTCGGCGAGATCTTCCCGATCTCGGCCGGATCGATCGTCGCACCGGTGTTCATCATGGCGATGGGCCTGCTGATCAGCGGGCTGTTGTTTTTCCTGTACGAAGTGCAGATTGCGCTGCGCTCGGTACGCGTCAAGGCGGCGCTGCTGCGCGAGGATTGAGGAGGTTAGTGATGCTGAAAAAGCTGTTCGTCGCCGTGCTGCTGGCGCTCGCCGCCGCGCTGCCCGCCCTGCCCGCCGCCGCGGCTTTCTGGCTCGGCGCCAAGGGCGACCAGCCGGCGGTCAGCGGCTATGATAGCGTCGCCTATTTCGCCGGCGCGCCCGCGCAGGGCAGCACCGAGTTCACCGCAGTCCATGATGGCGCGACCTTCCGCTTCGCCAGCGCCGCCAACCGCGACGCCTTCATCAAGAGCCCCGATCGCTACGCCCCGCAATTCGGCGGCCATTGCGCCTGGGCGGCGTCGCAGGGCCGGCTGGCGGGGCCCGACCCGACGATCTTCCACATCGTCGGCGGCAAGCTGTATCTGAATTGCAGCAAGGACGCCGATGCGAAGTGGCTGGCGGACGTGCCGGGCAACATCGCCAAGGGCGAGGCGTTCTGGGAAGCCCATGAATATGGCGCGGAGCCGTAAGGGGCTGATCCGTAACAAGCGCCGTCACCCCGGGGTGACGAGAAAAGGTAGTGGAGGAAACAAGGAAGGGCATGGGCAAAGCCCATGCTGACGTCAGACGAGTCCGGGGCGCAGGAGCGCGCCACGTCTCGCTAGCCGGGCCAAACTGAGTCGCGTCTAACGCTGCGCGTTAGCCGTCGCTCAGTTCCTGGCCTTATCCACCAACGCATTCTTCCCGATCCACGGCATCATCGCCCGCAACTTGCTGCCGACTTCCTCGATCGGATGCGCCTTGGCAGCGATCCGCGCCGCCTTCAGCTCCGGCTGGCCGGCTCGATTGTCGAGGATGAAGTTCTTCACGAACCGCCCGCCCTGGATATCGGCGAGCACGCGCTTCATCTCGGCCTTGGTTTCGCTGGTGATGATGCGCGGGCCGGTGGTGATGTCGCCATATTCGGCAGTGTTGCTGATCGAATAGCGCATGTTGGCGATGCCGCCTTCGTACATCAGGTCGACGATCAGCTTCACTTCGTGGAGGCACTCGAAATAGGCCATTTCGGGCGCATAGCCGGCTTCGGTGAGCGTTTCGAACCCGGCCTGGATGAGGTGGGTGAGGCCACCGCAAAGCACTGCCTGCTCGCCGAACAGATCGGTTTCGCATTCTTCCTTGAAGGTCGTTTCGATGACACCCGAGCGGCCGCCACCGATTGCCGACGCATAGGACAGCGCAACATCATGGGCGTTGCCGCTGGCGTCCTGGTGGATGGCGATCAGGCACGGCACGCCGCCGCCGCGGGCATATTCGCTGCGCACGGTATGGCCGGGGCCTTTCGGCGCGATCATGAACACGTCGATATCGGCGCGCGGCTCGATCAGCTGGAAATGCACGTTGAGGCCGTGCGCAAACGCCAGCGCCGCGCCGGGCTTCATGTTGGCGTGCAGGTCCTCGGCATAGATGCCGGCCTGGTGCTCATCGGGCGCCAGCACCATGATGACATCGGCCCAGGCGGCGGCCTCGGCGTTGCTCATGACCTTGAAGCCGGCGCCTTCGGCCTTCGCCGCGGTCGCCGAACCCTTGCGCAGCGCAACGCCGACTTCTTTCACACCGCTGTCGCGCAGGTTCTGCGCATGGGCATGGCCCTGCGAGCCATAGCCCAGGATGGCAACCTTCTTGCCCTTGATCAGGCCGACATCGGCATCGGCATCATAATAAACGCGCATTCTATCTTCCCTCTTTCACTGCTCCCCTCCCGGAACGGGAGGGGTCGGGGGTGGGTCTTCCCACACGCCCAAATTTCGTACCCGGCGGGAAAACCCACCCCCAGCCCCTCCCGTTCCGGGAGGGGAGAGGTCAGACCGCCTCCGCCCCGCGCGCGATCGCCACCACGCCGGTGCGCGCCACCTCGACCAGCCCGACCTCGCGCATCAGCGCGATGAACTGGTCGACCTTGCTCGTCGGCCCGCTGACTTCGAAGACGAAGCTGCTCGTTGTCGTATCGACCGGCCGTGCCCGGAAAATATCGGCGATGCGCAGCGCCTCGTCGCGCTCGGGGCCCTTGCCGGCGACTTTGACCAGCGCCATCTCGCGTTCGACATGCGGACCGTAATCGGTCAGGTCGATGACCCGGTGCACCGGCACGATGCGATCCAACTGCGCCATGATCTGGTCGATCACCGGTGGCGGGCCGTTGGTGACAATGGTGATCCGGCTGATGGCATGATCACCCGACACATCGGCGACGGTCAGCGAATCGATATTATAGCCGCGCGCCGAAAACAGCCCGACGATCCGGGCAAGCACGCCCGATTCATTGTCGACGATGATCGACAGCGTGTGCCGTTCGGAAGGAAGATGCTTCACACCAGCGCCTTTGCGTCTTCGTCGCGCTCACCCTGGGCATCGCGGGCATCGAGGATCATGTCGGTATGCGCCGCCCCCGACGGGATCATCGGGAAGCAGTTCGCCAGCTTCGTCACCCGGCAATCGACCATCACCGGCCCGTCATGCGCCAGCATCGCCGCAATCCCGGCATCAAGATCGTCCGGCCCCTCGATGGTGATGCCCTTCCAGCCATAGGCCTCGGCCAGCTTGACGAAGTCCGGCAGCGAATCCGAATAGCTTTCGGAATAGCGCCCGCCGTGGTTGAGCTCCTGCCACTGGCGGACCATGCCCATATATTCGTTGTTGATGATGAACACCTTGACCGGCAAGCGATACTGCGTCGCGGTGCCGAGCTCCTGAATGTTCATCTGGATGCTCGCCTCGCCGGCGATATCGATGCACAGCGCGCCGGGGTGCGCCAGTTGCGCGCCGATCGCCGCCGGCAGGCCATAGCCCATCGTGCCGAGCCCGCCGCTGGTCAGCCATTTGTTCGGCGCATGAAAGCCGAAATGCTGCGCCGCCCACATCTGATGCTGGCCGACTTCGGTGGAGATGATCGGGCTCTTGTCGCGGGTCATCTCGTACAGCCGCTTGATGGCATGCTGCGGCAGCAGGTCGGTGCCCTTCTGCTGGAAACCGAAACTGTCGCGCGCCCGCCAGCCGGCGATGTCCGCCCACCATTGGTCGAGATCGGCGGCGCGATGGCCGCGCGCCCGCCAGATCTTGATCATGTCTTCCAGCACACCGCCGACATCGCCGATCACCGCCAGATCGACCCGCACCGTCTTGTTGACCGACGAACGGTCGATATCGACATGGATCTTCTTGGAATTGGGCGAAAACGCATCCAGGCGCCCGGTCACCCGGTCATCGAAGCGCGCCCCGAGGCAGACCATCAGGTCGCAGCGGTTCATCGCCATGTTGGCTTCATAGCTGCCGTGCATGCCGAGCATGCCGAGGAACTGGCGATGCTCGTTGGGCATGGTGCCCAGCCCCATCAGCGTCGACGTCACCGGCGCACCGGTCAGCTTGGCGAATTCGCGCAGCAATTGCGTCGCCACCGGGCCGGAATTGATGATGCCGCCGCCGGTATAGAAGATCGGGCGTTCGGCGGCCGCGATCATCTCCACCGCCGCCTCGATGCTGGCGCGGTCGCCCTTCAACTGCGGCTTGTAGGTCTTGTGGCCGATGACGCCGGGTTTTTCATAGCGGGCGCGCTGGATCTGCACATCCTTGGGGATGTCGATGACCACCGGGCCGGGCCGACCCGAGCGCGCGATATAAAAGGCCTCGTGGAGCACCGGGCCGAGCCGCGCGGTGTCCTTCACCAGATAGTTGTGCTTCGAACAATGCCGGGTGATGCCGACGGTGTCGCATTCCTGGAAGGCATCGGTGCCGATAAGATGCGTCGGCACTTGGCCGGTCAGCACCAGCAACGGCACCGAATCCATCAGCGCGTCGGTGATGCCGGTGACGGCGTTGGTGGCGCCGGGGCCGGAGGTGACGAGCACCACCCCGACCTTGCCCGACGAGCGCGCATAGCCTTCGGCAGCATGGACCGCGGCCTGTTCGTGGCGGACGAGAATGTGGCGGATGCGCTGCTGCGCGAAGATCGCATCGTAGATCGGCAGCACGGCCCCACCGGGATAGCCGAACACCACCTCGACCCCCAGATCGGTCAAGGCCTGCACCACGATTTCAGCGCCGGTCAAATCGCCGGCCGGTCTCGCGCCCATATTCGCGCCCATTTTCGCGCCCTTCATCCACACGTCAGGCAGGGGGATTAGGACACGGATATTATCAGGTCAACCGGTTTTTGCGCAACAATCGTGCAAAATTATCGGCATTCAAGCAATAACACGCCGGCGGCGGCGGGCGAAGGCGCCGACCAGGCCGAAGCCGGCAATCATCTGCACCCAGCTGCCGGGTTCGGGCAGGAAGGCAGCGTCGGCGCCATAGGTGCCCATATGGACTTCGCCGCCCTGGACGAAACTTGCCGCCACCACCGAGCCTTCGATCGGGGTATTATTGCTGAGCGCCGCCTTGGGCGCCAGCACCGAGCCGTTGACCATGCGCAGCAGCGTCACCGTCGTGGCTTCGATGAAGTTCCAGATGACCTGGCGATTGCCGCTGCTGTTACCACCGATCGCGTTGAGATTATAGGTGATGTTGGTGCCGGTGACGTTGATGATCACCGGCAGCGTGGTCGATCCGAAATTATACCGGACCTCGGTA
The DNA here is from genome assembly GCA_044373875.1 of Polymorphobacter sp. GTDB lineage: Bacteria > Pseudomonadota > Alphaproteobacteria > Sphingomonadales > Sphingomonadaceae > Sandarakinorhabdus. The sequence continues at coordinate 20,557 of JBILPK010000020.1, forward strand.
AAGCTCGAAAAGAACGCCGCGTTGACATTGAAAAGCGCAAAGCCGTTGCCGCCATCGACCGCGTTGAAGATCGCCCGGCCACCGAGCGAGGTGATGCTGCTCGGGTTCGACGCCAGGCCGAGATTGCCCAGCGTCGCCGACAGCGCCAGCACATCGGCCGAAAGCTGTGCCGCTTCGGCCTGCAGGCCCGTCACGAAACCGGCATTCCAGCCGGTGCCGAGGTTCTGGTTGAAGCTGGCGCCATTGGCATTGCCGCCGATGTTGCCGCCGGCGTTCACCGTCGCGCCGGCGGTGCCGCCAAAGCCGGCATTGGCCCGGCCGCCGACATTGACCGTCTGGCCGGTGACGAGATTGACATTGCCGCCGGTGAAATTGCCGCCGATATCGATCGCCGAGCCAGCCGCGTTGAAATTGATGCCGCCGCTGTTGCCGCCGATGGCGACGCCGGGCGTGGTGGCGACTCTGCCGCTGCCGCCGTTCGAACCATTGTTGATGTTGAGGTTGTTGGCATTGTTGTTGCCGACGATGGTCAGCGTGCGCCGGCTGGAGGCATCCTGGCCTTGCAGGGCATTGCCGATGCCGAGCGCCGCGCTGTTGCCGCTGGCATTGCCGCCGACAAAGGTCTTGCCTTCGACATCATGGCCCGTCGTCCAGTTGCCGAGCACGATCAGGTTGGTCTTGCGCATGGCCAACAGGCCGGCTTCGGCGCTGCCGGTCACCGCGAGCGCCGGGGATGCCGCACCGGTGATCACCAGTGCCGCCAGAAAAACTGCCTTCATTATCGCCAGACCCTGCAATTTGTGTTTCCGACGACGCGCCCCGCCGCGCGCCGCCGAAAACGTTAATATATTTGAAATTTAATCTGCAATGATCGTACCATGATTAGTTAACAATATCCTAACCAAATCGACAAGCGCGAACTGTAAAATTTTCCGGCGCTTTCGCGCTCCGGGTCAGGCCGCGACCATCGGCCGGCGGCGGCGCGAGCCCAGCCCGACCAGCCCGAAACCGACGACCAGCATCGCCCAGGCGGCCGGCTCGGGCACGGCGATGGGGGTCGGCGGGATGACGACATCGGCGACATCGCTGGTCGCGATCGCGAAGACGCGATCGATGACGATGTCCTTGGACGGCGCGAGATTGCTGTTGAACAGAAACGCCGTGTCGTAATAACCGGCGCGCGTGATCTGGCCGACACCGCTGGCATAGCGCCAAGCCTTGGCGATCGAGTTGCCATCGATCATCGTCGATGCCACCGGAATGCCGATAATCGTTGCATCGAACCGGCTGTTGCCGCGGTTGGCGAGGCCGTTCTGGGTGAGATAATAGCTGAAGCCGACGCGGTAATTGCCGACACCCAAGTACGTCAGCTGGCGCAGCGCTTCATCCTGCGAAAAATCGCCGACGAAATAGGCGGCCTTGCTGCCCACCGCATCGGGGCTGAGCGAAACGGCATTGTCCGCCGTCACGCGCTCGCCATAGGCGCCGGTCGGATAGGCGGCGTTGCTGTTATAGGCGATGACCGAGGCTGGCTGGTCCTGGCTCGGCCGGTTGTCGGGCACGTTGGTGCGCGTCCAGCCAGTAAAGCCGCCAGTGCCGACGGCACCGAGTTCGAAGCTGCCGTTCTGGATGAGGTTGACCGTGGCCAGCGCCGGAGTGGCGGCGAAGACGAGGGCGAACAGGGCAAGACTGCCCGGAATGAATTTCGACACGATACGGATTCCTGCTGCAAAGGGCGATAAAGCGTCGCTGTGACCGGGGAAAAGCCGGGCACGGCGCGCGTTGCCCAAACCTTTGCAAACCGCGTGCCAAACCGAGGGGCCGCGACATTTCAGCAGAAATTACAGTAAATACAGTAAGTTGATTGCTATGCCGCGATAACGGCAGCGCAAGGCTGCGCCGCGATCTATCGCATTTTGCAAACACGCTGCTGCAGCCCTTGCGATTCGCAAATCCGGCCGACCCCAAAACACGACAGGCGCCCCACCCGAAGGTGGAGCGCCTGCGCAGCGTTCGCTTGTGGCGTTGCCCGTGTCAGGCAGCAACAGCCCGGTTGCGGTGGCGGGCCGACAGGCCGACCATGCCGAAGCCGACGATAAGCAGCGCCCAGGTGGCGGGTTCGGGGATACCCGGAACGACCGAATCGGGCGCGGGCGGGATCAGGATGCCCGGGCCATCGGTGGTGGCGATACCGAACACACGGTCGACCACAACGTCCTTGGACGGAAAGCCGTTCGAATTGAACGTCAGGGCGGTGCGGTAGGTACCAGCGAACTGGATCGTGCCGATGCCGGTGGCATACAGCCAGGTCTTGGCGGTGGACAGGCTGGTGATCATCGTGTTGGCGAGATTGATGCCCAGGATCGACACCGACAGCGAGCTGTTGTTGACGTTGCTCAGCCCGTTCTGTGTTAGGTAATAGCTGAAGCCGACACGATAATTGCCCGGTGCCAGGAAAATGTCCTGGTAGATGGTTTCGTTGACCGACCGGTCACCGACAAAATAGGCAGCGCGGGTACCCACGGCATCGGGGCTGGCCGAAGCGACGATGTTGTCGGGGGTAACGCGTTCACCAAAGGCCCCGCCGGCATTATAGGCGGCGGTGCTGTTGTAGTTGATCACGATCGCCGGAAACGCATCGCCGACGGTGCCGGACTTAGTCCAGCCGGAATAGGCGCCGGGGCCGGTCGTGCCGGCGGCTTCGAAGCTGCCGTTGGCAAGCAGGTTGGTGACGGCAGCGGCCGGGCTGGCAGCGGCGACAGCGGCGATAACGCCGGCAAGCAGGATGCTCTTCATGATGATCTTGTCTCTTTTGTTGCGCGTACCAGCCCCCGAATGTCGGACGATCACACCACCCTGTGTGGCGAGACCGCTGCTGGTATCGTTAACTTACTAGCAATGATTATACCAAAAGGTTAACAAAGGAAAAACAATAACTTACTAATTAGTTAATTTTTGATGTGTAAAGCCTGCCGACAGTTTTGCGCCCGCTGGCGCGCGGACAACAAAAAAACGGCGGCCGAAACGGCCGCCGTTTTCATGAAATCGGGTTTTTGCAGGTCAGGCGGCAAGCACCGCCTTGCGACGCAGGGCAACAGCGCCGGCAAGGCCGCAGCCGATGATCATCAGCGACCAGCTTTCGGGTTCCGGCACGGCAAACACCAGCGAACCGAAGCGATAGGCCTGCGCCGTTACGGTGCCGTCAATACGCGAAGTTACCAGGAAGTCCTTGTAGTAGGTGCTCGGCGTGACAAAGGTCAGTTCGGTGGTGTTGTTGTTGGCGGCGGTGTTGATGAATGACGCGGCACCCGCCGGGCCCGCACGGATCGTGCCATCATAACCGGTGAGTTCCAGATCGCCGACGTTGTTGATCCCAAAGGCCTGCAGCGTGTCGTTACTGTCCAACGAGTTCAGCGAGAAGCCTGCCAGGCTGAGGAAGCGGCTGCCGGAAAACAAAAGCGCTTCGCGGTTGACGGTGTTGGTATCGAGCGTGGCATTGTTGGCGCCGCCAAAAACGCCAAGGCCGTTGATGGTGAGGCGCGTCTGGCCGGCGGTGAGCGCCGACACATTGGTGCCGACCAGCGATGCCGGTGCCACGGTGAATTTCAGGGCGGTCGCGGTCAGCGTGATACCGCCGTTGGTACGCACCACCGAGGCGCCGGCCGCATTGCTGCTACCCCGGTAACCAAAAGTCACCGTCGTCAACGCCGCGGCCGGGGCAGCAACGGCAACGGCAGCATGCGCGAGCGCACCCAGAGCAGCCTTGATCATCCTTGGTCCCTTGCGATGTCAGACACCCGATTCGCCGGCATCAACGCGGCGCTTCGCGTCGTCATTGGCCCTGCAGGAAACGTGCCAAATCATCCCGCCCCTGTATTGCAGGGGGTTGCCAGATAATGGCTGCTGATATTGTAAGATATTCCGACCCTGGCACACGCCTGCCGAGCATGGGTCTCTTGCGCCTTACAGCATCAGTGCTGTTTCCCCCGTGATCCGCGTCCAGTCCGCTGCCTGGCCGCGCGCCCAGGTCACCTGGCGTTTCTGATATTGCCGGGTTGCGGTTGCCGCCGCCGCCACGGCATCGGCGAGCGCCAACGTGCCCGCCGCCACCGCGCCGAACTGCGCCACGCCTAGCGCGCGCAGCACCGGGCGGTCATCGGGCAGCCGCCGCGCCAGCAGCGCCGCCGCCTCGGCCACCGCCCCGGCTTGCGCCATCTGCCACAACCGCGCCGTCGCGCGCTCGTGCAGCAGCGGGCGCGGCACATCGACGACGAAGCGCCGCACATCATGGTCTGCCGCGATGCCGCCCACGCGGAACTGCTGCCAGTGCAGCAGCGATTGCCCGCTCGACCGGATCACCTCCAGCCCGCGCAGCGTGCGCTGCCGGTCACCCGGCAGCAGCCGCGCCGCCAGCGCCGGGTCTTCGCTCGCCAGCACGGCAATCGCGTCCCCGGTCGCTAGCGCGCGCACGGCGGCGCGGATTTCCGGGTCGATCTCGGGCACCGGCGCGATGCCATCCAACAGCGTCGCCAAATACATCCCCGTCCCGCCGACGAGGATCGGCACCCGCCCGGCGGCCTGTTCTTGCGCAATCGCCGCTTTCGCCATGCCGGCCCAGCGTGCCGCGCTGGCGATCTCGTCGCCGTCGAGCCCGCCATAGAGCCGATGCGGCACCAGCGCTTCTTCCTCTGGGCTCGGCCGCGCGCTGATAATCCGCAAATCGGCATAGAGCTGGCTGGCGTCGGCGTTGACGATGCTGCCGCCGATCGCCTGCGCCAGCCGCAGCGCGATTGCCGACTTGCCGCTCGCGGTCGGCCCTGTAATGACCACCAGCATGGAATCGCCCGTCACGCCGCCCCTTCTCGTTACCCTGGTTGCGCCCGCCGTCTTGTCGGCCGGCGATGCCGCGCTGGCAAGCGATGTGCTGCGTGCAGCCGGCGGCGCGCCCGGCGCGGCGGTGTGGATCGATGCCGGCGAAGCGCTCGACCTCGCCGTGACCGGCATCGCCGCGCCGCACGCGCGCGCCGTGCTGGAGGCGGCGCTGCCCGGGCTCGACATCATCGTCCAGCCCGCCGGCGGGGTTCGCCGCAAGGCCTTGCTCATCGCCGACATGGATTCGACGATGATCCAGTGCGAGTGCATCGACGAGCTCGCCGACTATGCCGGGTTCAAGGCGCAGGTCGCCGCCATCACCGAAGCGGCGATGCGCGGCGAGCTCGATTTCGAATCGGCGCTCGATGCCCGGGTGGCACTGCTCGCCGGCATGGACGTGGCGGTGCTCGACCAGTGCCGGCGCGAACGCGTGCGGCTGATGCCGGGGGCGCGGGCGCTGGTGCGCACGATGGCGGCGCATGGCGCGCAGACGCTGCTGGTGTCGGGGGGCTTCACCGCCTTCACCGTGCCGGTGGCGGCCGAGATCGGCTTTGCCGCCAGCCACGCCAACACGCTGGAAATCGCCGACGGCCGGCTTGCCGGCACGGTGCGCCGGCCGATCGTCGATGCCGCCGCCAAGCGCGCATACCTGATCGGCGCCGGGCTGGCGCTGCCGGCTACGCTGGCGGTGGGCGATGGCGCCAACGACATCCCGATGCTCGAAGCCGCCGGGCTGGGCATCGCCTATCACGCCAAGCCCAAGGCCGCCGCTGCCGCCGACGCGGCGGTGCGCCACGGCGACCTGACGGTGCTGCTGCGCGCGCAGGGGTACAAGCGCGGCGAGTGGACGGCATGACCCACCGCTCGCGCTTGCGGTAGCGGGGACTTAGTTCCGCACCGTCTCCGTCATCCGAAACCACCCGGCCAGCACCGCGACCAGCCCCGCCAGCGCCGTCAGTTGCCCCCCCGTCGCCTGCGCCGCCACCCACAGCATGATGCCGACCACCACCGGCGCCGCCAGCCATAGCCCCGGCAGCGCCAGCACCGCGCCGCCAAGCGCCACGCCGTGGCGCCGCAGTTGCAGCGCCGCCAGCGCCGCGCCGATGAACATCAGCACAAGCACCAGCGTCGATACCGTCGCCAGCAGCGCGAACGAGCCGCCGATGGCCAGCGCCGCAGCCAGCGCCAGATGCACGCCGATCGCCCGCGCCGGCACCGCGCGGCGGGCATCGATGACCCCCAGCGCCGCCGGCAGCCGGCCATCGCGCGCCAGCGCGAACACCAGCCGCGGCGTGTTGAGCGCATCCGACGCCGTCCAGCCGAGCATCGAGACAAGCGCGCCTGCCAGCATCAGCACCCGCAAGCCCGGCGACACCTGCCCCAGCGCATCGGCGAGCGGCGTCCCCGAACCGGCCAACGCCGGGCCCAGGATTCCCTGCGCCACCAGTTGCGCGCCGACAAAGATCGTCGTGATCGCCGCCAGTCCGAGCACCAGCGCGCGCGGTAGGGTGCGCGCCGGATCGCGGATTTCGCCACCCGTCAGCATGGCGCCATGCACGCCGGCAAACAGGAACACCGCGAGCAGCGCCGCATCGCCTAGCCCGGTGGCGGGCAGTGCCGGCATCGGCAGATTGGCCGGATCGACGAGGAATACCCCGAGCCCGAGGAACAGCGCCAGCGGCACCAGCTTGATCGCCGCCGCCAGCCCGACGATGCGCGTGGCGAGCCCCAGCCCGCGCAGATTGACCGCGAACAGCAGCAGGACCCAGCCGATGATCAGCGCGGCGCGCACCCACGGGTCGGCCAGCGCCGGGGCAAAGGCCGCCGCAGTATCGGCCGCCGCCGCCAGGATCGCGCCCGCCGCCAGCACATTGGCGAGATAGGTGAAGACGCCGGTCACGAAGGCGGCAAAGCGCCCGAAAGCAACCTCGGTAAAGCCGGCCTGGCCGCCGCTGGTCGGCACCCGCGACGTCGCCTCGGCATAACAGATGGTCAGCGCCGCATTAGCGATGGCGGCGATGAGGAATGCCACCGGCGCCCAGGCCCCCGCCGCCTTGGCGGTGAGCGCCGGCATGACGAAGATGCTGGCGCCGACGGTATAATTGACCATGTTGGCCGCCAGCCCCAGCGGCCCGATACCGCGCACCAGCCCGCGATCGCGTGGATTGACTTCAAAGATGGCGGGCGCTGTCATTGCGGCAACTTCGGGCAGGGCGGGAAGAAGCGCAAGCGCTCTCCCTTCCCGGAACGGGGCGCTAGTAGACCAGACTCAAACAGGTCAGCCCGGCCTCGGCCTTGGCAAATTCCGAAATGTCGAGAAATTCGACCGCGAACCCCGCCGCCGCGATCCGCGCCAGCGTGCGCTCTCCGGTGGCATGGAACACCGTGCTGCCGACCGTCAGGCTGTTCGCCGCGAAAGGCTCACCCGGCGCGCTGGCGATATGGCGGCGCCCGAAGATCGCGGGGTCGAGCCAGTCGGTATTGACCAGCACCAGATCATCGGCGAGCGCCGATACCGCGGTCTTCAGGTGCAGCGCCTTGGCCAGCGGCACGCCCGTCACCCGCCAGCCATGCGCCGCAACCCCGTCCGCCACCTGCTGCACCGCCGCGGTATTGGTGCGCTGGGTCAGCCCGATGAAGATGTCGCGCCCGACGACCATGACATCGCCGCCATCGATCGTGCCCGGCGCGGTGATGACGAGGTGCGGCCGGTCCGCCGGCAGATGCGGCACGATCGCCTCGATCTCGCCGCGCCGCGACGCCGCCCCCGGCCGGGTGACGATGGTCAGTTCGGGAAGGATGACTGCGGTATCCTCGACGAAACAGCAATCGGGATAGTCGGGCAGCGCCGGCAGCAACGTCACCTGCGCGCCAGCCCGGGCCAGCGCGGCGCGATAGGCCTCGTGCTGAGCCAACGCCAGGTCGGGATCGACCGCCACCCGCTCGATATGGGTGAGTTCGGCACGGTCGAGCGGGCCGGGCAGGCGGGTGAGGGCGTGGATCACGCCGCCGTGGCCAGCGCCGCCTTGAGCCGTTCGTTCACCACGCCCGGGTTGGCCTTGCCGGCCATCGCCTTCATCGTCTGGCCGACGAAGAAGCCGAACAGCGCTTCCTTGCCGGCGCGATACTGTTCGACCTTGTCGGCATTGGCGGCGATGATCGCGGCGATGGCGGCATCGATGGCGCCGGTGTCGCTGACCTGCTCCAGCCCGCGGGCCGCGACGATGGCGGCCGGGTCATCGCCGGTTTCGACCATCGCTTCGAGCACCTGCTTGCCGATCGAATTGGAAATCTTGCCCGAAGCGATGAGGCCGAGCAGCGCTGAGGCGCGCGCCGGGTTGACCGGGCTCGCCTCGATGCCGACGCCCAGTTTCTTGAGCACGCCGAACAGTTCCGATGTCAGCCAGTTCGCCGCCGTCGTCGCCAGGGCCGGACCGGTATCGGCCAGCACCGCTTCGAAATAGCGCGCGGTTTCGACATCAGCGGTCAGCACCGCGGCATTATACGCTGAAATGCCGAGCGTTTCGGTGTAGCGTGTGCGCTTGGCGACCGGCAGTTCGGGCAGGCTCGCGAGGCATTCGGCGACAAATTCATCATCGAATTCCACCGGCAACAGGTCGGGATCGGGGAAATAGCGATAGTCGTGCGCATCTTCCTTCGACCGCATGCTGCGCGTCGTGCCGCTGTTGGGGTCGAACAGCCGGGTTTCCTGCACCACCGTGCCGCCGCCTTCGATCAGCTCGACCTGGCGCTTGGCCTCGACCTCGACCGCCTGCATGATGAAGCGCACCGAATTAACGTTCTTGGTCTCCGTCCGCGTGCCGAAGGGCTCGCCGGCCTTGCGCACCGAGACGTTGACATCGGCGCGCATCGAGCCTTCGTCCATATTGCCGTCGCAGCTACCGACATAGCGCAGCAGCTGGCGCAGCGCCGCGACATAGGCGCCGGCCTCCGCCGGTGACCGGATATCGGGCTTCGACACGATCTCCATCAGCGCGCAGCCCGAACGGTTGAGATCGACGAACGACTGGGTCGGGTGCAGATCATGCACCGATTTGCCGGCATCCTGTTCGAGATGGATGCGTTCGATTCCGACCGTGCTGCGCTCGCCCGCTTCGGTTTCGACGTCGAGCGTGCCTTCGCCGACGATCGGGTGATAGAGTTGGCTGATCTGGTAGCCCTGCGGCAGATCGGCATAGAAATAATTCTTGCGGTCGAAGCGCGACCATTTGTGGATCTGCGCGCCCAGCGCCAGCCCGGTGCGCACCGCCTGCCGCACGCATTCGCCGTTGAGCACCGGCAGCATTCCTGGCATCGCCGCATCGACCAGCGACACCTGCGAATTGGGCTCAGCCCCGAACGCCGTCGCGGCACCCGAAAACAGCTTGGACCGGGCCGTCACCTGGGCATGGACTTCCAGCCCGACAACGATCTCCCAATCGCCGGTGGCGCCCTTGACCGTCCACGGTTTGGTCACCTTTGTCTCCGTCATCACAATACCCCCGGGCGGGCGGCAAAGCCCGCGGCGCATTCGATCGCCAGCCCGGCAGCGAGCACCCCGGCTTCATCGAGTGGGCGGCCGATGATCTGCAGGCCCAGCGGCAGGCCGTCCGCCGACAGCCCGGCCGGCACCGACATGGCGGGCAGGCCGGCGAGCGACGACGGCACGGTGAAGACGTCGTTCAAGTACATGGCCAGCGGGTCGGCCTTGTCGCCAAAGGCAAAGGCAGCGCTCGGCGCCGTCGGGGTGAGCAGCAGGTCGCAAACCTCCCACGCCCGCTCGAAATCGCGGGCGATCAGGGTGCGGACCTTCTGCGCCTGGGTGTAATAGGCATCGTAGAAACCCGCCGACAGCACATAGGTGCCGATCATGATGCGGCGCTTGACCTCCGCCCCGAAACCTTGCGCGCGGGTGGCCGAATACATGTCGGCGAGATTGCCGCCTTGCGGGGTGACGCGCAGGCCGTAGCGCACGCCATCATAGCGCGCGAGGTTCGACGAGGCTTCGGCCGGGGCGATGATGTAATAGGCCGGCAGCGCGTATTTCGTGTGCGGCAGCGAGACATCGACGATGCTGGCGCCGGCGGCCTTGAGCCATTCGAGGCCCTGATCCCACAGCGCGGCGATGGTCGGGTCCATGCCGTCGAGGCGATATTCCTTCGGCACGCCCACCCGCTTGCCGCGCAGGTCGGCATTCAGCGCGGCGGCAAAATCGGGAACGGGCAGATCGAGGCTGGTCGAATCCTTGGCATCATAGCCGCACATGCTGGTCAACATGATGGCGCAATCCTCGACGGTGCGCGCCATCGGCCCGGCCTGGTCGAGGGACGAGGCGAAGGCGACGACGCCCCAGCGCGAGCAGCGGCCATAGGTCGGCTTGATGCCGGCAATGCCGACGAAGGCGGCGGGCTGGCGAATCGAGCCACCGGTATCGGTGCCGGTGGCGCCTGCCACCAGCCGCGCCGAGACGGCCGCCGCAGAGCCGCCCGACGAGCCGCCTGGCACCAGATCGCGGTCCGACCCTTTCGCCTTCCACGGCGAGATGACCTTGCCATAGGCGCTGGTTTCGTTCGACGAGCCCATGGCGAATTCATCGAGATTGAGCTTGCCGAGCATGACAGCGCCATCGGCGAACAGCTTGCCCGACACGGTCGATTCATACTGGGGGATGAAGCCTTCCAGAATCTTCGACGCCGCCGTCGTCTGCACGCCCCTGGTGCAGAAAAGGTCCTTGATGCCGAGCGGGATGCCGGTCAGCGCTTTCGCTTCGTCCCTGGCCAGCGCCGCATCGGCGGCGGCGGCCTGCGCCCGCGCAATCTCGGGCGTTTCGGTGATGAAGGCGTTCAGGTGCCGCGCCGCCGCCATCGCATCCAGATGCGCCTCGGTCAGTTCGGCGGCGGAAAAATCACGCTTCGCCAGCCCGGCCTTCATGCCGGCGATGGTCAGGTCGGTAAGCACGGTCATTCGATCACCTTGGGCACAGCGAAAAAGCCGCTGGTGGCATCGGGGGCATTGGCGAGGACGGCGGCCTGCATGTCGCCATCGGTAATGGCATCGACGCGCCAGGCGAGATGGTTGGGGATCACTGCGGTCATCGGCGCGACGCCGGCGGTATCGACTTCGCCCAATTGTTCGATCCAGCCGAGGATCGCCGACAATTCGCCGGCGAGCGCCGGGACTTGCGCCTCGGCGATGCCGATGCGGGCGAGGCGCGCGATCTTCCGGACGGTGGCGTCATCGACTGACATGCAAGTGGCTTTCGGGCAGCGGTGGAATTGTTGCGTTGCAATGCCGCTAGCACGGCTTGGGCCGGAGGCTCAACAGCCATGGCCAACTCCCACCCCTGCAGGCAGGGAGTTGGCCGCGCTACAAATCGGCGCTAGCCTTGTCCCATGATCCTTGCCCGCCTTGCCGCCCTCGCTTTGTGCCTCGCCGCCCCGGCCCTTTTAGCCCCGGCGC
>JBILPK010000021.1:0-31845 GCA_044373875.1 Polymorphobacter sp.
ACAGGCTGTCATACGACAATTCGGCTTCGAGGCTGAGCCGCGTGCCGTTGCGCAGCCGCAGGAAATTGATGTCGCCCTCCACCGTGCTGCGGCCGCCCTGCAGCGGCCCGCCGAGCTCGATCTCGCTGGTGACAGCGCGAAAACGCTGGCGCAGCACGAAGTTCACCACGCGCTGGTCGGCGCGATAACCGTATTTCAGCGCGACTTCCTCGGGCAGGATCTCGACCCGCTCGATCGCTTCGGGGGGAATGTTGCGGATTTCGGCAAAGCCCGACACGCGCTTGCCGCCGATCAGCACGATCGGCATGCCGCCACCCCGGCCGCGGCCGCTGCGCGTCTGGGGGCTGAGTTCCTGGAGCAGTTCGGCGATGCTCGACGCGCCGATGGCGCGGATGTCCTGGGCGTTGAGCGTGGCTTCGGGCGGAATGTCGCCGATCACCTTGCCGCGATCGCGCACGCCGTTGACGACGATGGTATCGGGTTCATCGACAGGATTTTCGGGCGCGCCGGCGGGTGCCGATGCTGCATCGGCAGGCGCCGGCTGGACCTGCGCCCCCGCCGACAGGAGCGCAGCGGCGAGCAGCGCCGGCAGGGCAGGTCCGGACGGGGAAAGACTGATGATCATGAACTCATGCACAGGAATGGCGGCGTGGGGGACGGAACTGCTTAACGGCCACCGCCACGGAAATCCCCCGAAACCGCCTTGCTGCGACATTGCATGCGCCCGCGCGCTGCCCATGGCCGCCAAAACCGATTAGCGCTTAATTAACAATCTTTGCCTATTGGTGGGTTACTGTAGAAATCACTACGGATCTTCATCGTTTTCTGGGGGCGTACCGATGCTTAAGAACCGGCGCCGATCGGCATGGCAGCGATTTTCGGCCGTGCGGCGCGATCGCGGCGGCAGTGCTGCTGTCGAAATGGCGCTGCTGTTGCCGCTGATGTCGATGATGATCTGCGGCACCATGCAATATGGCGTGCTGATGTTCACCTATAATTCGATGCTCAACACCGCGCGCAACGGCGCCCGCGCGCTGGCGGTCGGCTCGGCAAGCGAAAGCGATGTGGTGACCACGGCCAAGGCCAATCTGCCCGGCTGGGTGGCTGCCGCCGACTGGACGATCACCCCCGAGGATACCACCACCACCGGCACCAACCAGGTCGTTACGGAAATTTCGGTGAAGAGCGAAAAGGCGACGATCCTGCCGCTGATCCCGATGCCCGAAACGCTCGATGTGCGCGTCGTCATGCTGAAGGAAGCCTGATCATGGCGCGGCCGGCGGCATTGGCGCGGCGCTGGCGGGCGCTTGGGCGCGGCGGCGGCATCGCGATGACCTTCGCACTCGCCACCCCGGCGCTGGTGGGCGCGATGAGCTTCGGGATCGATTCGGCGCTGGTGCAGATCGGGCGGACCAAGTTGCAGAACGCTGCCGATGCTGCCGCCACCGCCGGCGCCCGCACCCTCAAGGTACCGGCCAATGTTGCTCCGATGGCGATCCAGCTCGCCAAGGAAAATGTGCCGGTCACCAATGATCCGCTGCTGCGCGAAAATGTCCTGAAGGCCGAAGATGTCGTCAGTGGCAATTGGAACGGCACGACCAGGGTGTTCACGGTAGCGGGCACGCCCAGCAATGCCGTGCGCGTCACCACCCGCTTTGCCGAAGCCAATGGCAACCCGCACCGGCTGATCTTCGGCAAGCTGATCGGGTTGGAAACCGCCGATCTTTCAGCAACCGCCACGGCGATCGCGCGGGACAAATGTGTCATCAGTACGACAACGGCGCTGGTTTCGACCAGCCTGCCAACGTCAACCAGGGTCGTCACCCAGGGTCAGAACTGCCTGCCCGGCAGCGGTTGGGCGCCCAACCTCGCCTGCTACTTCGCAACCCCGAACAGAAACCCGATCATCCGCATCGACAGCGCCTATGCCGGCGCTGCGGTCGTTACCTTCAAGCTGGCCAACCCGGCGCGGAACTTCAGTTTCAGCGCGCCCTACCGCGGCTCTTTCTGGGTAGCGCTCACCGATTTCACCCCGGCCAACAACGGCACTACCACCATGGTGTTCAACACATTCAGGTCCACGCCGACGGTCGCTTTCGGCGGCGGCACGGCAACCTATGTCAGCCGCTTCAACGTCACGCCCAGCTTGCCCGGTACGCCGATCTGCGAAGGCGGCAGCGGCGGGGTGACGGCGTCGCTGGTCAGCTGAGGCTTTTCTTCGCGGCGAAATGCGCTAGCGTCGGGGCATGATCCCCAGCTTCGATATCGCCGCCGTTCGCGCCGCCTTTCCGGCGCTTTCCCGCACCGACAATGGCGCCCCGCGCCGCTATTTCGATGCCCCCGCCGGCACGCAAGTAGCGGGCCGCGTCATCGATGCGATGCGCGATGCTATGCTCGATGCCTGCGCCAATGATGGCGGGGCGTTCCGCACCTCGGTCGCCGCCAGCGCCATCGTGGTCGCCGCACACGAAGGCGCCGCGGCGCTGTTCGGCTGCGACGCCGACGAGATCGTCTTCGGGCTCAATACCACCTCGCTGTTCTTCGAATTCGCCACTTTTCTGTCGCGCGACTGGCAGGCCGGCGACGAGATCGTGCTGACCCGCATGGACCATGACGCCAATGTCTCGCCCTGGCTGCAGGCCGCCGCCGACAAGGGCGTGACGGTGCGCTGGCTCGAATGGGACCGCGAGAGCTTCGAATTCCGCTACGACACGCTCGACAGCCTCATCGGGCCGCGCACCCGGCTGGTCGCGGTCGGCCAGGCGAGCAATTTCCTCGGCACCATCAACGATGTCGCGCGGGTCTGCGCCGCCGCGCGAGCGGTGGGCGCGATCAGCGTAGTCGATGCGGTGCAATCGACCCCGCACATCGCCATCGATGTGCGCGCCATCGGCTGCGACATCCTCTGCGCTTCGGCGTACAAGTTCTTCGGGCCGCACGCCGCGATCATGTTCCTGTCGCGCGCGATGCAGGCGAAGTTGCGGCCGTGGAAGGTGCGGCCATCGGTGGAAACCATGCCGACGCGCTTCGCCCCCGGCACGCCGAGTTTCGAAGCCCAGGCCGGCACGCTCGCCGCGATCGAGCATTTCGCCTGGATCGGCAGCCATTGCGGTGGCGCGCCCGCGGATGCGCCACTGCGCCAGCGCCTGCTCGCCGGGTTCGATGCGATTGTCGGCTATGAAACCGACCTGATGCGGCAGTTCCTGGCCGGGCTGGCAACGCTGCCCGGCATCACGCTGCACGGCATCGGCAACGCCAACCGGCTGGAATCGCGGGTGCCGACCTTCACCTTCTCGATCGCCGGGCACGACGCGCCGGACGTGGCGGCGGCGCTGGCGGCGCGCAACATCTTCTGCTGGGCGGGGTATTTCTACGCCTGGGAGCCGGCGACGGTGCTGGGCTTGCGCGAAGGGCCAGGGGCGCTGCGTATCGGGCTTTCGCATTACAACGACGCGGCGGAAGTCGATGCGTTGATCGACGCGCTGCGCGAGATCACCGCTTAGACTTACCCCTCACCCGGGCCGCGGCAAGCGCCGCGTCTCTCGACCTCTCCTGCAAGGGGAGAGGTTTTCACATGCGCTGCAAATGCAGCACCACCGCCGTTTCAGGGCGCAGCCGCAGTGGCTGCAGCCCGGCCTGCATCAGCAGCGCGCCGGCGACCACGGCAGCTTCGGTGGCCGGCCAATCGACCCCCAGGCGCGGCGGCCACACCCGCGTGAGGCGGTAATCCGCCCCGGCATCGAGCCCGGCCAGCCGCAACGGCGCACCGAAATAGGCGCCTGCCTCGGTCACCACCGTCCATGACAGCAGGGCCTCACGCCTGTCAGGCGCGACCACGGCAAAGGCGTTCACCCCGGCTTCGGCATCGAGCCGGAACAGGTCGCCGCCATGGATCAGCGCCCGGTGCGCCTTATGGAGCGTCACCCCCGCCGCTAGGTCGGCCGCCTCGCGGTCATCGAGATCGCGCAGGTCGAGCTCCATCCCCATGTGCCCGAACAGCGCGGTCGCCACGCGCAAGCCCATCCCCAGCCGCCGCCCGGTGATATGGCAGGTAGCGGGGCCGACATGGGCACCCATCACCTCGGGCGGGAAGAAATGCGAAAAACCGCGCTGGATCGCCAGCCGGTCGATCGCGTCGTTCGAATCCGACGTCCAGATGCGGTCGGTGAGCGCCAGCACGCCATAATCGGCGCGGCCACCGCCCGAGGCGCAGCTTTCGATCTCCACCGCCGGGTGCGCCGCGCGCAGGCGGGCGAGCAGCGCGTAGACGCCCGCGACATGCGCCACCGCCCCGGCGCGGCCATCGCCGCCGCCCGGGTGGCTGAGATCGCGGTTCATGTCCCACTTCAGATAGGCGATGGCGTGATCGCGCAGCAGCGCATCGAGCACGCCGAACAGATGGTCGCGCACCTCCGTCCGCCCGCAATCGAGCACCAGCTGGTGGCGGAAATCGAGCTGTGCCGCGCCGGCGACGCCGAGCACCCAATCGGGGTGGGCGCGGTACAGATCACTGTCGGGATTGACCATTTCGGGTTCGACCCACAGGCCGAATTCCATGCCGAGGTCGTTGACCTGCGCGATAAGCGGGGCGAGGCCGTCGGGGTAGACTCCGGCGTCGACCGTCCAGTCACCGAGCCCGGCGCGGTCGCTGCGCCGGCCCTTGAACCAGCCGTCATCGAGGACGAAACGCTCCACCCCGACCGCTGCGGCGCGCGCCGCCAGGTCGGCGAGCACCGCCGGATCATGATCGAAATAGACCGCTTCCCAGCTGTTGTAATGCACCAGGCGCGGCTTGGTACGCAGCCGAGCGTGCTCGGGGCGGGCGCGCAAAAAGCCGTGGAATTGGCGTGACAGTGCCGACAAACCCTTGTCCGAAACGCTGGCGTACAGCGCCGGGCTGGAGAGCGTTTCGCCCGGTGCCAGCCGGATTTCCCCCGGCAGATACAGCGCTTCGGCCATGACAAGCGCCCGGCCATCGGACAGCGTTTCCACCGCCAGCCGGTGGTTGCCGCTCCACCCGAGATGCCAGCCGAATGCCAGCCCCTGCGCTTCCTCGGTTGTCGCGGTGCAGGCGATGACACCGGGGAAAGCATCGTGACTCGTCCGCCCGCGACGGTTCTCGCGCACCAGGGCCCCCATCGGCCGCGCCTGCCGCCGCGTCTGGAACTCGCTCGCCCAGCGGCCCTCGAAACCGATGAGGTCGGTCACGCAGCCCGGGATCGGCAGCACCGGGGCCGCGAGCGATTCGACTGCCAGCACATCGTCCCCGGCATTGGTCAGCCGTGTCGTCGCCACCAGCACATCGCCCTCGATCGCCAGTTCATGTTCGAGAATCAGGCCGTTCGCCGCGTCACGAGACACGAACAGCGCGCTTGTCGCCGTCGCCTGCACGCTCTCCAGCCGGCACAGGCTCGCCCAGCCCTGCCCGTCGCGATGCGCCGCCAGCCCGGGCCGACCCGGCCAGCCGCCACCCGCCTGCGGGGTCAGCGCCAGCAGCGGCGGCACGGCGGGCGACGCCGGCGCAGCGCCGCGATGGCCAATCAGCGCCAGCCCGGCCGGATCGACACCATCGGGCAGGCGCGGCCCCCAATACAGCACCGCCGCGCCGCCCGCCGTCGCCAGCACCAGCGTCACCGCCGCGCCATCGAGGCGGACATGTTCGAGGATAACCATGCCGGCCAGCTTTCGCCGCAACGCCGTGACTGTGCAAGACCGCGCGCGCGCCGTAGAATGGCTTATGCTTGGCGTCTGCTATTATCCCGAACATTGGCCCCAGGATTGGTGGGCCCGCGACGCCGCGCGCATGAAGGCGCTCGGACTCAGCTATGTCCGTATCGGCGAATTCGCCTGGAGCCGGCTCGAACCCGACCCGGGGCGGTACGATTTCGACTGGCTCGACCGCGCCGTCGCCGTGCTGGGCGCCGCCGGCCTCAAGGTCGTCATGTGCACCCCGACCGCGACGCCGCCGAAATGGCTGGTCGATGCGCATCCCGACATCCTGCCGGTCGACCCCGCCACCGGCCGGGTGCGCGGCTTCGGCTCGCGCCGGCACAGTGATTTTTCGAGTGCGACCTGGCTCGACGCGGCGCTGCGCATCACCCGGGTGCTCGGCGAACGCTATGGCGACAACCCGCACATCGCCGGCTGGCAGACCGACAATGAACTCTGCTGCCACGACACCGCGCTGTCGGCATCCCCTGCGGCGCGCGACGGCTTCCGGCGCTGGCTGGCGGAACGCTATGGCCATGTCGGCGCGCTCAACACCGCCTGGGGCAATGTCTTCTGGTCGATGGAGTATCGCAGCTTCGACGAGATCGAACTGCCCGTTGGCGCCGTCACCGAAACCAGCCCGGCGCACCGGCTGGCGTGGCGGCGCTATGCCTCGGACATGGTCGTCGCCTTCCACGATGCTACCTGCGCGATCCTGCGCGAACACGCGCCGGGGCGCTTCATCACCCATAATTTCATCCCGATGGACGAAACCGGCATCGACAACCATGCGCTCGCCGCACCGCTCGATTTCGCGTCGTACGACAATTACCCGCTCGGTCGCGCCGATCTGGCGCTGGCGCGGGCAACGGCAGCGGATTTTGCGCCCTATATGCGCACCGGCCACCCCGACATGCAGGCGGTGCTGTTCGACCAGACCCGCGGGCTAACCGGGCGGCCGTTCTGGGTGATGGAGCAGCAGCCCGGCCCGGTGAACTGGGCGCGCCACAATCCGCGCCCGGCGCCGGGCATGGTGCGGCTGTGGAGCTGGGAAGCCTTTGCCCATGGCGCCGCCGTCGTCAGCTTCTTTCGCTGGCGGCAAGCGCCGTTCGCGCAGGAACAGATGCACGCCGGGCTGCTCCGCCCCGATTCGTCGGAAGCCGAAGCCTGGCCCGAAATCGCGCTGCTCGCCGCCGAATTAGGCCAGATCGCGCTGCCCGAACCGACCCCGGCGCCGGTCGCGATCATCATCGATACCGAAGCGCAGTATCTGTCGGATATCGAGGCGCAGGGGCGCGGCTATGATTACACCGCCATCGTCCACCAATGGTATCGCGCGCTGCGCCGGCTGGGGGTCGATGTCGACTTCGTGCCGCCCGGCGCCGAACTCACCAGCTACAAGATCGTCCTCGCCCCGGCGCTGGCGATGCCCGACAGCCTCGCCGTGGCCCGCCTTGCCGATACCCATGCGCTCGTCGTCCTCGGCCCGCGCTCGGGCGCCAAGACGAAGGATCTGACCATCCCCGACGGCCTGCCGCCCGGGGGCTTGCGCGCGCTGCTGACGATCCGCGTGCTGTCGGTGGAAACGCTGCGCCCCGATTGCCCGGGGGCGATCGGCTTCAACGGCAGCGATTTTGCCAGCACCAGCTGGCGCGAGAGCCTCGACCCCGGTGATGCGCTGGTGCAGGCAACCTATGAAGACGGCAGCCCGGCGCTCGTCCGCCACGGCCGCGCGCATTACCTGGCGACGCTTACCGACGACGGCTTTCTGGAGGCGTTCTTCACCAGCCTGTGCGCCGAGGCGGACATATCGGTGACGCCGCTGGCGGGTTCACTGCGGCTGCGGCGGCGCGGCGACCTGGTGTTCGCGATCAATTACGGCGCGAGCGCGGTAACCGCGCCGGCGCCCGATGAGGCGGTGTTTGTGCTCGGCAGCCGGACGATCGACCCGCACGATCTGGCGATCTGGCGGGAATGACCGACTCCCTCCCCGCCAGGGGGAGGGAGTCCTTCATTTCTCAGCCCAGATAGTCGTGCAGCACCCGCCCGTACGGCAGCGTCATATCGGTCACGATATGCAGCCCGCCGAGCTGTTCGAGCACCGGTAGGTCGGCCATCGGGCAATTCACCGACGGCACCATTTCCAGCCGGGCGCGGCCAGTCCAGGCACCCTTCACCGTGATCTTGTCGAAATTGATGCCGACGAGCTGCGCGATCGCCGGCGAACCGTCGATGTCGGGGATCAGCTTGAGCGTTACCTGGGTGCGCTTGAGCATCGCCTCGATCTCGCCGAGATCATCGGGGCTGCTGTGCTTGTAGACCATCGTGCCGGTGGCGACGTGCTGCTTGGCATAGGTCAGCTCGCCGGTCAGCGTGTCGCTCGCCGTCACCAGCGTCGCGATGCCGTATTTCATCGGATAGCCCCAGATCTCGCGACCACCGGCCAGCGGAGGGCAATTGTCGACATACATCTGGACGAGGAAATTGCATTTTTCGCCATTGAACAGGCACGGAATCGCCTGCAACGCCGCCGAATAGGCACCAAAGCCTTCGCCATCGGGCAGATCGAGCCATTGCACCGAGACGATATCGCCATCGGGCTGCAACGGTTCGGGCAGCATCTTCCTGATCAGCGCCGGATCGGTGCGATAGTTGATGATCATGTACTGACGGTTGAAGAATTTATACGGTCCCGTCGGGAACGTCGGGCTCTGCAACGGCATCGCGCTGAGCTTGAGCACATCCTGCTTGTTCATGGTGTGTCCCCCCTCAGCCTTCGGCATCTTTGATGTAATCGAACAGCACCCGGCCGTGCGGCAGGGTCAGGTCGCTGATGAAATGCTTGCCGCCGACGATGCGCTTGATCGGCAGGTCGGCGACCGGCGCGTTGACATGCGGGATCAGCTGCAAGCGCGCCGGGCTGACCCAGCAGCCCTTCACGGTGATGTCTTCGAGGTTGTAGGCAACCAGCTGGCAGATCTTCGGGGTGCCATCGACATCGGGGATGATCTTGAGATTGCACGACGTCTTGGTCATCGACTTGGCCTGGGCCTCGCAGCCGCCCGGCGCTTCGGTCCATTTATAGGCCATGGTGCCCATCGCCACCGTCTGCCCGGCATAGGACAGGGTGCCGGTCAGCGTGTCGGATTCGATCGTCAGCCGCGGCAGGGCGTATTTCTTGGGGAAACCCCAGATTTCGCGGCCGGCGCTGATCGGCGGTTCGTCGTCGAGATACATCTGCGCGGTGTAATTGATCGGTTCACCATTGAAGGTGCACGGGATGACGATGCCGCTTTCGGTATAATCGCCGAAGCCCGACGAATCGGGCATCTTGATCCATTCATACAGGACATGATTGTCGGCATTAGGCACCAGCGGCTCGGGCACCGCGGCGCGCAGCAGGTCCGGATCGGTCTCGTAGGTGATGATCAGGAATTCGCGGTTGACGAAGCGATACGGCCCGAGCGGATAGCTCGGTGCCGCCGCCGGCATCGACGGCAGTTTCAGGATTTCTTCGGGTGTCATCGTTCTGCGAGCTCCCCCACGCAAAAAATGTCAGGTAATCTTACAGGAAGGCGGAATGAATATCCGTCGAGGACTTCACGCCGACATCGTCGAAATGGTCCTTCAGCCAGTTGCTAGCGCATTCGCGGCCGACATCGCGCAGCTTCTTCATGAAGCCCCAGTCGGGGTTCAGCTTGCTGGTGACGCCCAGGCTGTTCATGAAGGCTTCGTCCTGGATCGAATGGATCAGCATGCGGCGATGCTTGTCATCCTGCAGCTGGCCATCGTCGATCAGGTGGCTGACGAACGCGATCGCCCGCATCTCGCGCATCAGGCTTGAATTGAAGCTGATTTCGTTGATGCGGTTCATGATGTCCTTCGCCGATTTGGGGATTTCATCCCGGTTCAGCGGATTGATGTGGACGATCACGACATCGTTGGTCTTGCTGCCATAGATCAGCGGGAAGATGGCAGGATTGCCCATGTAACCGCCGTCCCAATAGGCTTCGCCGTCGATTTCGACGGTCTGGAACATGAAGGGCAGGCAGCCCGAGGCGAGCACCTGGTCGGGGCCGATTTCATGGTTTTCGAACATGCGCACCTTGCCGGTGCGGACATTGGTGGCCGACAGGAACAGCTTGATCGGGCAACCTTCGCGCAACACGTTGAAATCGATGCTGCTTTCCAGAACCTTGCGCAGCGGATTGAAATTCATCGGGTTGAGTTCATAGGGCGACATGATGCGCGACAGGATGTCCATCATCATGAACACCGGGCTGTAATCGAGGCTATGGTTGCCCAGCGCCTTGTCGATGAACGACGGCTGCAACGGCCCCTTGGCGCCTTCGTCGCTGATCTTCTTCCAGAATTTTTCGAGTTCCTCGCGGGCACCATCGGCGCCGCCGATGGTCAGGCCATATCCGAGCACCGTGGCGTTCATCGCGCCGGCGCTGGTCGCGCTGACGGCATCGAAAACAACGCGGCCATCTTCGAGCAGGCGATCGAGCACGCCCCAGGCGAAAGCGCCATGCGCGCCGCCGCCCTGTAGCGCCAGATTGACCTTCTTGCTGTTCGCGCCCGCAACATAGGCAGCCGAACCCGGCTTTGTCATCGTCGCCATACAGCCCCCTGCATCACCCCCGCCGCATTTATGTTGCGGCGCACCCATGGCATATCGCACGTTATTCACAGGAGCAACATTGATTCGCTGCACCTGCGAACAAACATTAAATTGTCACAATGCCCTGTGCATTGTGAGTCGGAATTCACAACGGGGGAATTTGAAATGCTCAAGGGCTTGAATGCAGTTGTAACGGGTTCGACCAGCGGGATCGGCCTGGGGATCGCCAATGTGCTGGCATCCAAGGGCGCCAACCTGGTCATCAACGGCTTCGGCGATGCCGCCGCCATCGAAACCGAACGCGCCGGGCTCGAAGCCAAATATGGCGTCAAGGTCGTCTATTCGGGCGCCGACATTTCCAAGCCCGACGACGTCAAGGCGATGATCGACCTGTGCGTTTCGAGCTTTGGCAAGATCGACATTCTCGTCAACAACGCCGGCATTCAGTATACCGAAAGCGTCGAGAATTTCCCGGCCGAACGCTGGGCCGCGATCATCGCGATCAACCTGTCGGGCGTGTTCTTCGGCATGCAGGCGGCGCTACCGCACATGCAGGCCGCGGGTTTCGGCCGCATCATCAACATCGGTTCGGTGCATGGCCTGATCGGCAGCAAGCACAAATCGGCGTATGTCGCCGCCAAGCATGGCGTTGTCGGCCTCAGCAAGGTCGTCGCGCTCGAAAATGCCGGCACCGGCATCACCTGCAATACCATCTGCCCGGGCTGGGTCCACACCCCGCTGGTGCAAAAGCAGATCGAAGCATCGGCCGAGGCCAATGGCATCAGCGTCGAAGCCGCGACCGAAAAGCTGCTCATTGAAAAGCAGCCGTCGAAGCAGTTCGCCACGCCCGAACAGATGGGCGAACTCGCCGCCTTCCTGTCGAGCCCTGCGGCGGCACAGATCACCGGGGTCGCGATCCCGGTCGATGGCGGCTGGACGGCGCAGTAAGCGGCTAGCGCCAGACTGAAAATTGCAGGGCGCGCCGGGACAACCGGCGCGCCCTATTGCATTTCAGAAGTCGAACGGTGGCGCGGTGACGGTTTCGCCGCGTGCCAGCGTTTCGGCGACCAGTTCCAGCGGCGCCAGATCGCAATCGCTTTGCTTCGTCGCGATCAACTCGGCAAAGCGCCGGTACAGTCCGGGATATTCGCCGCGATCGGCCAGCGGCTGTGCGACCCCGTCGATGACCAGCCGGGCGCCACCATCGTGCAGCGCCAATTGCCCGGCATCGGTGTCGACGAAAATGTCCCACGATTGCGGGCCTTGTTGCAGAAAATCGAACTCCGCCGCGATGGCCGCCTCGCCGCACGCCAGCGCCAGCGACGCCGCGATCGGGGCGGCGCGGTTTACTGGCACCGCCAGCCGCGCCGACGTCACCCGCACGTCCCCCGGCAGAATCGCCGTCAGGATCGACAGCGCATTGATGCCGGGATCGAACACCCCCATGCCGCCGGCGGCAAGAATCCAGTCCTGCCCCGGGTGCCAGAGGCGGATATCCTCGCGCCAGTCGATCCGTGCCGAACGCGCCCGCCGCCCGGCCAGCCACGCCCGCGCCGGCGCGACCCCGGCGGCTTCGCGGGAATGCCAGCTGGCGAACAGCGTGCGATCCCCCGGCACCAGGCCGCGCACTTCCGCCGGCGTCACCCCCGGCGGCTTTTCGAGCATGACGTGCCAGCCCGCCGCCAGCGCCTGCGCGGCGAGCAGGTGCCGCCCCTGCGGCGGCGTGCACAGCGACACGGCATCGACCTCGACGCCCGACGCGATGAGGGCATCGAGATCGCGGAAATGCGCCACGTCGTCGACGCTAGAGTTACGGCTGACCGCGGCGACAAGTTCGAACCCCGCATCGGCTGCAATCGCCGGCAGATGCTGATCCCGGGCGATCTTGCCGATGCCGATGAGCGCGAGGCGGATGGGCTGCATCGGCTATCGCTAGCGCGTCGGCGTCGCTGCGGCTAGGCTGGGCGTCATGCGCATCATCCCCCGCGACCGCTGCGACCGGCTCGGCGAAGGCCCGCTTTGGTCGCCCTCCGAACAGGCGCTGTTCTGGGTCGATATCCTGGGGCAACGGCTCAACCGACTACGGCTCGCCGACGACAGCGTCGCCAGCTGGGACCTGCCCGACATGACCGGCTGGGTCATCGAGCGTCGCGCCGCGCCGGGCTTCATCGCCGGCACGAAGGACGGCATCGCGACCCTCACCCTCGATCCCGTCACCGTCACGATCATCGCCGCGCCCGAGCCCGACCTGCCGTTGCACCGCCTCAACGATGCCAAGGCCGATGCCGCGGGCCAGCTGTATTTCGGCACCATGCCAATGGCGTGCGACACCCCGACCGGCAGCCTGTACCGCTTCGATCCCGATGGCACGCTGACCCGGCTCGACAGCGGCTACAGTGTCGCCAACGGCCCGGCGATCAGCGCCGAGGGCACCGCACTGTTCCACACCGATTCGGTCGCCGGGCGGATTTATCGGTTCGCGGTGAACCCCGACGGCAGCCTTGGCCCGCGCGCGCTGTTTCGCCAGTTCGCGCCCGATGAAGGCAGCCCCGATGGCATGACCTTCGACAGCGAAGGCGGGTTGTGGGTCGCCTGCTGGGGCGCCGGGCGGGTGGTGCGGCTGTTGCCCGATGCAACCATCGACCAGGTCATCCCCCTGCCCGCCTCGCAGACCAGCAGCGTGTGTTTTGCCGGCGACAGGCTCGACCGCTTGTTCGTCACCTCGGCAGCCGATGGCGTCGATGAAGCCGCCGGCGGGGCGCTGTTCGAGGTCGAAAGCGGCCGCACCGGCCTGCACGCGCACAAATTCGCTGGCTGACCGGCCTCAGCGCTGCTTCTTTGACAGCGTCGCGGTGAAATCGGGGTCCTTGTTCGCCACCCAATCGACGAACTTGCGCACCGCCGGATTGTCGAGCAGGCCCTGCACTTCCATGCCGTGGCGCTGCAATTCGGAATTGGTGAAATTGACCGTCAGCATCTGTTGGCAGATCGGGTGCATCGGCACGACATCGCGGCCGCCGCGGCTTTTCGGCACGGGATGGTGCCAGACGATGGTCGTGCCGGTCGGCCGGCCGCACAGCCAGCACGGCACCGGCGCTGCGGCTTCGGGCGCGGCGCTGTCGGCATCGGGATCGTAGCGGGAATTTCTGCGGGCCATGGGTCTGCCTGATTTGTCTGCGCCTGTGCGCTCCAGCCTTACGGCGCTGGCTCAGACAAAACTATAGGGGTCGATATCGACGACGACGCGGACATTGCCCGGCACGGCCACGCCGCCCAGCCAGTCGCGCAGCACGCGTTGCAGCGCCAGCGTGCGCCGCGCCTGCACCAGCAGCCGCTGCCGATGCCGGCCGCGCAGCATGGCGAGCGGCGCCGCCGCCGGGCCGAGCACGCTCAACCCCTCCATCTGCGGCGCCGCCGCGCCGATGGCGCGCGCCGCCGCCAGCGCCGCCGCCGCATCTTCGGATGACACGATGATCGCCGCCAGCCGCCCGAACGGCGGCAGCATCAAGTCGCGCCGCGCCTCGGTTTCGGCTTCGTAAAACGCCGCCGGATCGCCCGCGACGAGCGCCCGCATCAGGCGCGCTTCGGGCTGGTGGGTCTGGATCAGCACCTTGCCCGGTTTCGCCCCGCGCCCGGCGCGCCCGGCCACCTGCGCCACCTGCTGAAACGTGCGTTCCCCGGCGCGCAAATCGCCCCCCGCCAGCCCGAGATCGGCATCGACGACGCCGACCAGCGTCAGTTCGGGGAAGTGATAGCCCTTGGTGACCATCTGCGTGCCGATCAGCACGTCGATCTCGCGCGCCTCCACCGCCTTGACCAGCGCCGCGGCGCGTGCCGGCGAATTGATCGTATCCGATGTCACCAGTGCCACCCGCGCGCCCGGCCAGGTCCGCGTCACCTCCTCGGCGATCCGCTCCACGCCCGGCCCGCAGGCAACGAGCGCATCGAGTTCGCCGCACGAAGGGCACGCCGGCGGCACCGGAGTCTGGTGGCCGCAATGGTGGCAGGCGAGCCGCTTCGACAGGCGATGCTCGACCATCCAGGCGGTGCAATTGGGGCACTGGATGCGCTCCCCGCACGCCCGGCACAGCGTCAGCGGCGCATAGCCCCGCCGGTTGAGGAAGAGCAGCGCCTGCTCACCTTTCTCCAGCGTCGCCGTCACCGCCGCAACCAGTGGCGGGCTGAGCCAGTGGCCGCGGGTCGGCGGATAGCGGCGCAGGTCGACCGCGGCGATATCGGGCATCTGCGCCCCGCCAAAGCGCGACGGCAGCACGAGGTGGCGATAGGTGCCCTTGGCCGCCTGCACCTGCGTCTCGATGGCGGGCGTCGCGGTCGCCAGCACCACCGTCGCAGCCTCCTCGCGCGCCCGCATCACCGCGACGTCGCGGGCGTGATAATGCACGCCTTCTTCCTGCTTGAAGCTCGTCTCATGGGCTTCATCGACGATGGTGACGCGCAGATCGGCAAAAGGCAGGAACAGCGCCGACCGCGCGCCCACCACCACTTTCGCCCGGCCATCGGCGATCGCCGCCCAAGCGGAGCGGCGCTCGCTGGCCTTGAGGTCCGAATGCCACGCCACCGGTTCGCAGCCGAAGCGCGCCGCGAAGCGCGCCAGCCACGGCGCCGTCAGCGCGATTTCGGGGACCAGCACCAGCGCCTGCCCGCCCTGCCTTATCGCTTCGGCGACGGCTTCGAAATAGACCTCGGTCTTGCCCGATCCGGTGACGCCCTCCAGCAGATAGGGCGCAAAGCCGCCATCGGCGACGGCATGGGCGATGGCGAGCGCCGCCTCGGCCTGCGCCGCCTCGAGCTGCGGCGGCGCGAAATCCGGGTCGGGCTGCGCCGGCGTGGCATCGACGCCGACGAGCACCGGCAGCAGCGTGCCGCCTTGCACCAGGCCGCGGATCACCGCCTCCGACACCCCGGCGATGCGCGCCAGGTCGCGCACCAGCCCCTGCCGGCCATCGAGTTTTTCCAGCGCCTGCACCCGCGCCGGGGTCATCCGCACCGGCACCGGCCCGCCGGGGCGATATTCGACGATCTCGCGAGCCGACAGGAACGCCACCGATGGCCAGACCATGCGGATGACGCCGGCAAGCGGGCTGAGATAATAATCCGCCACCCATTCACACAGCCGCCGCATGGGCGCCGACAGCGGCGGGATGTCGATCACCGCCGTCACCGGCCGCAGCCGCTTCGCCTCGACTTCGCGGCCTTCGAGCCGGCCTTCATCCCACGCTACGCCGGTGATGGTGCGCGGGCCGAGCGGCACCTGCACCGCCGTGCCCGGCGCCACCGTCATCCCCGCCGGCACGGCATAGTCGAGCGCCCCCAGCCCGTGCTGGAAAACGACGACACGGACGGAGGGGGTTTCGCTCACGCGCCAGACTTAGGGATGCAACGGCGATTTCGCCACCGCTTTGCCATCACGCCCCTCCGTGCTAACCCCCGCGCCAGAAACGGAGCCCCCGCATGATCCCCCGCTATTCCCGTCCCGAAATGGTTGCCCTGTGGGAGCCCGAAGCGCGCTTCCAGATCTGGTTCGAGATCGAGGCGCACGCCATGGATGCGCTGGTCACGCTCGGCGTCGTCCCCGCCGATGCCGCCAAGGCGGTGTGGGAACGCGGCAAGTTCGAAGTCGCCCGCATCGACGAGATCGAGCGCGAGACCAAGCACGACGTCATCGCGTTTCTCACCAACCTTGCCGAGCATGTCGGCCCCGAAGCGCGCTTCGTCCACCAGGGCATGACCAGCTCCGACGTGCTCGACACCTGCCTGAGCGTGCAGCTCGCCCGCGCCGCCGACATCCTGATCGCCGATAGCGACGCGCTGCTCGCCGCGATCAAGCGCCGCGCGATGGAGCACAAGCACACCCCGACGATGGGCCGCAGCCACGGCATCCATGCCGAGCCGACGACCTTCGGGCTGAAACTCGCGACCGCTTACGCCGAATTCACCCGCTGCCGCGCGCGGCTCGTGGCGGCGCGCGAGGAAATCGCCACCTGCGCGATTTCGGGCGCGGTCGGCACCTTCGCCAACATCGACCCGGCGGTCGAAGCCCATGTCGCCAAGGCGATGCACCTGACCATCGAGCCGGTCTCCACCCAGGTCATCCCGCGCGATCGCCACGCGATGTTCTTTGCCACTTTGGGCGTCGTCGCCGGCTCAGTCGAACGCCTCGCCACCGAAATCCGGCACTTGCAGCGCACCGAAGTGCTTGAGGCCGAGGAATATTTCGCTCCCGGGCAAAAGGGTTCGAGCGCCATGCCGCACAAGCGCAACCCGGTGCTGACCGAAAACCTCACCGGCCTGGCGCGGCTGGTGCGCGGCATGGTCACCCCGGCGCTCGAAAATGTCGCGCTCTGGCACGAACGCGATATCTCGCATTCGTCGGTCGAACGCATGATCGGCCCCGATGCGACGGTGACGCTCGATTTCGCCCTGCACCGCCTCACCGGGGTGATCGACAAGCTGCTGATCTATCCCGAGCGGATGCTCAAGAATCTCAACAAGATGGGCGGGCTCATCCATTCGCAGCGCATCCTGCTCGCCCTCACCCAGGCCGGCGCCAGCCGCGAGGACAGCTACCGCCTCGTCCAGCGCAACGCGATGCAGGTGTGGGAATCGGACGGCGCGCTGCAACTCTTCGACCTGCTCGCCGCCGACCCCGAAGTGACGGCGCTGCTGCCGGTCGCCCAGCTCGAGCCGCTGTTCGATCTCGGCTATCACCTCAAGCATGTCGACACGATTTTCGATCGGGTTTTCGGCGCCTAGCTACGAATGCGTCCCAACCGTACCAGTCTCAAGGGATCCCCCCATGCATCGCTTCCTGCTCGCCGCGGCCACGCTGGCGCTCGCCGCGCCCGCCCTTGCCGCGCCGGCTGCCAATGTCACGACCCAGTTGCCGCGCGGGGTCGAGCCGCTGCATTATGACATCGCCATCACCCCCGATGCCGCCAACATGCGCTTCGATGGCCATGTCGTCGTCACGCTGAAGGTCAGCGCGCCGGTCAGCAGCATCACCCTCAACGCCGCCGATCTCGATTTCCGCAGCGCCAGCCTGAAGGGCAGCGCCGCGCCGACGATCACCACCGATGCCACCGCGCAAACCGCGACCTTCGCCTTTGCCGCGCCGCTCAAGCCGGGCACCTACAGCCTCGACATGGTCTATGACGGCAAGATCGGCACCCAGGCCAATGGCCTGTTCGCGCTCGATTACATCACCCCCACCGGCAGCAAGCGCGCGCTCTACACCCAGTTCGAAAATTCCGACGCCCGCCGCTTCATCCCGTCGTGGGACGAGCCGGCCTACAAGGCGACCTTCACCCTCAGCGCCGTCGTGCCCGCCGACCAGATGCTCGTCGGCAACATGCCCGTCGCCAGCCGCAAGCCCGCCGGCCCCGGCCTCGTTACCGTGCGCTTCCCCAAGAGCCCGAAGATGTCGACCTACCTGCTGTTCTTCGGCCTTGGCGAGTTCGACCGGATCGCCGCCAGGGTTGGCCGCACCGAAGTCGGCATCGTCACCCAGCGCGGCAAGACCGACCAGGGCCAGTTCGCGCTGCAGGCGGCCAAGGACATATTGAAGGAATACAACGACTATTTCGGCGTGCCCTACCCGTTGCCCAAGCTCGACAATGTCGCCGCGCCGGGCCGCAGCCAGTTCTTCGGCGCGATGGAGAATTGGGGCGCGATCTTCACCTTCGAATCGGCGATCCTGCTCGATCCCAAGGTCGAAACCCAGTCCGACAAGGAACGTTCCTTCTCGGTCAACGCCCATGAAATGGCGCACCAATGGTTCGGCGATCTCGTCACCATGGCGTGGTGGGACGATTTGTGGCTCAACGAAGGCTTTGCATCGTGGATGGAAGGCCGCACGATGGCGAAGCTCCACCCCGAATGGAACACCGCGCTCGATGCCGTCGGCGGCCGCGAGGAAGCCATGGGCCGCGATTCGCTGAAGACCACCCACCCCGTCGTCCAGCATGTCGAAACCGTCGAACAGGCGAGCCAGGCGTTCGATTCGATCACCTACCAGAAGGGCGAAGCTGTCATCCGCATGCTCGAGGACTATGTCGGCGCCGATAATTGGCGCGCCGGCGTGCGCGCCTATATGAAGAAACACGCCTATCGCAACACCGTCACCGCCGATCTGTGGCGCGAGATCGACGCCGCCTCATCGGGCAAGCCGATCACCGACATCGCCAATCGCTTCACCCTGCAACCCGGCGTGCCGCTGATCCGGGTCGATGCCGCCACCTGCACCGCCGGTGCCACCAGCGTGACGCTCACTCAGGCCGAATACAGCAAGGACCAGCCCGACAAGGCGCCGCTGGTCTGGCCGGTGCCGGTCATCGCGCGCACCGTCGGTAACGCTACAGAGCGCACGGTCGTCGATGGCGGCAAGGGCATGCTGCAACTGCCCGGCTGCGGCGCGGTGATCGTCAACGCCGGCCAGACGGGTTACTACCGCACCCTCTACACGCCCGCTGCCATGGCCGGCGTCACCGCGGCCTTTGCGACCCTGCCGGCGATCGACCAGCTCGGCATCATGGGGGACAGCTGGGCGCTGGGCCTCGCCGGTTATCAGCCGGCGGCCGATGTGCTCGACCTCGCCGCCGCCACGCCGGCGACCGGCGATCCGCAGGTCTGGCAGCGCATCGCCGGGGTGTTCAGCGCCATCGACAGCTATTTCGACGGCAACCCGCGCCAGGCCGCCTTCCGCCGCTTTGCGCTGGCACGGCTGCAACCGGTGTTCGCCGCCATCGGCTGGCAGGCGCGCGCCAATGAGGCAGCGCCGGTCGCCAATCTGCGCAACACGCTGATCGGCGTTCTCGGCAACTTGGGTGACCCGGCGGTCATCGCCGAGGCGCGCCGCCGCCAGGCCGCCGACGACCTGCCTGCCCCGATCCGCCGCGCCGCGTTGCGCGTCGTCGCCGGCAATGCCGATGCCGCGACCTGGGACCGGCTGCATGCCGATGCCATCGCCGAAAAATCGCCGCTGGTGCGCCAGCAGCTTTATGACCTGCTGGCCTCGCCGGCCGACCCGGCGCTCGCCGCGCGCGCGCTCGACCTGGCACTGGGCGATGAACCCGGCGCGACCACCAGCGCCGGCATGATCGCCGCGGTTTCGGGCCGCCACCCCGATCTCGCCTTCGATTTCGCGCTGGTGCATCTGGCCCAGGTCAACAAGCTCGTCGATGAAACCTCGCGCAGCCGCTTCATGCCGCTGCTCGGCACCGGATCGGCCGACCCGGCGATGATCGCCAAGATCAACGCCTATGCCGAAAAGCACCTGACTCCGGGGACACGCCGCGATGCCGATACGGCGGTGGCGGCGATCACCTATCGGCTGAAGATCCGCCAGGATCGGATGCCGGCGATCACGGCGTGGTTGGACAAGCAGGGCTGAGAGCGGACGACGCCCTCCCCCCGCGGGGAGGGCGTTGGTGATGCCTAGCGCGGCGGCGCCACCGCCGCTGGCAGGTCGCGCCCCCATTTGACGAACGCCGCCTTCACATCGGGCCGCGCCTTCAACGCCCGCAGCCCGGAGCGTTCGCGCATCCCGCGTACCACCGGCCGGTCGGCGATCAGGAACGGTTGCAGCTCGAACAGCATTTCGAGCCTGGTCTCGGGGTTGTCGAGCCGGGCGATGATCGCCTTCGCCGCCGCATCCATCCGGCCGAGGCAGACCATCGTCGCCAGATAGGCATCGTCATTCTCGCCCGGTTTCGCCAGCAACGGCGCCGCCGCCGCCAGCGCCTCGGCGGCCTTGCCCTGCTGTTGCAAGGTACAGCTGCGCACCTGCGCCAGATAGAGTTTGGCGAAATCATTGCTGCCCGCCGGCCCGGCTTCGGCGATCGCCACCGCCGCCAGCGCCGCATCGGGGCGATCGACGCTTTCGGCGAACAGCGCGGCGTTGAGCATCGTCGCGATGACCGCGCTGCGGCCGTTGATCGGCACGCCGTTGAACGCCGCATAGCGCGCCAGTGCCGCATCGATCTGGCCGAGATCGCCGAGCAGCGCGGCGTGGAGATTGACCAGCCAGACCTCGCGCTCGGTCAGCGCCGCGAGTTCGGCGGGGGTTTTCGCGACATCGAGCAGCGCCGCCGCTTCCGCCTCGCGCGAGGCGATGTTGAGCGCTTCGGCATAGCCGAGCCGGGCGACGAGCGAAGCGGGTTTGGCATCGAAACGCGCCTTGGCCGCCGCCACCGCCGCCGCATCGGCGATATCGGCGCCCGGGCCCAGCCGCTTTTCGACCGCCGGCCACAAGGGCGCGAAGCGCCGGTCGATGCCGAGGCGCGCCAGCACCACCGGGCTGAGCACCGCATCGAACACCGGGCGCGCATCATCGAGCCGGTCGCGCTTCGCCAGTGCCGTGATCAGCCGCAGCCGCAGCCGGTCGGTATCTTCGAGCGTCACGTCATCGGGCTGCCAGCCGGCGGCGTTGAGCGCGAAATCGAGTTCATAGCTGCGATTCTCGTCCTTGCGGATCGCCGCCATGACATCGGTGATGACCTCGGTCGGCAGGTCGTTGACCGCCTTGGGGTTGCTCGCCGCGATCAGCTGGATCGTATCGGCGGCAGCGGCGGCATCGCCATCGAAGGCGCGCAGCAGGAACAATTGCCGCAACAGCAGCAGCGACGGATCGGGGTTGCTCGCCACCCCGGCCTCGATCGCCTTGCGCGCATCGGGGATGCGGTTGAGCCGCGCCAGCGCAAAACTGCGCAGCGCCTCGATCTGGCCGCGCTCGATCGGCGCTTCGGCGGCGGCGAGCATCGTATCGAGGGTGTTGAGCGCCTCGTTGACGCGATTGTCGTCGAGCAGGGCGGCGGCGGCCGCGATCTGTTTTTCAAAGCCCGGCGCGGTGGTCAGTGCCGCCGCCAGTGCTGGCGTTGCCGCAACAAGCAGCAGCGCTGTGAGGGGCGCGAAAAGCCGGTTGCGCTTCATCGAAATGTCCTGATCATCATCGCGCCATGGTAACGAGATGGCGAAAGTCCACAATGGCCGTGCGGTCGATATGCAGGATGCCGGAATGACGCAGACGGTTGAGTTCTTCTTCGATTGTTCCAGCCCCTGGACCTATCTCGGCTTCGAAGCGCTGGTCGCGGCGGCGAACGAGGATGGTTTCGGCGTCTGCTTCCGGCCGTTTCTCGTCGGCGGGGTATTCAACACCGTCAACCCCAGCGTCTATGCGATGCGCGAGAGCGCGGCGACCCCCAAGTCACTGTATTTCTGGAAGGACATGCAGGACTGGATTCGCCGTTCCGGCCTTGCCATCAAATGGAAGCCGAGCATCTTCCCGATCAATTCGGCGCGCGCCATGCGCGCCTGCATCCTTGCCGCCGATGCCGGTTGCGCCGAAGTGTTCGCGCGCCGGGTTTTCCAGCTTTACTGGGGCGAGGACCGCGACATCGCCGACCCGGCGGTGCTCGCCGAGGCCTGCGCCGCCGCGGGCATGGACGCGGCCACCACGCTGACCATGGCCGACAGCCCCGAACTGAAGGCACGGCTGCGCGCCAACACCGACGAGATCATCGCGCGCGGCGGCTTCGGCACCCCGACCTTCTATGTCGGCGGCACCGACATGTATTTCGGCCAGGACCGCATCGGGCTGGTGCGCGAGGCCGTGGCGCGGTTAAAATAGCCTGTCAGTCAGAGGAGCAACCATGCGTTCCACCGTCATCATCACTATCGCCGTGCTGAGCCTCGCCGGCACCGCATCTGCCCAGAGTGTCTATGGCAGCGGCGGTACACCGTGCCAGAACTGGAACCTCAACAAGCCGAAGAAGTGGCAGCATCTCGGCGATCTCGACTGGCTGATGGGCTATGTCAGCGGCATCAACCGCAGCCGCGGCCCGGGGTCGAAACTGATGGGCCAGGCAACGCTGCGCGATGCCGATACCTATGTCAGCCAGTTCTGCGCCGCCAACCCGGCAACGCCGATCTTCGAAGCGGCCGACAGCTGGATCGCCGCGCTCGATCAGCAGGGCCAACGCTGAAAACCTCTCCCCTGGCGGGAGAGGTCGACTCGCGCGCGGAGCGAAGGCGACATCCGTCTTGGGCGTGGCGGGTGAGGGGGTGGGCTCAGGTGGCCGCACGAGAGCCCCCTCACCCCGGGCCGGCTCCGCCGTCTCTCGCCCTCTCCCGCGAGGAGAGAGAGATTTAGCTCCCCCGCGAACGCCGCTCGCCACGCCGGTTGCCGCTCGTCGCCGACGACAGCCGGCGCGATTTCGGCTTGGGGGGCAGCGGCGGCAGCGGCGGCAGCGGGATCCCCAGTTCCATGTCGAAGCCGAGCATCGTGAAGGATTCGACCATGTGCGCCGGCAGTTCCGCCGTCACATCGACCTTGCCGCCATCGGGCGCATCGATGACCAGCCGGCGGGCGTGGAGGTGCAGCTTGCGGCTGATGCCGCCGGTAAGGAAGGCTTCCTTGCCGCCATATTTGGCATCGCCGACGAGCGGGTGGCCGATCGCGGCGGCATGGACGCGGATCTGGTGGGTGCGCCCTGTAAGCGGCGAAAACTCCACCCAGGCGGCGCGCGCCCCGGCCTTGTCGATGACACGGTAGCGGGTCTTCGATTTCAGCCCGGTTTCGGTATCGACGTGCATCTTTTCGCCGCCGCTGCCCGGCTGCTTCGACAGCGGCGCGTCGATATCGCCGGTGGCGACCTTGGGCACATCGATGGTCAGCCCCCAATAGGTCTTTTTCGCATCGCGGCTGGCAAAGGATTTCGAAAAGAACGCCGCCGCCCGTGCCGTGCGGGCAAGCAGCAGCACGCCCGACGTATCTTTGTCGAGCCGGTGCACCAGCTTGGGCCGGGTCGTCATGTCATATTGCAACGCATCGAGCAGGCCGTCGACATGGGTGGTGATGCCGATGCCGCCCTGCGTCGCCAGCCCCGGCGGCTTGTTGATGACGATGGCGTGCTTGTCGATGTGGATGACCAGCCCTTGCGCATAGTCGATCTGCGCCTGGCTGAGCGGTTCGCGTTCGCGCACGACCGGGCGCGGTGCGGCGGTGGCCGGCAGCACATCGGGCCACACCAGGGTCTGGCCGGCGGCGATGCGGTCCCCCGGCGCCGCCTTGGCGCCATCGAGGCGGATGGCGCCGGTGCGCGCCCAGCGCGACACGATGTTGAAGCTGGAATCGGGCACATGCCGCTGGAACCAGCGATCGAGCCTGATGCCATCGTCGTCGTCGGCGATGATCTGTGTCGGCATCAGTTACGTCCTAGATAAAGCCCGGCCATCAACGCGATCACGCCACCGGCAACCGACGACACGGCATAAGCGGCAGCAAGCCCGATATCCCCGCGGTTGATCATGGTGAACAGATCCAGCGAAAAGGCCGAAAAGGTGGTGAAGCCGCCCAGCACGCCGACGCCGAGCAGCAGCCGTAGCGGCTCGCCCTCCGCCGTCCGCGCCAGCACGGCGACGAGCAGGCCCATCATGAGCCCGCCGATGATGTTGACCGCCCAGGTGCCGAGCGGAAAGCCGGCACCGAAATTGGCCGCCGTCCATTGCCCGACCAGATAGCGCAGCATGGCCCCCAGCCCGCCGCCAACGGCGACGAGCAGCAAGGGGGGAAAGGCGGACAGCGCGGGCATCGCGCTCCCCTTAGCGCGGCGAGGGGGTTTTCTCCAAATCCGCCGGGCCGATCACGCCGAAGGTCCAGCCTTCGGTAACGGCAATCGCTGGCGTAAGCGCCGCCGGCCGCCACCAGCGCGGTTGGCCTGCGATGGCACGCAGGCCGGCGGCGGTGATGATCGCATCGCCGACATGATCGGGGAAACGATCGGGGAAGCCCGCCGGCATCGGTCCGCTGCCCAGCACCGCCAGCACGGCATCGAGCGCCGCGCGGTCGCGCAGCTTGCCGCGCACCCCGCCCATGCGGGCAAAGGCCTGGGCATAGATTTCGAGAATCACCGGACCGGCAGCGGGGAGCGGATCGAACGGCCACACCGGCCAGCCGAGCCGGTGCAGCAGGCGCATGGCGGAAAGCGTCGCCTTGCCGACCTGCGACGCACCGAGCAGCACGAAATTGGAGGTCGGCACGCCGAGTTTCGAAGCGGCGTGGACCTGTTCCGTGACCCGCAGGTGCGCGCGCAGATGGCGCGGGCCATCAGCGGCGCCCAACCAGAAACTGTCGCGGCGATGGGCGATAAAGCTGTGCCCGCCCAGATCGGCATCACCTGCCGCGACGGCATCGATCTCCGCCCACAGGTCGCGCGCCGGGCCGGTGAACGGCGGCACCGCGGCAAAGCCGAAGCCGGCATCCATGCCGACCAGAACGTCGCCCGAAAGGTTGCCGAGCCAATCGAGCACCGCGTTGCGTGACCAGACCCCGGACGCAGGCAGGACCAGCCGCGGCGCCTCGTTGCCCGCCTCGCAGAGCGCCACCTGCACCGACGGATGCCGGCTGCCCACCGCCCCCGACCAGTCGATGCCGATGAAGCGGGTGAAGATCATATTTGGACACCCGCCTCTCTTTTACACGACAGTCGACAAGAACCGTACTAGCTCGACTGGCTGTTTGACCGACCCTTATGTCGCAGCTTAGAAACTCGTATGAATTTTGAATGGGACGAAAACAAACAGGCGATCAATCTTGAAAAACACGGGATCGACTTTGAAGATGTGATCAGTTTGTGGAACCGTAACGCCATCGATCCCTATGGAACCCGTACGTCTACGACGAAGTTCGTCATCTGGCACTCGGCATCCTGTCCAACGAAAACGCGGCTGGAGAAATCATCGTCGCTGTCGTATATACGATACGCAATGGCAACTACCGAATCATCAGCGCCCGCAAGGCGCGCAGCAACGAACAAGCGGCTTATCGTGCGACGTTTGGATGACGCCCGGCGTGGAGCAAGTGATTGGGCAAAGCTTGAACGGCTGAGCGACGCGGACATCGATGCCGCTATCGCGTCAGATCCCGACAGCTGGAGCGAGCCGGCTGCGGTCGAACCGGGCAAGGTTTGACCCGGCGGTAATCGTTCAGGGCTTTTCTGTCCGCCGCTTCGCCGCCCTTCGCCGCGCCCATTCCGCCAGCCGTTCGCCGATGCGGGCTTCAGCCCCACGCGGCGTCGGGCGGTAGAAGGTTTCGGGCGCCATGCCGTCGGGCCAGTAATCGGCGCCGGAAAAGCCGTCGTCGGTATCATGGTCATAGGCATAGCCCTTGCCGAAGCCCATTTCCTTCATCATCCGCGTCGGCGCGTTGAGGATATGCGCCGGCGGCGGCAGCGAGCCGGTGGCCACCGCCGATTTGGCCGCGGCCTTGGCGGCCTTGTAAGCCGCGTTCGATTTGGGCGCTGTCGCCAGATAGATGCAGGCGTGGGCGATGGCGAGTTCGCCCTCGGGCGAGCCCAGGAAATCATAGGCGTCCTTGGCCGCCAGCGTGACGATGAGCGCGTTCGAATCGGCCATGCCGATATCCTCGCTGGCAAAGCGCACCAGCCGGCGCAGCAGATACAGCGGCTCCTCCCCCGCGGTCAGCATGCGTTCGAGGTAATAGAGCGCGGCATCGGGGTCCGAACCGCGCAGCGCCTTGTGCAGCGCCGAGATCAACCCGTAATGCCCCTCGCGGTCCTTGTCATAAACCGGCATGCGGCGGTGGAGCAGCGCTGCCAGCCCAGCAGGATCGAGCGGCTCGACCAGCTTCACCGCATAGAGCGATTCGACCTGGTTGAGCAGGAAGCGCCCGTCGCCATCGGCCGACGCGACCAGCGCGGCGCGGGCGTCGGTGGTGAGCGGCAACGGCCGGCCCTCGCTGGCTTCGGCCCGGTCGAGCAGTTCGCCGAGCGCGGCTTCATCGAGCCGCCGCACAATCAG
Source organism: Polymorphobacter sp. (assembly GCA_044373875.1). Lineage (GTDB taxonomy): Bacteria > Pseudomonadota > Alphaproteobacteria > Sphingomonadales > Sphingomonadaceae > Sandarakinorhabdus. The sequence goes on from JBILPK010000021.1 coordinate 26,168, forward strand.
CACCTGCGCCCGGCTGAGGATGGCGGCGTTGAGTTCGAAGCTGGGGTTCTCGGTGGTGGCGCCGACGAGCGTCACCGTGCCGTCCTCGACGACGCCGAGGAAACCATCCTGCTGGGCGCGATTGAAACGGTGGATTTCATCGACGAACAGCAGCGTCTTCTGGCCAGCGCGCGCCGCCTCGCGCGCCTCGGCGAACAGCTTTTTCAGCTCGGCCACCCCCGAAAACACCGCCGAGATGCCGACAAAGCGCAAGCCCACCGCCTCGGCGAGCAGTCGCGCGATGCTGGTCTTGCCCGTCCCCGGCGGCCCCCACAGGATTAGGCTCGACAGGCTGCCCGCCGCGACCATGCGCCCGATCGCGCCCTCAGGCCCGGTCAGATGCCCCTGGCCGACGACATCGCCGAGGGTGCGCGGCCGCAGCCGTTCGGCGAGCGGCGGGTTGGGAGCGGGTGTGGCGGCTGCGTTGCCGAACAGATCAGCCATCGCCGCGGACCCCTTCTAGCTCTTGAAGAACGGCTCCACCTTGCCCTTGAGCTTGATGGTCAGCGGGTTGCCGTAACGGTCCTTGGACTTGCCGGCGGCGACCTTCACCCAGCCTTCGGAGATGCAATATTCGTCGACATTGGTGCGCTCGATGCCTTCGAAGATGATGCCGACGCCGCGTTCGAGCACCGCCTCGTCATAATGCGGGCTGCGCGGGCTGGCACATAGCCGGTCGGGCGGCGTGTCGGTGATCGCCGGGGTCGCGCCAGGCGTTTCGGGGATTTCGGTGGTTTCGGGTTCTTCGCTCATGGCGCGGGAGTGGCCTGTGCACGCGACAGGGTCAACCCCTTCCCGCCGTCCGGACAGCAAAAGGCCGCGCTGCCCGAAAGCAGCGCGGCCCTTTTTGTTCAACCCAAATCCTGGTTTCAGGCTTCGGTTTCGGCTTCCGGTGCGGCTTCGGCGGCCGGCGTTTCGCCGGTCGGGATGCCGGGTTCGGCGTTGGGATCGAACGCTTCGACAAAACCCGATTCTTCACGATCGAACATGTCGGCGTTGATATCGACGCCCTTGGCCTGCAGCTCGGCTTCTTCGGGCGAGCGGGCGATGTTGACCTTGACCATCACCACGACCTCGGGGTGGAGCGCCACCTTGACGTCATGGATGCCGAGCGTCTTGATCGGCTTGTCGAGGACGATCTGGTTCTTGCTGACCTTGTGGCCACCAGCCGTCAGCACTTCGGCGAGATCGCGCGCGGCGACCGAACCGAACAGCTGCCCGGTCTGCGACGCCTGGCGGATCATGACGACGCTGGCGCCGTCCACATCCTTGGCTTCGCTGCGGGCGATGTCGCGGCGCTTGGCATTTTCAGCCTCGATGCGGGCGCGATCGGCTTCGAACTTCTTCTTGTTGGCTTCCGAGGCGCGAAGCGCCTTGCCACGCGGCAGCAGGAAGTTGCGGGCAAAACCCGGCTTCACATTGACGATGTCGCCAATGCTGCCCAGCTTTTCGACGCGTTCAAGCAGGATGATTTCCATTGCGGTTACTCCTACTTAACGAGGTAGGGCAGCAAGCCCAGGTGGCGGGCGCGCTTGATGGCCTGGGCCAGTTCGCGCTGCTTCTTGCCGGAAACGGCGGTGATGCGCGACGGCACGATCTTGCCACGCTCAGAGACAAAGCCCTGCAGCAGGCGCACATCCTTGTAATCGATGACAGGCGCATTGGCCCCCGAAAACGGGCAGCTCTTGCGGCGGCGGAAAAACGGACGTCCCATGGTCTAATCCTTTCGATCAGAATGCGCGCGGGGCGCGTGCGCCGTCACGGTCTGGGCGGTCACCACGGGGACGGTCGCCCCGGTCACCACGATCACCGCGGTCACCACGGTCGCCGCGATCACCACGGCCGCCTTCGGCACCGCGTTCGCGTTCGCGATCGCCGCGCTTCATCATGGCACTGGGTTCGACCGGCAGCGCTTCGATGCGCACAGTCATGTAGCGGATGATGTCTTCATTGAGCGAAACCTGGCGCTCCATTTCGGCGATGGCCGGAGCCGGCGCGTCGATGTTGAGCATGACATAATGCGCCTTGCGGTTCTTGGCGATACGATACGCCAAGCTGCGCAGGCCCCAATATTCATGGGAAGCCACGGCACCGTTACCGTCGGCGATGATCTTGGAAAATGTCTCCGTCAGCGCTTCGACCTGGGCTGCTGCCAGGTCCTGACGCGCGAGAAAGACATGCTCGTACATTGGCATGTAGTGTCACTCCTCTGCCGATCGTTGACGCCGCACCATGCGGAACGCCCCTCCGGCCTTCGTCCAACCACCAAGGCCCGGGGGTGGCCCCGGGTCTGGCGAAGGGGGGCCTATGGCGGAAACGCCCGCCAAAGGCAAGCGGCGATGCGGCTATTTTTCGGGCGGCGCAAAGACCGGCGTAAAGATCGGCATGGCTTCGACCGAGGTGGCGAAGCCGGGCGTCACGCGCTTGTTGCTCGCCTGTTCATAGACATGGCCGAAGGCGAGCAGCTGCGCCTCGCTCCAGCGCGGGCCGATGAAGCTGAGGCCCACGGGCAGGCCCTTCACCGCGCCCATCGGCACGGTCAGGTGCGGCCAGCCGGCGACGGCAGCGAAGGTGCCGGCGTTGCGGCCGCCGCCGAAACGATCGGCGAGCACCGCATCGATGAAGCCGGCCGGCGCCGTTGTCGGTGACACCAGCGCCGCGACATTGCCCGCCGCGATCATGCCGGCGAGCGCCTCGGTCGATTGCTTGAGCGAGATCGCCCGCGCCGCCTTGTAATCGGGGTCATCGAGGCCCTTGGTTGCCTCGGCGACGTTGAAATGTTCCTGGCCGAACAGCGCCAGTTCGCGCGGGCTCGCCTTGTTGAAGGCGATGACATCGGCGAGCGTGCGGGTCTTCACCGCCGCCGGCGTCGTGGCAAGATAGGCATTGAGCCCGGCCTTCAGCTCGGTAACCAACACCTTGTATTCACCCGCGCCAACGCCTTCGGTGCCGGTCGGCGCCGGCACATCGACCAGTTCAGCCCCTTGTGCCTTCAGCGTCGCCAGCGCGGCTTCGAACAGCGCGTCGACCGGCACCGACCAGCCGGCGGCCCAGCGCATCACGCCGATGCGCACGCCCTTCAGGGCATCGGGTTTCAGCGCTGCGGCATAATCGCTGCGCCTGGCATCGGCTTCGGCGGTGGCCGGGTCGGCGGGGTCGCTGCCCGCCATGGCGGTGAGCAGCAGCGCCGCGGTGCGGACATCGCGGGTCATCGGCCCCGCGGTATCCTGGCTTTCGCTGATCGGAATCACATGCGTGCGGCTGACGAGGCCGACCGTGGGCTTCAGCCCGACGATGCCGTTGATCGCGGCGGGGCAGGTCACCGAGCCATCGGTTTCGGTGCCGATCGCGGCATCGACCATGCCGGCGGCAACCGCGGCGCCGCTGCCCGACGACGATCCGCACGGCGTGCGGTTGAGCGCGTGGGGGTTGTGCACCTGGCCGCCGGCGCCGCTCCACCCCGAAATCGACGGGCGGCCGCGCATGTTGGCCCATTCGGACAAATTGGTCTTGCCGATGATGATGGCGCCCGATGCGCGCAGCCCGGTCAGCAGCGGCGCGTCGCGGTTGGTGACATTGGAGGCCAGCGCGAGGCTCCCCGCCGTGGTCGGCAGCGGCCCCTTCATGTCGATATTGTCCTTGATCAGCACCGGCACGCCATAAAGCGGCCCGCGCGCCCGGCGCAGCATGTCGAGCCGCTTCGCCTGGTCGATCGCGGTCGGATCGAGCGCGAGTACGGCGTTGACGACGGGGTTAAGCGCTTCGACCCGCGCGATGGCGGCGCGGACATTGGTTTCCGCCGGGCCCGCAACCGGCTGCGCGAGTGCCGACCCCGCCAGCCACAGACCGCCCAGACCCAACATGATGGTGCGCATCGTCATTCCCCCTTGTATGCCGCCATCCTCGCGCCTGGCGGCGCCCGCGACAAGAGGCGGCTTGCCGCAGCGCCGGCTTCGGTGGAAAAGCTGGCGTCCCCATCGTGAAAGTTGCCCGATGCTTGTCGCCCTGCTCGCCCTGTCGCTCGCCGCCCCCGAAGCCGCGAACGACACGCCGATCACCGTCACCGCCACCCGGCTCACCCCCGCCGAAGCCGAAACGCGCGCCACCGCCTTCGTCAAGGCGGTGCTGCCGACCCCGAGCTATGGCCAGTACGGCCGCTGGACGGTGCCGGTGTGCGTGAAGGTGACCGGCATCACCGACGATGCGGCGGCCCGGGTCGCGGGGCGGGTGCGCGCCGTGGCAACCGGCGCCGGCATGGCGGTCGGCAAGCCCGGTTGCCGCGCCAACCTCAACATCATCTTCAGCGAGGATGCCAGCCGCACCACCGGTATCATCCTGCGCCGCCGCCCCGGCCTCGTCGCGCGCCTGCCGATGGCGGCGAAGACCCGGCTGATCAACGAGCCGCTGCCGGTGCGCTGGTGGTATGGCCAGGAAATCGGCGATGGCAGCGGCGTGTCGGCGGGTACGACCACGGCGGCGCTCAACACCGCCACCGGCTCGGGCGGGGTGCCGCTCGCCTCCACCCTGCCGGTCGGCCCCGATGCGATAATGACCAGCGGCTATTCCTCCAGCCTGATCGACACGCATCTGTCGATCGCCGTGACCAGCGCCACCGCCGTCGTCGACGTGACGCTCGCCACCGGCAAGCCGCTCGATGCCGTCGCCGATCATGTCGCGATGGCGACGCTGGCCCCCACCCGCCTGCCCCCCGAACCGACCGGCGTACCATCGATCCTGGGGCTGTTCAGCGGCGGCGGCGACACGATCACGGCCTGGGACCGCGCCTGGCTGGTGGCGCTGACCAGGATCAGCCCGAACCGCCGCGGCGACCGCCAGCGCGGGCAGATGATCACGGCGATCAGGGACGCGATGGCGGGCAACAATCCAGAATAAGCATGGAATTACGCATCATTTGATGCTATATTTTGCATCAAGGAGACGCCCGATGCGCACCACGGTAACCCTTGATGACGAAATGATCGCCAAGGCCACCGCCTATACCGGAATCACCGACCGGTCCGCCCTTATCCGCGAAGCCTTGCAAGCGCTGGTGGCGCGTGAAGCCGCCCGCCGCATGATTGCCCTTGGTGGCAGCGACCCGACAGCATCCGCCGCACCGCGGCGCCGTCCGCCTTACTTCCTGAATCCGGAGTGATCATCGTCGATGCGTCGATCTGGATCGATCAGATCCGGCGCCCGGACGATGTTTTCGCTGATCTGCTCTACCGGCAGCTTGTCGTTATGCACCCGTTCATCGCCGGCGAAATCATGCTCGGCAGCATGAAGGACCGTGCCGAGGTCCGGGCCATCCTCGCCGCGCTCGATCCAGCCCCTGTCGCCGAACCCGATGAAGTCGCCAATCTGATCGAAAGCGCCCGATTGTTCGGCACAGGCATCGGCTATGTTGATGTGCACCTGATCGCTTCGGCGCTGCTCATGGTGGGAGGCCGCATCTGGACCCGCGATCGCCGCCTGTTCGCTGCGGCGGAACGGCTGGGAATTGCCTTTTCGATCACGTGACATCAACTCAGTGCGCTAAGCGGCAGAAGACCGTAACCGGGGCAGATTCCCGTGCGGTCAGGCTTTTGCGAGCCTGACGAGGGTCGGCAGCGGCGGGACGAAGGCGGCGCCCGGGACGG
>JBILPK010000276.1:0-3623 GCA_044373875.1 Polymorphobacter sp.
CCACCGAAAGCGGCGGAATTTGCGGCTATGATGCGGGCAAGAAGATCAAAGGTCGCAAGCGCCACATCCTCACCGACACCTGCGGCTTTCTGGTGTTCATCCTGGTCCACGCCGCCGACATCCAGGACCGTGACGGGGCTGTCGATGTGCTGAAGGCGGTGCGCTTTCGCTTCCCATGGCTGCGACATGTCTTCGCCGATGGCGGCTATGCCGGCGACAAGCTCAAGGATGCGCTGGCGCCTATGAGCAAATGGACCCTCGAAATCATCAAGCGATCCGATACCGCAAAGGGCTTCAAACTGCTGCCTCGTCGGTGGGTCGTCGAGCGGACATTCGCCTGGCTCGGTCGATGCCGGAGGTTGGCAAAGGACTGGGAAACATCCATCGCCTCCTCAACCGCATGGGCACAGATCGCCTCGATCCGGATGATCGTCCGCAGAACCGCAAAGTACTGCTACGCTTGATAAACTTTTGAATCGGGCTCTGAGGGCGCCCAATGCCCATTCGCTGCATCTCGCGGTAGATCGTGGATCGCCCAATCCCGAGTTGCCTCGCGGCTTCCGCGGGCGACACCCGTGCCTCGACGAGTTTGATCGCCGCCTCGACCTTGGCCAAGTCAAGCGGCTGCCGTCCCGGCAGCTTGCCCTTGGCTCGCGCAGCCGCAATGCCATCCTTGGTTCGCTCCGAGATCAGGCGCCGCTCAAAATGAGCAATGGCCCCGAACACGTGGAAGATGAGCTCACCGGCAGCGGACGAGGTGTCGATCTTCTCTTCGAGGCTGAGCAGGGCAATGCCGTTGTCGCGCAGCTTCGAGACCGTCGCCAGCAAATCGGCAAGCGACCGCCCGAGCCGGTCGAGCCGCACCACCGCCAGCGTGTCGCCTTTACGCGCATAGGCGAGAAGTTCCGCAAGGCCGGGCCGATCCATGCTCTTGCCCGACATGACATCGGTGAACACCTTAATCGCGCCGGCCTGCTTCAGCCGCATGGTCTGGCCGGCCACATCCTGGTCGCCGGTGCTGACGCGGGCATAACCCAGAATGTCGCTCAAGCCCTGTCTCCCAAACGAACGTTCCGTGGACGCAAGGCGCGACGCCGCGATTTGCTGTCTGAACCCGTCCCCACACTATGTCTCTTTATTCCGTTTCGTCCATAGCTGCAGCCGACATTCTGTGGACAGGACGGGCATGACCAAACCCAAGCATGAACTTCTCACCGGCGCCGAGCGTGAGCAGTTGATCGGTATACCGAGAGACCGCGACCTGCTGGCGCGGCTCTACACCTTCGAGCCGGCCGACCTCGATATCATAGGCACCCGCCGCGAGCAGCGGAACTGGCTTGGCGCCGCCTTGCAGCTCGCGCTTCTCCGCCACCCCGGGATGTCGCTCGGGCAGTTTCTGCAGGAGGGGAAAGCAGTGCCCCGGGAACTTTTGGCCTTCGTGGCCGCGCAGCTTGGCCTGTCTCCGACGGTCCTGGCCGATTATGCCGGCCGCGGTCAGACCATGACTGATCATGCACGCGAGCTTGCGAACAGGCTCGGAATGCGGGGACCCTCACGCGCCGACATTCCTCTTATGATCGATGCAGCCGCGAAGGCAGCATGGGCGACCGACAAGGGAATTGTCATCGCCGCCGGCGTGACCGCGGGCTTGCGCGATTCCGGCGTCTTGTTGCCGTCGGTGTCGACGATCGAGCGCGCCGGCATCGCCGGCCGCGCGCGAGCCCGCAAACACGTAGCGCAGGCGTTGCTGTCGGCGGTAACTGCGGAGCAGTTCCTGGCACTCGACGCTCTCTTTGACGAAGCCGTGGCCGATGGCGTCAGCAAGCTGACCTGGCTCAAATCCATCCCGGTGGCCGCCAAGCCCGATCACATCCGCCAGATTCTGGACCGCCTGAAGTTCGTACGCCAGATTGGCATATCTCCCTACGCTGCGGGTAACATCCACGTTGACCGCTACCGTCAGTTCGTCCGCGAGGGCCGGACATCGGCGACCTATATGATCGAGCGCTACGCCAACGCCCGGCGGCACGCGACCTTGGTCGCTTTCCTCATCGACATCGAGGAGCGTCTGACCGACGCCGCGATCGAAATGGCCGACAAGCTGATCGGCGGCGTGTTTACCCGCGCCAGGAATGCACAGGCGCGCAACTTTGCCGCCACGTCGCGGGACGTCGGACGCCTTATGACTATCTTCGGTCAGACGATCGATGCGCTGACCGGAGCCGTCGACAGCGGCGAAGACCCCATCGACGCAATCGACGCGTCGGTCGGGTGGCATCACCTGCTCAGGATCCGCAACGAGGTTGCTGGCATCGCCGGTACCGCTCATGTCGACCCCTTGGTCATGGCGGCCGACAAATACGCAACCTTGCGAAAGTTCGCGCCCGACTTGATCGAGGCGCTGGAGCTCCGGGCCAGCAAGGGCAGCGCGAAGACGATCGCCGCGATCGAGATGCTCCGCGAGGTCAACAAGTCGGGCAAGCGAGACTTGCCGCCCAATCCGCCGATGCCCTTCCGCAAGGAATGGCAGAAGCTGGTGGTCGGCGACGACGGCAAGGTGAACCGCCGTCTTTGGGAAGTCGCGACACTGGCGCATCTCAGGAACAAGCTGCGGTCTGGGGATGTCTGGGTCGAACGCTCGGCCGGCTATCGGCGGTTCGACAGCTATTTGCTGAGCGAGCCCGACGCGGCACCAATCGTGGCGGGCCTGGGCCTGCCGCCGACGGCCGACGAATGGCTGTCGGAACGCAGCCGCGAACTCGACTGGCGGCTCCGGAAATTTTCGCAGCGCCTCAAGCGTGGCGATCTCGATGGTGTTCGCTTCGAGGATGGTCGGCTGCAGATCTCGCCGGTGCGGACATCCGTACCCGAGGCGGCCGAGGCGCTGGCCGACCGGCTCGACGCCATGATGCCGAAAATCCGTATCACCGAGCTGCTGCACGAAGTCGCCAGGGATACCGGCTTCCTCGCGGCTTTCACCAATCTGCGCACCGGCGAACCCTGCCCGAACGAAAGCGCCCTGCTCGCGACGATCCTTGCCGACGGCACCAACCTGGGCTTGTCGCGCATGGCGGCCGCCAGCGAAGGCGTGACCCGTGATCAGCTCATGTGGACCCATGACGCGTACATCCGCGAGGATACCTACCGCGCCGCGCTAGCGTCGATCATCAACGCACATCACCGCCTGCCGCTTGCGGCGGTGTGGGGCTCAGGCACGACATCGAGTTCCGACGGCCAGTTTTTCCGCGGCGCCAAGCGCGGCGCGTCGGGCGGCGACATCAATGCCCGCTACGGCGTCGACCATGGCTTCAGCTTCTACACGCACAACTCCGACCAGCGGGCGCCGTACAACGTCAACATCATCTCGGCCGCGACCCATGAAGCGCCCTATGTCCTCGATGGCCTGACCAGCCACGGCACCGATCTCAACATCAAGGAGCATTACACCGACACCGGCGGCGCCACCGATCATGTCTTTGCGCTTTGCGCTATGCTGGGGTTCCGGTTCTGCCCACGGCTGCGCGATTTTCCAGACCGCCGCCTGATCCCGATCGGCCCTGCCTCGGCATATCCGTTCATCGCACCGCTGCTGGGCAAACGCATCCGAACCGACGTCATCCGTG
>JBILPK010000277.1:0-3605 GCA_044373875.1 Polymorphobacter sp.
GCCACAGCGGCTTCGAGCGCACGCGCGCAATCCGGGTCTTCAAGAGCTCCGGCCAGCAATTCGGCGATCTCGGGCGGCAGCCCGTCCGGCGTGTGATCTGCAGACGGCGCGATGCGAACCTTCTCGATCCAGAGGGCGTCCGAGACACCAAGGGCCTGGCCACGTACTTCGCTTTCGAACCAGGCCGGATCGGCAAGCAGGCGCTGCGCCACTTGCCCGCCGACCGATACCGTCAATCGGGAAGCGATTGGACGGTTATCGGACGAACGGACTGTCTGCTGGAGTTCGTCCTGGATAGCTTCCAGCACTTCCCGCGCATCGCGGGCACCAACAGCATCGACGCTGCTGCTGCTCCAGCGCACCTCGTCGCAAGCCCTGTGCTCGACGTGCATGACGGCTCCCTCCTGAACACGGACCACGACAGCGCCCTTGGCACCAGTTTCGCGGACATGCCTGCCCTGGGTGTTGCCGGGGTACACGATCCAGGGATGGCTGGATCGGATCGAATGTTCGTGGACATGGCCAAGCGCCCAATAGTCGTGCCCCGAGGCCTGCAGTTCGCCTACCGAACAGGGCGCATAAGGCGCGTGACTGGGATGGCCTTCAAGGGCGGTGTGAAGCAACGCCACGTTGAACATACCCGTCGTCGGCGGGTTGTAGGTCGCAGCGATATTCTCGGTGGTAGCCGCTTCCTTGTAACTCCGACCGTGGATCGCGACACCCAGGTCGTCGAAGACCACGGTCTCACAGCGGGCGTTCCGAAGCTTGTAGACGCCTTCAGGAGCGGTGAGATGGCGTGTGATCCGGCTCTCGGCATCGTGATTGCCAAAGGCGATTACCGATCGGATGCCGGCGCGTGACAGGCGGGCGAGCTGTGCGATGGCAAACTGGCCAGTCGACTGGTCCTTCCAGGCGCCGTCGTACAGATCGCCAGCAATCACGACGAATGCAGCGCCTTCCTCGATCGCGAGGTCCACAACATTGACAAATGCCCGTCGCGTAGCGCCGCGTACAAGCTGGGAGAAGTTGTCGTCCTTTTGAGCAAGGCCGGTGAGAGGGCTGTCCAGATGAACATCTGCGGCATGAATGAATGAAAAGTCTGAGGTCATCTTCACACGATAGCGACTTATGGCGCTCGCGAAAGCGCGATTGGTCAGCCTGTCGAGGGGATCGACCGAGGGCGTGCAATTGTCGATATCAGATCCTGTCACGCGCGATTTTCAACATCTGCGAGACAGAATGCCTCTTCGTCGGTCAGATACCGCGGTGCTGGATGTGGAGGAAAGGCGGAGGGCCGCCTCCTGTGAAGCGTCAACCTTCATGATGACAGCCTAGCTGCTCACTTGGAAATCCCGGCTCTTCAGGACCGGGAAGTCAGCGATCTACCACGACAATTACGCAAGGCGCAGGCTGCACCCTCCGGCATGAACTGCGAACATTTGTCTCCAATGGCTTAGGCTCGGGATCGGGCGACATAGCGGACGGGACGGTGTCAGGCAGGCGTGCTGCGGGCTCCGGCAGGGCATCTATCGCCCATCGAAACTGGCTTCCAGTCTCTCCAGTGGGCATCCTTGAAGAGCCCTCGTTACTCATCATCGGAAAACCCTGTTCGCCGTCAAAACGGGAAAGGAACAGCAAAGCGCGGATTTCTTGCAAAGCCGCTCCCACGGATAGACATCCGGGCTGCGGTGAGCGCCAAAATGGCCGAGCGTCGCTGTGTCGTTGTAGATCGGCCTAAGCAGATCGAGATCGCGAATGATGCCGGCCGGCGTTAGATCCCACAGTTTCTCCACCACGGCGGACAATTCATGATCGGGCACGCTGCCGGTCCCGTGGGTGTCAACATTCACCGAGACCGGTTCGGCGACACCGATCGCGTAGGCCAGTTGGACGGTGCAGCGCGCGGCAAGCCCGGCGCCAACGATATTCTTGGCGACGTGACGAGCGGCATATGCGGCTGAGCGATCAACCTTCGATGGATCCTTGCCGGAAAAAGCGCCGCCACCATGGGGACATGCGCCGCCATAGGAATCGACGATGATCTTGCGCCCGGTAAGGCCGGTGTCACCCTTTGGTCCGCCACAGGTGAACGAACCTGCCGGATTGATGAAGGCTTCGAAGTCGCTGGTCCGATCCGAAGTCGGAATGACATGGTCGAGCACTTCGCGGACCAGCCAGGCTCGCACGTCATCGACCACAACATCGGGGTAATGCTGCCACGACAATACGACGGTCTTGATGCCGACCGGGCGCCCATCCCGGTAACGAACCGTGACCTGCGCCTTGCCATCCGGCCGTAGCGGCGACCCCGGCTCACCGATCAGTTGCGACGCGCGAGCGATGAGGTCTGTTGCTCGCGACCACGCCAACGGCATGAGACTTTCGGTTTCGTCGGTGGCATGGCCAAACATCAAGCCTTGATCGCCGGCGCCAAGGGATGCGCCCCCATCGACGCCGGCGGCGATCTCGGCGCTTTGTCGATTGAAGCGGATCTCGATTTCGCAGGTTTCGGGATCAATGTCGTAGGCAGCGCTGCCATAGCCTATCGAGCGCAGGGTTTGGCGAACGATAGCAGCGGCGCGATCTCGAACATCCTCGAAGTCCGATATCCGGGCTGTTCGAAACTCGCCGGCCATGATTATCTTCTGGTCCGCGGCGAAGGTTTCGCAGGCGACCCGGGCATTGGGGTCAAGGCGCAGAAAGGCGTCGAGGATCGCATCGGATATCTGGTCACAGATCTTGTCGGGGTGACCAGCAGAGACGGATTCCGAGGTGAAAAGGCCGTTGTAGACAGACATGTTGCTCTCCAGGTTTAGCCACTTTGACCAGCGTCGGGGGTGGCAATCAGGGTCAAATCCCCCCGGCCCGTGAGGTGGGCCAGTCCGGTTCGAACGTGAATCTCAGCGCAGGAGGATCAGTTGCGGAATGGCGTCTTCATCGATCCACACGACAGCGTTCTGCCGGTATTCGATGCCAAGGGCTGATGCTTGCGGCAGTGAGATGCCAAGCGCCAGATAGCTCCCTTCGGCGGGCCATTGGCCCTGTGCATCTTGTCCAGCACCTTCATGGACGGCCACGACCAGGCAACGTAGATGCTCGCCGAGGATACGGTGATTGGCGGCATTCTCCGCCTCGCTGACTGCCTCGCTGAACGGGTTGTCCGCCGTGATAAACAGGGCGCTCACGGTGTTGCTTTGCCGAAACAGGTCGGCCAGTTCCTGGGAGTATTTGCCAATCTGCAGGGTGAAGTTCTGGACCCCGTCGCAGACACGATAATGCGTCGCGCCATAGGCTTCGAGCAGTGACACGGGGATGGATGATTCAGGCAACGAAAACCCTCCTTATGGAGGGCCGACTGGGCTTCCGCTTTGTTGCTCCGGAGAGCCACATCTGCTTTCGCAAACCACCTTGCCCGGAAAGGCAGGTTGGCGTGGGCGTCGGCCCAACTCTTGATGAATACCTATTAGCCTAGCCGCAGAAAACGGGAATGCAAGCCCCGAGTTCAGCTCCGGAAGAACGGGCTTTTCGTCACCGTCTCGTCATCGGCCCAGCCTTTCGCCTTCACCTTCAGTCGATCATATCGCGCGTAGGCGCGACTGGTGACG
>JBILPK010000022.1:0-31651 GCA_044373875.1 Polymorphobacter sp.
GCACCGACGCTGGCAATGGTATCGAAGGCGCTCGTCGATTTCGTCGAGGAACAGCGCCGGGTCGATCCCGACAGTGCCGCGGTCGAGGGGCCGGACGGGGTGACCGACGATGCGCAGGTCGATGGCTATGCGCCGGGGCAGCGCAGCGCGCTCGACAAGCTGCTCGACGCGCAGGAAAAGCGCCAACCCTCGACGGCAATTTGATCGGCAACCCGATGACGATCCGGCTCTACAACACGCTGACGCGCCGCAAAGACGAACTCCGGCCGATCGACCCTGAGCGAGTGACGATGTATGTCTGCGGGCCGACGGTCTACAGCCGCGCCCATATCGGCAATGCCCGGCCGGCGGTGGTGTTCGATGTGCTGCGCCGCCTGTTGCGGCATGAATATGGCGCCGATCACGTGCTTTACGCGCGCAACATCACCGATATCGACGATCGCATCATCGCCGAAAGCGCCGCCACCGGCGTGCCGATCGGCGAGATCACCCGGCGCACCGAGGACTGGTATCTGGCGGACATGGGCGCGCTCGGCGTCGAGCCCCCCGATATCGCCCCGCACGCGACGACGAGCATCTCGGCGATGGTGGCGATGATGGAGACGCTCATCGCCAAGGGCCATGCCTATGCGGCGGAGGGCCATGTGCTGTTCGATGTGCCGAGCTTTGGCGGTTACGGCGCGCTGTCGCGGCGGCCGCTCGACGAGATGCTCGCCGGCGCACGGGTCGAAGTCGCGCCCTACAAGAAGAGCCCGGCCGATTTCGTGCTGTGGAAGCCATCGACCGATGATCAGCCGGGCTGGGATTCGCCCTGGGGTCGCGGCCGCCCGGGCTGGCACATCGAATGCTCGGCGATGATCGCGGAAAGCCTCGGCACCACCATCGACATTCACGGCGGCGGCCAGGACCTGCAATTCCCGCATCACGAGAATGAACTGGCGCAATCGGCCTGCGCCCATGATGGCGCGCCGCTGGCGCAGATCTGGATGCACAATGGCTTCCTCAACATGGGGACCGCCGAAAAGATGTCGAAATCGCTCGGTAATATCCAGACCGTCCCGGAGTTGCAGGCGCAGGGCTGGCACGGCGAGGTGCTGCGGCTGGCGCTGCTGAGCGCGCACTACCGGCAGCCGCTGGAGTGGACCGGGGAATTGCTCGAGCGGTTGACGGCGATTTCGCTCGGCTGGCACCGTCGGCTCGATCTGGCGGCTTTCCCCGGCGCGCCGCCGCATCCCGATGTCATCGCCGCACTCGCTGACGATCTCAACACGCCGCAGGTCATTGCCGTGCTCGCCGAACTGGCGCGATCCGATCTGCCGGCGCTGGCGGCGTCGATGAAATTTCTCGGGCTGGATGATGGTGGCCGCTTCCATGGTTCGTTGCGCGAAGCCGATGCAGGCATCGACGCTGCCATTGCCGCCCGCAACGCGGCGCGCGCTGCCAGGAATTGGGCCGAATCGGACCGCATCCGCGACGAACTCACCGCCGCGGGCATCGTCCTCGAAGATGGCCCGGGCGGCACGACGTGGCGGCGGGCATGATCGCGCGGGCAGCTGTCGCGTTGCTGCTCGCTGCCCCCGTTTTCGCAAAACCCGCAGCGCCCATTCCCGCCTCGGCTTTGCTCATCCGCCAGGTGACCCCCGATCACCAATGGCGCTGGCGCATCGCGCCCGAAGCGGCGACACAGCCGGCGCTGCTGCGGGCGATGCGCAGCGCGGCGCTCGCCGACGCGGCAAGGGCGGCGCGGGCGGCGGCGCGCGATGCGGCAAGTGCGCGCAAAGCGGGTTATCCCTTCCATCGCTGCGAGACGATCAGCGACTGGTCGCTCGCCGCCGACACGCCGCAATTCCTCGCGCTGGCCGGTGAAATCTACAGCTTCACCGGCGGCGCGCATGGCAACACCGGCCATGCCGTGCAGATCTGGGACAAGAAGGCGCGGCGCAGTATGGCCATAGGCGCGCTGTTCAGCGACTGGCCGCGGGCGCGCAAGCTGATCGAGCCGGCCTATTGCGCTGCCCTTGCCGAGGCGCAGCGGGCGCGGCGCGGCACCGAGCCGGGCAGCGGCGCCTTCGATGCCTGCCCGAAACTGTCCGAACAGCCGGTCGTTCCCTATGGCGGGCTGGCGACGACGGCCATGAAATTGCGCGTGCTGATCGGCCCCTATGTTGCCGGCCCTTATGCCGAAGGCAGCTATATCATCACCCTGCCCTGGCCCGAGGCGGTACGGCCGCTGGTCAAGCCGGCGTATCGACCGGCGCTGTTCGGCGACACGCGCGGCTGAGCGCCCCTCTCGCCAGCGCCGCCGTCAGGCCCTATATCGGGTCGATGTCCGAGGCGCTCTACAATACCCAGATCCTGCGGCTCGCCGCGTCGACCGCTTCGGCGACGCGGCTAACGGCGCCGCACGGCAGCGCGCTCAAGGTGTCACCGGTATGCGGCAGCAAGATCACCGCCGATGTCGATCTCGACAGCGATGGCCGGATCAGCCGTTTCGGGCAGGAAGTCCGCGCCTGTGCGCTCGGCCAGGCGGCAGCGGCGCTGGTGGCAGCGCAGATCATCGGCAGCGATGCCGCGGCCTTGGCGACGGCGCGCGCCGAGCTTGCCGACTGGCTGGCGGCGCGCAGCGAAGCCGAACCGGCCTGGCCCGGCATGGCGGTGTTTGCCCCGGCGCGGCCGCATCGCGCCCGGCATCCGTCGATCCTGCTCGCCTTCGATGCCGCCATTGCCGCAATCGCCGCAGCCCGCAGCGACGCCCGCAGCATCCGCGCGGCCTGATCCTTGGCCGCCGAACACACGCCGGCCTTCCTGCCCGAAGCCGTGGTGTTCCTCGGCGCGTCCGTGGTGCTGGTGCCGTTGTTCATCCGGGCGCGGCTGGGGGCGGTGCTCGGCTATCTTGCGGCGGGCATCATCATTGGCCCGGGTCTGCTGGGGCTGGTCAGTGAGCCCGAATCGGTTCTGAAGTTCGCCGAATTCGGCATCGTCCTGCTGTTGTTCGTCATCGGGCTCGAACTGCAACCGTCGCGGTTATGGGCGCTGCGGCGCGATATCTTCGGGCTCGGTGCCGCGCAGGTCGTACTCTGCGGCCTCGCTCTGACCGGCATGATCATGCTGATGACCAGCTTGACCTGGCAGGCGGCGCTGGTCGTCGGCCTGCCGCTCGGGTTGTCGTCGACCGCGCTGGTCATGCAATTGCTCACCGAACGCAACATTGCCGGCACGGCGTTCGGGGAGCGCAGCTTTTCGATGCTGCTGTTCCAGGACCTGGCGATCGTCCCCATGCTGACCATCGTCGCCGCTTTGTCGCGGGTGCCCGACCCGCAAGCGCTGCCCGGCTGGCAGATGGCGGCGATGACCGTGGCGGCGCTGGCGTTCCTCGTGCTCGTCGGGCGCTATGTGCTGCCCTGGGTGTTCCGCATCATCGGGCGGCTGGGCGCGCGCGAGGCCTTTGTCGCCGCCGCGTTGCTGTCAGTGCTCGGCAGTGCGCTGCTGATGGCCTCGCTCGGCCTGTCGATGGCGCTGGGGGCATTCGTTGCCGGCGTCATGCTCGCCGAATCGCCGTATCGTCACGCGCTCGAGGCCGATATCGAACCGTTCCGCGGGCTGTTGCTCGGGCTGTTCTTCATGGCGATCGGCATGACGCTCGATCTGGGCGTCGTGCGCGATCATTGGGGGCTGATCCTCGGGCTGGTCGCCGGCGTCATGGCGGTAAAGACCGCGGTCATCACCGCACTGGCGCGCAGCTTCGGTTCGGGCCTGACGCGCAGTTTCCAGATGGCATTATTGCTGGCGCAGGGCGGCGAATTCGGCTTCGTGCTGTTCGCCGAAGCAGCGCGGGGTATGTTGATCACCGCCCAGGCCGCGCAGATCTTCGGCGCGGTGGTGACGATCTCGATGGCGGTGACGCCGCTGATCTTCCTTGCGGCCTCGCGGCTGCAACCGGCCACCACCGCGGTTGCCGATCGCGACGGCCCCGAAACCGCCCAGCATCGCAATGGCGTCGAAGGCCGGGCGATCATCGTCGGCGGCGGCCGCTTCGGCCAGGTGGTGGCGCAGATGCTGGCGGCGCGCGGGGTGCAGGTTACCTCGATCGATCTCGATGCGGAGATCATCGATATTTCGAAAAGCTTCGGCATCAAGGTTTATTTCGGCGATGGCCGGCGCATGGACCTGCTGCGCGCTGCGGGCATCGACAGCGCCGGCTTGCTAATCTTTGCCATCGATGGCGCCTGGGACCCGGTGGCGACCTTGTCGCCGATCCGCCAGCAATGGCCCGACCTGCCGATCCTGGCGCGCGCCTTCGACCGCACCCATCTGCTGGCGCTACGCCGTGCGGGGGTGGAAACCGTGGTGCGCGAAACCTTCGAATCGGGGGTGCGCATGGGGCGCGAGGCTTTGGAGGTGCTGGGCACGCTGCCGCCAATGATCGATGCCATCGAAGCCGAATTCCGCCGCCGGGACGGCGAACGGCTCGATCTGCAATTGTGCAGCGGTGACCCGACGCAAGGAGCCGACCAGTTGATTCGCGGGCCGCTGGTCTTCGATCCCGGCGCACTCGGCGAAATTCCGTTCGATGACGATTTCGGCGATGATGACTTTGCCGCCGACCCGCAGGCAGCGGCCGGCAAACTGATGGGGTGACGGCGGCGCGGCGGGCTTCTACACCATCGGGGTTTCCCCCCTGCCAAGGAGCCCGCACCATGACCCAATCGCGTGAAATCCGCCTGAAATCCCGCCCCGAAGGCACGCCCGATGCGGCGCATTTCGAACTGGCAACGGTCGATGTCGGCCAGCCCGGCGCCGGTGAAGTGCTGGTGCGCAACACCTTCATGTCGGTCGATCCCTATATGCGCGGCCGCATGTACGACCGTGCCAGCTATGTGCCGCCGTTCCAGATCGGCGCGGTGCTGCAGGGCGGCGCCATCGGCGAAGTCGTCGAATCCGGTGCCGAAGGCTTTGCGCCGGGTGATCTCGTCTATTCGATGTTCGGCTGGCGCGAGGCGTTCGTGGCGCCCGCCGCTACGCTCGAAAAACTGCCGCGCCAGGCCGGCGTGCCCGATCAGGCGTTTCTGGGTGTGCTCGGCATGCCCGGGCTGACCGGCTATGCGGGGCTGCGCGAAATCGGCCAGCCCAAGCCGGGCGAGACGGTGTTCGTTTCGGGCGGCGCCGGCGCGGTCGGATCGGTGGTGGCGCAGGTCGCCAAGATCATGGGCTGCACCGTTGTCGCGACGGCGGGCACCGACGCCAAGTGCGACTGGCTGCGGTCGCGCGGCATCGACCATGCCATCAACTACAAGACCTGTGGCAGCCTGCTCGAAGCGGTGCGCAGCGCGGTGCCCAAGGGCATCGATGTCTATTTCGACAATGTCGGCGGTGAACATCTCGAAGTCGCCATCGAAATGGCGCGGCCGTTCGCGCGCTTCGCCGAATGCGGAATGATCTCGGGCTATAACAGCATGGAAGCCATCCCGGGCCCGCGCAACATCATCCAGGTGGTGGGCAAGAGCTTGCGCATTCGCGGCTTCATCGTCAGCGAATTTGCCAGCCTGCGCCCGCAGTTCCTCGCCGACATGATGGGCTGGATCGCCGAGGGCAAGCTGGCCTGGGAAGAGACCGTGTTCGAAGGCGTCGACAAGGCACCCGACGCGTTCATCGGGCTGTTTTCGGGCGGGAACACCGGCAAGATGCTGGTCAAGCTGTAAGCACGCCGACGCTGCAAGAGCCCCTCTCCCGCAGGCGGGAGAGGGGGTTATTGGTGGCTGGGTTCGCGCCCGGTTTCCCAGGGTGCCGACAAGTCTTCGAGCACGACCTCGATCACTTCCACCCGCGCCCGCAAGGCGGCGCCGGCGGCGAAGATCAGCACCAGCCAGTCGCCATCATGGCCGAGGCTGAGCAGGTCGAGCACTGCATCGTCGCCGGCGGGCCAGGCCTGGCGCTGCACGGCGGCCACCGTCTCCAGCCGAAGCGCGGCGCGCACCCGGCTGCGCGTGGCGCTTTCCCAGCGATAGCGGTTGAGCATCAGCACCAGCCGCCGCGCCTTGCGGTCGTAACCGACATCGACCACGCGCAGCGTCGCGTCCTGCAACAGCGCCGACATGGCCGGCAGGTCCTCGGCGCTCTGGCCGATGAGGGTCAGGCGCTCATCGTGCATGGGCGGGTTCAACCGTCCGAAACGCGTTCGATATCGGCACCGACCGCCGACAGTTTTTCCTCGAGCCGTTCATAGCCGCGATCGAGGTGATAGACCCGCGACACGGTGGTTTCGCCCGTCGCCGCGAGGCCGGCGAGGACCAGGCTCATCGATGCGCGCAGATCGGTCGCCATGACTTGCGCACCGTGGAGGCCGGCGACGCCGCGCACAACGGCGGAGCGCCCGCGCACGGTGACATCGGCGCCCATCCGCGCCAGTTCGGGCACGTGCATGAAGCGGTTTTCGAAGATGGTTTCGGTCAGCAGCGAGGCGCCGTCGGCAACCGTCAGCATCGCCATAAACTGCGCCTGCATGTCGGTCGGGAAACCGGGGTAGGGCGCGGTCGAGACGTTGATGCCAGTCATTTTGCCGGTGCGCTTGACCATCAAACCGGCCTTGGTCGGGGTGATCTCGACCCCGGCTTCGCGCAGCGAGGCGAGCGTCGAGCCGAGCACGGCTTCGGTGACGCCGATAAGTTCGACCTCGCCGCCGGTGATCGCCGCGGCACAGGCATAGCTGCCGGCTTCGATCCGGTCGGGCATCACGGCATAGGTGGCGCCGTGGAGATCACGCACGCCTTCGATTTCGAGCGTTTCGGTGCCGATGCCCTGGATGTGCGCGCCCATGGCGACGAGGCAGTTGCACAAGTCGACGATCTCGGGCTCGCGCGCGACATTTTCGAGGATCGAGGGGCCCCGCGCCAGCACCGCCGCCATCACGGCGTTTTCGGTGGCGCCGACGCTGACCAGCGGGAAGACATAGCGGCCACCCGGTAGCCCGCCCTTGGCGGTCGCCTTCACATAGCCGGCGGCGAGCTCGATCTCGGCACCGAGATGTTCGAGTGCCTTCAGATGGAGGTCGATCGGCCGGTTGCCGATGGCGCAGCCGCCGGGCAGCGACACGGTGGCTTCGCCGGCGCGGGCGAGCAGCGGCCCGAGCACGAGGATCGAGGCGCGCATCTTGCGGACAATATCATAGGGCGCGACCGTCGAGGTGATGCGGTTGGCGCGCACCGTCATGACGCGGCCGAATTCATCGGGGGACGTGCCCTCGATCGTCGTCGACAGGCCATGGTTGTTGAGCAGATGCCCGAAGGTATCGATATCGGCGAGGCGCGGCAGGTTGCGCAGCGTCAGCGGCTCATCGGTGAGCAGCGCGCATGGCATCAGCGTGAGGGCGGCGTTCTTCGCGCCGGAAATGGGAATGCGGCCGTTGAGCGGGCGGCCACCGCGAATGACGATCTGGTCCATGCGACAGGCCTAGCGCGGCACCGCCTGCTTTGCCAGCGGCATTCAGCGCCCCGCAGCGCCCGCCAGCAGCGAACGGGTATACAGCGCCAGCCCGGCCCAGATGCAGCCGAACGCCGCCAGCCGTGCGGGGGTGAGGGCTTCGCCGAACAGGAACACCGCGAGCAGGAAAACCATCGTCGGCGCGATATATTGCATCAGGCCGATCGTCGACAGCTTGAGCCAGCGCGTCGCGACGCCGAACAGCAGCAGCGGCACCGCGGTCAGCGCGCCGCCGGCAATGAGCAGCGCCTCGGTCGCCGGCGGGTGGCCGAACAACCCCTGCGGCCGGGTCAGCAGCCAGCCGAGCGCCACCGGCGCCAGGATGATGGTTTCCACCAGCAGTCCGGTGATGGCATCGACCGACGCGAATTTGCGCACCAGGCCATAAAGCGCGAACGACAGCGCCACCCCCAGGCTGACCAGCGGCAGCGCGCCATTGGCGATGGCGACGATGGCGACTCCGGTGGCGGCGAGCCCGACGGCGATCCATTGCAGCCGCACCAGCCGTTCGCCAAGCAGCACGACCCCGAAGACGATGCTGATCAGCGGGTTGATGAAATAGCCCAGACTCGTGTCGAGGACATGGCCGTTGAGCACCGCCCACGTATAGATCAGCCAGTTGAGCGCGATCAGCAGCGCGCTGGTGACCAGCAGCAGCAGCAGCCGTGGCTGCACCACCACGGCGCGCAGCCGCGCGCCGCCGCCGGTGGCGACCATGATGCCGCCGATCAGCAGCAGCGACCACAGGATGCGGTTGGCGAGCACGTCGGCTGCCGGAATGCCCGACAGCAGCTTGAGATAGAGCGGCAGCAGCCCCCACAGGCAATAAGCGGCCAGCCCGGCAATGAGGCCGGTACGCGTTTCGGGTGCCATCAGATTTTGGGCCCTGTCAAATTTTTGGAAGCGTCACGCCCCTCTGCCCCATGTATTTGCCGGCGCGATCGGCATAGCTCACCTCGCAGGGTTCGTTGCCCTGGAGAAAGAGGAACTGGCAGGCGCCTTCATTGGCATAGATTTTCGCCGGCAGCGGCGTGGTGTTGGAGAATTCCAGCGTGACATGGCCTTCCCAGCCGGGTTCGAGCGGGGTGACGTTCACGATGATGCCGCAGCGCGCATAGGTCGATTTGCCGAGGCAGATGACCAGCACGTCGCGCGGCACGCGGAAATATTCAACGGTGCGGGCTAGCGCGAAGCTGTTCGGCGGGATGATGCAGCAATCGGTCTTGCGGTCGACAAAGCTGCCGGGGTGGAAGTTCTTGGGGTCGACGGTCACCGATTCGACATTGGTGAAGATCTTGAATTCGTCCGACACCCGCGCGTCATAGCCGTAGGAGGACAGGCCGTACGAGATCACGCCCTCGCGGGTCTGGCGATCGACAAAGGGTTCGATCATGCCGGTGGCCAGCGCCTGTTCGCGGATCCAGCGGTCGGAAAGTACGGCCATGCGACGTCCTCAAGTTAACCAAAAAGTTACTGTTTTATACAGGTTCGGTGTGCTACGGGCATAATCAGTTCAAAGGGTCGTCCCATGTATAGCCAAGCCGAAGCGCATCTGACCATTCTTGATAATTGTGCCGGCCGCAGCCTGCGCCGCGCTTATCTCGTCGTGCTGCTCGCCGCCGAACGATCGGGGCTGCAGTGCGCGGCACGGGAAAAGCTCAGCGAGCTGCAGATTCGCGATGGCGAAGGCCGGCAGTTCTTCACCGTGGCACTGACGCCCGGTGCCCTGCTGTTCTCGCTGCGCCGCCCGGCGCTCGACGAAAGCCCTGAATTGGCGGTGCAGGCGATGGATCGCTTCCTGGGCAAGGTCCGCGGTGCACCGGGATCGAGCGAAGTCCATATCCGCATCACCGGCGAACAGGATGCCGAGGACCTGGTCGACTGGCTGTTCCCCAGCGGCAATTTCAACCCCGGATATGCAGCACGCAGATCAGCGTGAACAGCCGCCGGGCGGTATCGAAATCGACGATGACCTTCGATTCGAGCCGGTCCTTCAGCGTTTCGGCGGCATCGTTGTGGATGCCGCGCCGCGCCATGTCGATGGTTTCGATTTGCGTCGGCGTCGCCTGGCGGATCGCCTGGTAATAGCTGTCGCAGATGGCGAAATAATCGCGGACGGTGCGGCGGAACGGCGCCAGCGGCAGCACGAAGGATTCGACGGGGGTGTCGTCGACGGCGTTGATCGCCACGGTCAAGCGGCC
Organism: Polymorphobacter sp.; assembly: GCA_044373875.1. Classification (GTDB taxonomy): domain Bacteria; phylum Pseudomonadota; class Alphaproteobacteria; order Sphingomonadales; family Sphingomonadaceae; genus Sandarakinorhabdus. Next base: position 9,678 of record JBILPK010000022.1, read on the forward strand.
TTCCTCGACCCCGAGCATGACCTTGTAGGGACCCTTGTAATCCGATTCGGCGGCGCTGACCGGCTGGAAGACATTGCCTTCGAGCAGGTCGAAGATGGCGACGCGGCGTTCCTGCTCGATATCGGCGTTGCGCCACAGGATGGTGCGTTCATCGAGCTTGATGTCGATGATGCGGTAGTTTTCGGTCATCGCGCCACCGCCTGGAAGCTGTTGACCAGCCGGCCGAGCGCGGTCTTCACCGGCTGGCGCTGGTCATCCTGCGTCTTGCCGAGCCTGACGACGACCAGCCGTTTCGACGGCACGATGATGACATATTGGCCGAGATGGCCGTTCGCCGAATAGGCATCGGCCGGCCCCTGGTCGGCAAACAGGCCCGATTCGCCATTGGGCTTGGGCCGGTTGAGCCAGAAATGCCCGCCATAGCCCGCGTTGGTCGGCGCCGATGCGCGCACGAAGCGTACCCAGTCGCGGCTGACGACCTGCCTTCCGGCCACGACACCGTCATCGAGGTAGAGCTGGCCGAAATTCGCCCAGTCGCGCGCCGTCGCGTGGCACAGCGAACCGCCGAGCATGGTGCCTTGCGGATCATATTCGCAGATCAGGCTGGGCATGCCGGCGGGACCCGACAGGCGCTCGCGCAGGAAGCGTTGCATCGCGGCGCGGCGCGCCACCGGCGTTTTTGCCGTGGGATCGATGGTACGTACGGCGATATCGACAAGGATATGCGTTGTCAGCGTCGAATATTGGTATTTGGTGCCGGGCTTGCTCTCCAGTGGCGCCGCCACGGCATGGGCGACGATATCGGCGCTCTTGTCGGCGAACAGCGCGCGGTTGGTGTCGGCGCGTTCGGGCGGATCGGCCTCGATATGCTTCAGCCCCGATTCCATGTGGAGCAGGTGCCGCAGCGTGATCGCGCCGCGCGGGTCGCCCTTTTCGGCCCAGGCCGGCACCGGCGCCGGGCTGTCGAGCTCGAGCTTGCCATCGGCGACGAGGGCACCGATCAGCGTCGAGGTCAGCGACTTGGCCATCGACCAGGAAATGAAGCGATTGCCCGGGCCATAGCCCGGGGCATAACGTTCATAGATCGGCTTGCCGTCCTTGAGGACGATGATGGCACGGGTTTCGCGCAAGCCCGGATCGGTGAAGAAGGCATCGGCGGCGGGCAGGGCGCGCATCGGGCTGGTAGTGGCGGGCGGGGTTGCCGGCGCCAAAGTAAAGCCCGGCGACGACAGCAGCAGCGCCGCCACAAACAGGCTTGATTGCAATCGCATGATGGCGTCTCGTTTGCGCATGCCGGCAACGTAGAAGGGGCAAGCACATGAACGCAAGCACAGGCTTGGGCGACAGCGGCGCGCGCGGCACCGGCAAGCGCTGGTTGCTGCTGCTGCCGTTGCTGGCAACGCTGCTGGCCGGCGGCTGGCTGGGGCTGAAATACAGCAGTACGGGCCAGCGTGCCGAGGTCGGTGCCGGCTATCTGGCGCATGTCGTCTGTTCGTGCCGCTATGTCGGCAATCGCGACATGGCATCGTGCGACACCGACCGCGAACCGGGAATGGAGATGGTGACGGTGACCGAGGACAGCCAGCGCCGCCGCATCACTGCGTCGGTACCGCTGCTCGCCAGCCGGACGGCGCGCTATGACCCCGAATTCGGCTGTGCGCTCGACAAGCCCTAAACCAGATCCGCCGGCCGCATCGGCAGGTGCCGCAGCCTTTTGCCCGTCGCCGCGAAGATCGCATTGGCGATCGCCGGGCTGACCACCGTGGTCGCGGGTTCACCCAGCCCTACCGGCGGCTCGCTGCTCGGCATGAAATGGATGTCGAGCGGCGGCACTTCGGTGATACGCAGCGGGGTGTAGGTGTCGAGGTTGGTGTCGGCGACCTGGCCGTTGCGGAACTCGGTCGCCTCGTGGAGCGCCAGGCTCAGCCCCCACAGCGCCGCCCCTTCGGTCTGGGCGCGGGCGCCATCGGGGTCGACGATCGTGCCGGCATCGGTGACGATGGTGAGCTTTTCAACCGTCACCTTGCCCGTCTTGCGCGCCACTTTCACGCGCGCGACGCAGGCCACCCAGGTCGGCATGTCGCGTTCCTGGCCGAAACTGGTGGCGATGCCCATCCCGGTGCCGGCGGGCAGCTTGCCGCCCCAGCCGGCGCGTTCGGCGGCAGCGGCGACGACGGCGGCCTGGCGCTTGGCACCACCGACCGCGACCGGCGCGCTGCCGGCGTTGCGGCCGGCTGCGGTCAGATGCGCGAGGCGGAAGGCGACCGGGTCGCTGCCGGCGGCATGGGCAGCTTCGTCCATCGCCGATTCGACCGCCCAGTTGGTCCAGCCTGGCCCGACCGAGCGCAGCCAGCCGGGGCGAAAGCTGGCATTGGCAAGATCATTGTTGATGGCGCGGACTTTCTGGGTACCGACGTCGTACCAATGGTCGGCACCGGCGATGGCAAAGGGATCATAGGCAACGCCATTGCTGCCCTTGGGCATGAAACCCGGCGCCAGTGCCTGGGTCGGCCAGCCGGCGCAGGCGGCATGGTCCATGGCGGTGATGCGGCCCTTGCCGTCCATGCCGATGCGCACATGCTGCACCGATGGCGAGCGGAAACTGTCGAAACGCACATCGTCGGCGCGGGTCATGATCATCTTGACCGGAACGCCCAGCGCCTTGGCGGCGAGCGCGGCGGGCACGGCATAATCGCCGTTCAAGCGCCGCCCGAAGCCGCCGCCGATGCGATAGGTGCGCATGACGATGCTGCCCTGCGGCCGGCCGAGCGCCTTGGCGAGCGTCGGCAGGATCAGGCTCTGCCACTGGTTACCGGTGTGGATCTCGAAAACACCGTCCTTTTCAAACGCGAGCGCGTTCAAGGGTTCGAGCTGGAAATGCAGCACGCTGGCGGTGGTGTAGGTCGCGGCGATACGGGTCCTGCCCGCCGCCAGCGCCGCCTCGACATCGCCGCCGCCGGTGGCGAGCACGCCGCCCGCCGCCGGATCGGCGATCAGCGCGCGGGCGCGGTCCTGCAACTGCTTTTCCGACACGGTGGCGCCGTCGCCGCCGCTCCACGTCACCTTGATCGCATCGGCGGCGCGGATGGCGGCCGCGGTCGAACTGGCGATGACCATTACCCAACCCGGCACCGATCCCGACGGATCGTCGAGCACGAGATAGCGCAGATAGCCCTTGATCGCCTTGGCGGCGCTGTCGTCGACGCTCGTCACCTTGGCGCCATAGCGCGTCGGCGGCAGGATCGGCCGAGCATGGACCATGCCGGGGACGCTGGCATCGATGCCGTAGCGGGCGCTGCCATCGGTCTTTTCGGCGATATCGAGCGCCTTGACAGGCTTGCCGATCATCCGGCGTTCGGCGGCCGGCTTGATCGGCAGCGCGTCGAGTTCGGCCGCCGTGTAGCTGGCGCGCAGTTTGCCGGTGCGGACGATCTCGCCATAGCCGATCGAACGGTCGCCGGCGCTGACCATGCCGCGCCGCGCCGTGCACGCCGCCGGATCGGCACCGAGCAGCTGCGCCCCGGCCTCGATCAGCGCCATGCGTCCTGCCGCCCCGGCGCGGCTGAACTGCGGGAAGGTCTGCCATACCGACCAGCTGCCGCCGGTGACCATGTCGCCCCATTTCGGATCGGTATCGACATGGTCGATGCGCACCTTCGACCAATCGGCCTCGAGCTCGTCGGCGAGGATGCGGGCGAGCGCGGTGCCGACATGCTGGCCCATTTCGGCGCGGATGATGTTGACCGTCACGCCGCCGTTGGTGCCGATGCTGTACCACAAGGTCGGCGCATAGCCGGGCGTTTCGCCGGCCGCGCCCGCGACACCGGCAAAGCCGAAAGCCGCGCCGGTGACCCCTGTGGCGATGAGGAAGCCGCGCCGCGACAGCGGGTGGGCGATGCTGCCGGGCCTAGCCATGAGTCGGCGCTCCTGCCTTTTGCGCCGCGGCCGCCTTGATCGCGGCGCGGATGCGGATGTAGGTCATGCAGCGGCACAAATTGCCGGCCATGGCATTGTCGATATCGCTGTCATCGGGGCGCGGCGTGGCCATCAGCAGCGCGGCGGCTTGCATGATCTGCCCCGATTGGCAGTAGCCGCATTGCGGCACCTGGAGCGCGTTCCATGCCACCTGCACCGGATGGCGCCCGGCGGGGTCGAGCCCTTCGATCGTCGTCACCTCGGCGCCCGCCACATCGCCGAGACGCGTGCTGCACGACCGCACCGCCGCGCCGCCGACATGGACGGTGCAGGCACCGCACTGGCCGATGCCGCAGCCGAACTTGGTGCCGGTCAGCCCGATATCCTCGCGGATCACCCAGAGCAGCGGCGTGTCGTCATCGGCATCAATGCTTACCTCGCGCCCGTTGATGCGAAACCTTGTCATCCTGGCCCCCTCGAAACACAGGCAAGTATGCGGCCTTGCCGCAAAGCTCGCAAGCCGCGGATAACGGCGGCCTCAGCGTGGTTCGGCAGCAAGCGTTTCGAAGGCGATGGCCTGGAGCGCGGTCACCACCGCCGGGGCGATGCCGAGATCGAAAGCGGCGCGTTCGCGGGCCCCCAGGCTGCGCGGGTCGCGCCCCGTCACCCGGCCGAAGATCAATAGCGCTTCGAGGTAATAGCCATGGCTGCTGGCGTGATAATGGTCATAGGCCCACAAATCGACCTTGCCGAAGCTGGTGCCGTCATAGGGATCGGGGTCGGCGATGCCCGTCGCGAAGGCGCGGTTCCAGGCCTCGCCGATCGGGATGATGCCGTCCAGTGCCGGCACGGCGCTGCGGGTCTGGTCGCTGGCGCGGCGCAGGTCGGTTGCCATCTGGCCGATCGGCGTGCCCGACCAGCGGCTGCCGGGCTGGTGGACCATGTCGGCGCGCGACCAGGTGGCGCTGAGCTGCAGGTCGACATCGGGGTTGCGCGCGGTGAACAGCGCGGCGAGCCCGGCGGCAGCTGCGGTGTGCAGCGCCGGATCGCCGGGATTCTTGCGATCGAGCAGGCTGTGGCCCTGCAGGATGACGACATCGAAGCGCTTGTCGATGGCCGCGCGCTTTTCGGCAAGGTGGAATTCGAGGCCCTTGCCGCCGGCGGTTTCAAGGCTGACGGCATAGTCGAGCCCGGCCTGTTCGGTGAAATGCTTGAACAGCGCCGGCACGCCGCCGATGGCTTCGTTGTTGAGATCGCTGACCGTATCGGCGCGGTAGCCGCGCACCGGCGAATAGGCGCCATAGGTAAAGCTGTTGCCGATGAACAGGATGGTGCGCGGTGCCGCCGGGCGGGCAGCGACGGCCGGGGCCTGCGCGCCTGCCGGCACAGCCGCCAGGACAAGGGACATCAGCAACAGTGCGCGGCGGAACATCATTGCCGTTCCTTACAGCCGGATGCCGATGGTCGCATAGAGATAGCGGCCATAGGGATTGTAGAGCGAGCCGAGATAGCCATCGCCGGCAAGCGGCGGTTGCGCGTTGAACAGGTTGCGCGCACCGATGCGCAAGCGCGTGCCCTTCAGGCCGCCGCTCTTGATGCGGTACTGGGCATATAGGTTGAAGGTCGTCTGGCCATCGACGACGTAGGGCGTGCCGGTGGCATCGAGGAAGCTGGTGTCGTTGACCGCGCTGATGAAGTTGACGAAACCGCCGACCTGGAACTGCTTGAGGCTCCAGGTCAGCGAGGCCGTCGCGCGCCATTCGGGGCGGCTGCGGGTCTTGATCAGGTCGCTGGTGTCGGTCAGCGGCGTCGCGACATTGATGGTGCCGGCGGCGCGGGCATCGAACAGCGTCTGGATGCCCGGGGGCACCTGGCGGGTGAATTTGGTCAGCTTGGCGACATTGATGTCGAGATCGAAATCGCCGATCCCGGTGTCGTGGAGCTGGTAGATCAGCGCCAGGTCGATGCCCTGCACGGTTTGCGGCAACAGGTTGACGAACTGGTCCTGGATGGTCGTGACGATGCCCGCCGGGGCAAGGCCCGTGCCGGTGAACAGCGGCGTATCATCGGCATTCGACGCGGCGCGGATGACATTGGGGTTGCTGCTGCCCTGCTGGCGCAGCAGATAATCGAGGACCAGCGCGTTCTGCGGGCCGAACTGGCCGACGATGCCGGTCTGCTTGATCGACCAGAAATCGACCGTCAGCGTGACGCGGCCCAGTTCGGCGGGGATGAAGCGCGGCTGGAGGACGGTGCCGACGGTCCAGTTAGTGCTGTTTTCGGGTTTCAGATCGGGGTTGCCCGAGACGAAGATCGAATAGCTGACGCCGCGGTTGCAGGCGTTGAAGCTGGTGATGCGCCCGGCGCGCAGATCGGCCTCGCAGCGGTAGAAATCGGTGTTCGAGCCGAGCCGCGAATATTGCACCGTCTTGGTCTGTTCGAGATTGGGGGCGCGGAAGCCCATCGAATAGGAGCCGCGCAGCCGCAGGCCGTCGACGACATCCCAGGCGGCGGCGACCTTGGGTTTGAAGACCGAGCCGAAATCCGAATAATGTTCGTAGCGCCCCGCGGCCTGGACATCGAAGCGCGACACCAGCGGGATGTTCATTTCGGGCGAGACCAGCGGGATGGCGAGCTCGCCGAAGGCCGACACCACGGTGCGGGCGCCGCTGGTGCTCGGCGTCGGGCTGACGGCGGCGACGTTGCTGGTCGAAATGGCGCCGGTTACCGCGTCGACGAAGGGGATGGTGCCGTTGAGATTGTCGTCGCGCGTGTCGCTCTGGGTTTCGCGGCGGCCCTCGACGCCGAAGGCAAAGCCCAGGTCGCCGCCGGGCAGGGTGAACAGATCGGCGCGCGACACCTTGAAATCGGCGAGTGCCAGCGTGGTCTTGGTCCGGCGATCGAGCTTGAACAGGATCGAATCGATCGCGGTCTGGGTGGACGGCGAACAATCGCCGATATTGGGGGTCGCGGCGCAACCACCGCTGAACGGGTTATAGGCATCGGGGGTCGACAGCGCGAGGCTCTGCTGGAGCTTCGTCATGTTGACCGCATCGGACCGATCGAGCGCCCGGGCTTCGGAATAGAGCACGGCGGTATCGAAATCGAAGCTGCCGATCTTGCCGCGTGCCCCGCCGAGCAGGCGCAGCTGTTCATTGGTCACATCGACGAACTGCGGCCCGGTATCGACGAAGCGATAGGTCGTCAGCCGCACCGGCAGCCCGGTGACCGGCACATTGGTCAGCCCGCTGATGCGGTTGGGGTTGGCGAGGCCGCTGGCGAACACCGTCGGGCCGAAGGGGTTCCAGTAATTGCTCGCGGGCACGACGATGGCGTTGAGGTTGATCGTCGGCGGCTGCACGGCATGGGTGGTGGCGCGGTAATAGCCGGCCTCGCCATAAAGCGTGATAGCGTCGCTAACATCGTAATGCCCGGTCAGGAAGCTGTTGAAGCGGCTGACTTCGGGGGTGACGGTGGTGCCGACGGCATTGTCGAAGCGTTCCTCGCGCAGCGTCGTCGCCGTGGCGCGGGTGCCCGAACCATAGCAGGCATCGGCCGAAATGGTGACGAGGCAGCCGGGATTGAGCACTGATTGCGTGTGGAAGGCGCCCGCCGATGACGTCAGCGCCGTGGTGCCGCGGCGGATCGTGCCGGGGCCGTTGACGACCGCGAGGTTGGCCCAGGGCGATTGGGTGGCGCGGCCATCGGCGTTCAGATTGCCGGCAAAGGCCGGATCATCGGCGAAGAACGCGCGCAGGTCGTTGGTCGCGGTATAGGGCTGGTCCTCGGCGAGCTGGGCGCTGCGATAGGTGTAATCGAGGAAGAGCGAGACATTGCCGGCGCCGCCGCCGAAGTTGCGGCCCAGGTTGCTCGTCAGCTGCATTTCGGTGCGGCTGGTGCTTTCGGCGCCGCCGACGCGGGCATCGATCGACACCCCGTCGAAATTGGTCTTGAGCACGGTATTGACCACCCCCGCCACCGCATCGGCGCCGTAGATGGCGGCAGCGCCATCGCGCAGCACTTCGAGCCGCTGGATATTGCCGACCGGGATCGAATTGGCATTATAGCCGAGCACCGGCACATTGCCTTCGCCGGCCTGGCTGGTCGGGTGGGTGACCAGCCGGCGGCCATTGAGCAGCACCAGCGTGTTGCCGACCCCCAGGTTGCGCAGGTTGATCGAATTGACATCGCCGCGTGCCGCATTGCTCGTCTGCGGGTTGTTCGACGGGTTGAAGGTGACATCGCCGACCTGCGGGATCGAGCGGAACAACTCGTCGCCCGACAAGGCGCCGGTGGCATCGATCTGGTCGGCATCGAGCACCGTCACCGGCAGCGCCTGGGTGACCTTGCCGCGGATCTGCGAGCCGACGACGATGATTTCGGGTGCTGCCTCGGGCTCGGCGGCGGCAGTGGCGGCAGTCTGGGCGCGGGTCGGCGCAACCAGCGCGGTCCCGGCGAGCAGCAGTGCGATCGGCAATTTGATGGTCATGGTATTTCCCCCCGGATCTGTATCAGTCGGCATCGGTTTCGACGGGCGCTGCCGCCAGTGCCGGGTGCGGCGCGCCGGCGGCGAGCACCGCCCGCAGGCGCGGCGCATCGAGCGCCTTTTCCCAGCGCGCCACCACGATGGTGGCGACGGCATTGCCCATGAAATTGGTCAGGCTGCGGCATTCGGACATGAAGCGGTCGATGCCCAGGATCAGCGCCAGCCCGGCCACCGGCACCGTCGGCACGATCGACAGGGTGGCGGCCAGCGTGATGAAGCCCGCCCCGGTCACCCCGGCGGCGCCCTTGGAGCTGAGCATCGCGACGCCGAGCAGCGTCACCTGCTGCCACAGGCTGAGATCGACCCCCACCGCCTGGGCGATGAACAGCGCCGCCAACGTCATGTAGATGTTGGTGCCATCAAGATTGAAGGAATAGCCCATCGGCACGACCAGCCCGACGACGCTGCGTTCGCAGCCGGCATCCTCCAGCTTGGCGATCAGGCTCGGCATCGCGGATTCGGACGACGAGGTGCCGAGCACCAGCAGCAGTTCGGCGCGCAGATAGACGATCAACCGGATGACCGAAAAGCCATGGATTCGCGCGATGAGCCCGAGGACGACGAGGACGAAGAGCAGCGAGGTCAGGTAGAAGGTCAGGATCAGCGCGCCGAGGCTGACCAGCGCGCCCAGCCCGAACTTGCCGATGGTGAAGGCGATGGCGCCAAAGGCCCCGATCGGCGCGAACTGCATCAGCATCGCCACGAGGCGGAAGATCACCAGCCCGAGGCGCTGCACCATGTCGACCACCGGGGCGCCGGCATCCCCGACAAGCGACAGCGCGATGCCGAACAGGATCGCGACGAACAGGGTCTGCAGGATCGAGCCTTCGGTGAGCGCCGAAACCAGGGTGGTGGGGATGATGTCGCTGAGGAAACCCACGATGCTGCTGTCGTGCGCCTTGCTGACATAATCGGCGACCGCGGCACTATCGAGCGTCGCGGGATCGATCTTCAATCCGGCACCCGGCTGGACGACATTGGCGACGATCAGGCCGATGATCAGCGCGCCCGTGGAAACGACGAGGAAATAGCCAAAGGCCTTGCCCGCCACCCGGCCGACGCCGCCGACGCTGCGCATGCCGGCAATGCCGCTGACCACCGACAGGAACACGACAGGCGCGATGACCATCTTGACCAGCTTGATGAAGCCATCGCCGAGCGGTTTTAGCGCCGCGCCGGTTTCGGGATAGAAATGCCCCAGCGCCGCGCCGAGCGCGATCGCCAGGATGACCTGGGGATAGAGCTGCCGCCACCATGGCCGGGTGGCGAGCGCCGGGTCCGGCAAATCTGTGGCAGGCTGCATGCGTCCCCTCGGGTGATCGGCCTGCTGGCGAGGCTTGTGGCAAGGATAGGCAGTGGCACGCGCGGTGCAACAAATATGCGTGATTTCGTAGACTTCTGAAAATATTAGATATTTTGGAGAATTTCCGGAATTTATGTCTGATAATCCACACATGACTTTTGTCGATTGTGTGATATTCCGCACAAATGCTCGAAAGCCCGCTTCGACGATTTGGCCTGTTGCTGGCGCTGGCGACGGGGTTGCTGATCATCGCCACGGCGGGCAGCCGCTATGCCCGTGGCCAGGCGATTGCCGCGGCCGATGTCCTCGCCGCGCGCACGGCGCGCAGTCATGTCGGGCTGTTGACCAGCGAATTGCAGAAATTCCGCCTGCTCCCCGATGTGCTTGCCGAATATCCCGATGTCGCCGCGGCGCTGGCGACGCATGATGCGGCACCGATCGCCCGGCTTAACCGCAGCTTCGATTTGCTCGCGCGGCGCACCGATGCCGCTGCCATCTACCTGATCGATGCCGACGGCCTGACGCTGGCGGCCAACAACTGGCGGCTGCCGACGAGCTTTGTCGGCAGCAACTATGGCTTTCGCCCCTATTTCCGCGATGCGATGCGCCGCGGCCGGTCGGAACTATTCGCGCTCGGCACGGTCAGCGGTCGGCCGGGGCTGTACCTGGCGCGCCGGCTCGATGTGGCGGGCCGGCCGGTGGGCACGATTGTGGTCAAGGTCGAATTCGATCGTGTCGAACAATTATGGGCGCGTGCGGCGGGGCCGAGCTTCGTCACCGATGCGCAGGGGATCATCCTCATCACCAGCGTGCCCGAATGGCGGTTTCGCGCCACCCGCCCGCTGCAGCCGGCAACCCTTGCCCGGGTGCGCCAGACGCTGCAATTCGGCAACACGCCGCCGCGCGCTGCCCCCATCGACCTGTCGGGGCCGCTGGCGCTGGTCGGCACCGGCCCCGGCAGATCGAAAGAATCGGCGATCCGCTATCGCGCCGCCACCCAGCAGGTGCCGCTTGCCGATGGCGCGCTGGTGCATCTCGAACCGATGGTCGCCCCGCTGGCGGCCGCCAACACCAGGGTGCGGCTGTGGGGGCTGGCGGTGCTGGGCAGCATCGGCATCATCGGCGCGCTGGTGCTGCGCGGCCGTGAAAAGCGCCAGCTCGCCCGCGAAGGCCAGCGCGCGCTCGAAGCCGAAGTGGCGCGGCGCACCGCCGAGCTGCGCGCCGCCAACGAAGCGCTGCGCATCGAATCGGCCCAGCGCGCCGAAGCCGATCGCCGCTTTCGCGCCGCGCGCGAGGAACTGGCGCAGGCCAACCGGCTCGGCTCGCTGGGGCAGATCACCGCCGGGGTGGCGCATGAAATCAACCAGCCGGTCGCCGCCATCCGGGCCTTTGCCGAAAATGCCGGCGCCTTTCTCGATCGGGACCAGCCCGGGCCGGCGCGCGAGAATATCGCGCGCATCATCGGGCTGACGCAGCGGATCGGCAGCATCACCGCCGAATTGCGCAATTTCGCCAGGCGCAAGACTCCCGAAACCGGTGCGGTGCCGATCGCTTCGGTGATCGAGGGGTCGCTGATGATCGTGGGGGAACGCGCGCGCGAACTGACGCAGGTCGACGTGCCGCCGGCGCTCGCCGCGCTGCGCGTGGTGGGGGATCGGGTCCGGCTCGAACAGATTCTCGTCAACCTGCTGCAGAACGCCCTTGATGCCACCGCCGCGGCACCGCACCCGGCGATCACGCTGGCGGTGGTGGCGCAGGGCGAGGCGATGATCGCGCTGACCATCGCCGACACCGGCCCCGGGGTCGATCCGGCGATCGCCGATGCGCTGTTCACGCCGTTCGTGTCGGGCAAGCCGGCCGGGATCGGGCTGGGCCTCGCCATCGCGCGCGATATCGCCCGCGAATTCGGTGGCGAACTGGCGCTGGCACCATCGGCCGCCGGCGCCGCCTTCACCCTGTTCCTGAAACGCGCCTGATGCTGTTCGAAACCGACCAGCACGTCCTGTTCGTCGAGGATGACGAAGCCCTGCGCACGGCGACGGTGCAGGCGCTCGAACTCGCCGGGCTGCGGGTGCGGGCCTTTGCCAGCGCCGATGCCGCGATCCTGGCGGTGCAGCCGGGTTTCGGCGGCGCCATCGTTTCGGATATCCGCATGCGCGGCATGGACGGGTTGCAGTTCTTCGCCCGGGTTCGGGCGATCGATCCCGATATCCCGGTCATCCTCGTTACCGGCCATGCCGATGTCGCGATGGCGATCGGCGCGCTGCGCGAGGGCGCCTTCGATTTCCTGACCAAGCCGTTCGCCACCGAGCAACTCGTCGCCGCCACCCGCCGCGCGCTCGAAAAGCGGCTGCTGGTGCTCGACAATCGCCGGCTGCGCGCGCTCGCCGAAGCGCAGGACAACATGGGGCCGTTGATCGGCGACAGCCCGGCGCTGGCGCGGCTGCGCGCGACGATCCGGCAATTGGCCGGGCTCGACATCGATGTGCTGATCGAAGGCGAAACCGGCACCGGCAAGGAACTAGTGGCGCAATTGCTGCACAGGCTCAGCCGGCGGCGCGAGCGGCCGTTCGTGGCGGTCAATTGCGGCGCGCTGCCCGAAGCGCTCGCCGAAACCCTGTTGTTCGGCCATGCCGCCGACATGGTGGCGTACAGCCGGTCGGCACGCGCCGGGCAGATCGAGGCGTCGCACCGCGGCATCCTGCTGCTCGACGATATCGACAGCATGGCCTTGCCGGTGCAGGCCAAGCTGCTGCGCGTGCTCGAAGCGCGGGCTGTGCAGCCGGTCGGCGCCACAGCCCCGCGCGCCGTGGATCTGCGCGTCATCGCCACCAGCAAGGTCGATCTCGGGCTGCTGGTGCAGGACGGGCGCTTTCGCAGCGACCTGTTCTACCGGCTCAATGCCGTACGCTTGCGCCTGCCGCCGCTGCGCGAACGCCGCGAGGATGTGCCGCTGCTGTTCGCGCTGTTCGCCGCCGAAGCCCGCGCGCAGCTCGGCGCCGGGGAATTCCGGCTGACCGAGGCGATGCGGCGCCACCTCGCCAGCCATGATTGGCCCGGCAATGCCCGCGAGTTGAAGAATTATGCCGTCAATGCCGTGCTCGGGCTGAACGATGCCCCCGAAAGCGCGGCACAGGCCACCGGCTTTCCGCTCGCCGAACGCCTGCGCCGCTATGAAGCGAGCGTGATCGAGGAGGTGCTGCGCGCCACCGGCGGCAATGTCAGCGCCGCCCGGGCGATCCTGATGGTGCCGCGCAAGACGCTGTACGAAAAGCTGGCGCGGCTGTCGATCGACCCGGCGCGGTTCCGCACCAGGCGGCCCTGAACCATTGGCGTGATCCCCCGCACGCCGGGCGGTCGCGCAGCGGTGGTAACGCTGTCGCCGCACGAGGCGGGACGGGGGCGAAAACCATGCGGACAGGGGCGCGCATAGGGCCGGTATCGCCCGGCCGCATGCGCGCGCTCCCCCACCGGCTCCCCCATCTGGCGGATAGGACGCTGCGAACGGGATGGTTAAGATAACGTAAGGAAATCTGTTTCCATTCCATGCCGGTTGCCCGTCGCGACCGCGAACAGTTTGCGCCGGTTGCGCGTGCGTCGCCGGCGAGGGGGAAGACGATCATGGCCACCTACAACGGCACCAACAGCGGCGATCTCATCGAAGGCAGCATCTTTGCCGATACGATCGACGGCGCCGGTGGCAACGACACGCTGTCGGGCGTGCAGGGCAATGACCGGATCGACGGCGGCGAGGGCGACGACAGCATCAGCGGCGGCGACGACAATGACACGCTGATCGGCGGCAACGGCAATGACAGCCTATCGGGCGGCAACGGCAACGACGTCATGGACGAGACCATCCCGAACACCCTTGGCGATGGTGCCTATGGCGACGACACGATCGATGGCGGCGCTGGCAACGACTTCATCTTCGATTTCCGCGGCGTCAACGTCCTGGTGGGCGGCGACGGCAACGACACGATCGCCGGTGTCGGCACGATCGACGCGGGCGCGGGCAGCGATTTCATCGCCTTCATCTCGGCGCTGTCGGCTTCGGTCGACACGATCACCGGCGGCAGCGGCCGGGATGTCTTTCACCTCGCGCCGATCATCGATGGCAACTGGGTTGCGGACAGCATCACCGATTTCAACCCGGGCGAGAGCGACATCATCTGGACGACATCGCTGGTCGACGGTTTGCAGAACTACAGTGCAGGCACAAATCTGTTCACTGCCGGCTATCTGCGGCTGGTGCAGGTCGGTGCTGACGCGGTCTTGCAGCTCAACCGCAGTGCCTCGGGTATCGCCGGCGATTTCCGCGACTATGTCGTCATCGAAAACCGCAATACTGCCAGCATTGCAGCGTCGATCGGCCTGTTCGGCTCGCACACCGGCACGGTCAATGCCGACACGCTCACCGGGTCGGCGGGCAATGACTTCATCTATGGTTTCAGCGGCAACGACAGCCTGTCGGGCGGCAGCGGCGATGATCGCATCGAGGGCAACGCCGGTGCCGACTGGATCGATGGCGGCGACGGCAACGACGTCCTGACCGGTGAAACGCTGATCGATCTCACGGGAGGTGACGACACGATCTTCGGCGGGGCGGGCAATGATCTGATTTTTGCCAGTGCTGGCAACGACCTGCTCGAAGGCGGCGCGGGCGATGATTTTGGTGAAGGCTTTGAAGGCAATGACGTCGTGCGCTTCGGCCTGCCCGCCGGGACCGCGGGCACGCTGCGCATCGTCGCCGGCAGCGGCGCCGATGCGGGTGCCTGGCTGGTCGAGCGCGTCGATGGCGCGCTGGTGGAAAGCGTATTCCGCTTCACCATCACCGGGCCCGATTCGGCGACGGTGCAGGGGCTGGGCAGCGGTGCCTTCAATGGCTTCGACACGCTGGTTTCGATCGAACAGCTCGAATTCTACATCGATTACGGCGCGGCCGCGAACCCGCCCGGCACGGCAATCTACACCCGGCTGACGACGCTGGTGCCGGCGATCGCCGGCAATGCGGCGCAGGTGCTCGGCAGCATCGGCGCCGACAGTCTCGATGTGGCGGCGCTCTATCCTGCGGCGACGGCGCTCGATGCGATCAACATCAGCGCCGAGATCGGCAACGACACGCTGCGCGGCCATGATGGCGCCAACAACCTTGATGGCGGCAGCGGCAACGACATCATTAGCGGGCTTGGCGGCAACGACATGCTGTCGGGGCAGGCCGGCACCGACCGGCTCGACGGCGGCACCGGTAATGACACGCTGTCGGGCGGCGACGACGGCGACACGCTGATCGGTGGCGACGGCAACGACAGTCTGGCTGGCGGCAATGGCAACGACTTCCTGAACGTCACCGGTCCGGGCGGCGGCAGCACCGGCGAGGCGGGCGACGATACGCTCGACGGCGGCGCCGGCAACGATCTGGTTTTCGATTCGCAAGGGTCCAACCTGGTGCTCGGCGGCGACGGCAACGATACCATCGGCGGCGCTGGCACCATCAACGCCGGCGCCGGCGCCGACCTGATCGCCTTCATCTCGTCGAACAGCGGCGCCGCCGATACGATTTCGGGGGGCACCGGCAACGACATCTTCCATGTCCAGCTGTCCTCGACGGGCCAATGGGTCGCCGACCGCATCATCGATTTCAACCCGGCTGAAACCGATTTTGTGTGGATGTCGGGGATCATCGACAGCCTGCAGGGCTATGTCGCCGGCAGCAGCCTGTTCACGTCCGGCTTCCTCCGCCTCGTTCAGAATGGTGCCGATGCGACGCTGCAGGTCAACCTCGCCGCCACCGGCAACCCGGCCGACTTCCGCGACCTCGTCCACATCGCCAACCGGACCGTCGCCAGCGTTCAGCCCTTTGTAACCCTGCTCGCCAGCCATTGGGGCGCGGTCGGCGCCGACACACTCAACGGCGGCGCCGGCAATGATTTCATCCGCGGCTTCGGCGGCAACGACAATCTGTCGGGCAATGACGGCAACGACAATATCGAGGGCAATGCCGGGGCCGATTTCATCAACGGCGGCAATGGTAACGACACCATGCTCGGCGAATCCGGGCTCGACCTGACGTTCGGCAATGATTCGATCTTTGGCGGGGACGGTGCCGACCTGCTGCGCGGCGACCGCGGCGATGATTACCTGCAGGGGCAGGGCGGCAATGATGTCGTCGAAGGCGGCGCCGGCTATGATGCCGCCAGTTTCGGCCTGCCGACCGGCACAACCGGCACGCTGCGCATCGTCGCCGGCAGCGGTGCCGATGCCGGGGCCTGGCTGGTCGAGCGCGTCGACGGCGCGATGGTGGAAACGGTGTTCCGCTACGTCATCACCGGCACCGGCACCGCTACCGTGCAGGGTTTCGGCACCGGCGCCTTCAACGGCACCGATACGGTGGTCGGCATCGAACAGCTGGATTTCTTCATCAATTATTTCCCGGCCGCCAATCCGCCAGGCACCTATATCACCACCCGCATTGCGCCGTCCGTTCCCGAAATCATTGGTGGCTATGCCAATGTCCAGGGCAGTGCCGGTGCCGACAACATCGATCTGACGGCGCTGTATCCGGCGGCGACCGGCGCCGACACCATCGACGTCCAGGGTGACGCCGGTGACGACACCATCCGTGGGCATGACGGCCGCAACTTCGTCAGCGCCGGTAATGGCAATGACAGTATCGATGGCCGCGGCGGCGATGATTATCTGCGCGGTGACGCCGGCAACGACAGCATCGATGGCGGCACTGGCCGCGACGATATTGCCGCCTTCAACCTCGTTGCCGGCACGCCCGGCAGCTACCGTGTCGTCGATGGCGCCAACGCCGAAACCCACATCGTCGAGCGCGTCGATGGCGCGACGGTCGAACAGGTGTTCCGCATCACGCGGCTGGCCGATGGCCGCTTCACGGTCGAAGGGCTGGGCTCGGCGGCGTTCCTGGGCACCGATACGCTCAGCAACATCGATGAACTGCATTTCCTGCCCGATGGCGCCTTCGATGCGGCGCGTTTCGTGTCGGTGCGCACTGGCGTTCGGGTCAATGATGTCGTCGACAATAATCTCGGCATCGATGGCACGGCCTTTGGCGATGTGATCGACATCGCGCAGCTTTATCCGGCACCCGCGCCCGGTGTTGCCGTCTTCGGTTATGGCAATGGCGGCGACGATACCATCATCGGCAGCAACGCCCTCGACAATCTGTACGGTGGCGCCGGCAACGACAGTATCGCGGCGGGCGGCGGTGACGATTACCTGCGCGGCGAAGCCGGCAATGACAGCATCGATGGCGGCAGCGGTCGCGATACATCGTCCTACACCCTTGCCAAGGGCACGCCGGGAACGCTGCGCGTCGTCGAAGGCGCCAGCCCCGGCACCGTGATCGTCGAGCGTGTCGATGGCGCGACGGTGGAACAGGTGTTCCGCATCATCCGGACTGGCCCCGGCGAAGCGACGATCGAGGGGTTGAACAGCGCTGCCGGCCAGGGCATCGATACCGTCAGCGGGGTCGAACAGATCGATGTCTTCATCGAGACCTTTCCCGAACCCTTTTATCCCGGCAATTATGTCGGCGTCCTGCTGGCGCCGTTCGTGCCGGCGATCGTCAACAATTTCGCCCATGTCTCGGGTTCGATCGGCAGCGATGTCATCGATATCGGCGCGCTCTATCCCGATGCCGGCTCGGCCGAAATCAACAGCACCGGCGACTTTGGCGATGACACGATCATCGGCCATGACGGCCGCAACTATGTCGAGGGCGGCAGTGGGAACGACAGCATCGACGGCCGCGGCGGCAATGATGATCTCAACGGCAATGATGGCAACGACACGCTGATTGGCGGCGGCGGCAACGGCTTCATGAAGGGCGGCGCGGGCAACGACATCATCGACGGCCGCGACGGCAATGACGATCTCAACGGCAACGCCGGCAATGACACCATAACCGGCGGCAGCGGCGACGATTATATTCGCGGCGAGGCCGGCAACGACAGCATCGATGCCGGCGTCGGTGGCAATGATACCGTCGCCTTCAACCTGCCGGCCGATACGCTGGGCAGCTATCGCCTGCTGGTCGGTGTCGGCGCCGAAGACGGGCTGTTGTTCGTCGAACGCGTCGATGGCGCGCTGGTCGAGCGGGTGTTCCAGATCAGCTTTGCCGCCGACAAGACCGCCACCGTCACCGGCCTCGGCACGGCGGCGTTCCTCGGCACCGATGTGGTGACCAACGCCGAACGCCTGCATTTCCTGCCCGAAGGGCCGTTCAATTCCGCGCGCTTCCTCGAAGTCCGCGCCGCGGTCATCGGCGGCGCGATCGCCAACAACGCCGGCTTCGTCAACGGCTCGGCGACGCATGACCTGATCGATCTCCAGGCGCTCTATCCGACCGCGACCGCGGCCACCGCGCTCAACGGCAATGGCGGTGCCGGCAACGACACGATGATCGGCCATGCCGGGGCCAACAATCTGACCGGCGCGGCGGGTGCCGATGTGCTGACCGGCGGCGACGGCAATGACAATCTCGTCGGTGGCAATAACGGCAACTCGACCGGCCATCTGGGTGACAAGGCCGATCTCATTTCCGGCCAGGGCGGCAACGACATCCTGCGCGGCGGCGACGGTGACGACACGCTCAACGGCGGCGATGGCGACGACAATCTGCGCGGTGACCTGGGCAATGATGTCTATGACGGCGGCGCCGGGTTCGATTTCGTCACCTTCCGTTTCGATGATCTGGCCACTGGCGTCAGCTTCGACGCCAGTGGCTTCGGCAGTACCGCCAGCTTCACCATGAGCGACGGCCGCGGCGGCATCGACAGCTTCGTCGATGTCGAAGCGCTCGGAATCACGGGGTCGCAGGGCAATGACCTGCTGCGCGGGTCGCTGCACACGCTCGGCAGCTTCGGCGTCTCGGTCGGCAATTCGATCGGCGGGCAAGGCGGCAACGACACGATCATCGGCGGCGGCAGCACCGACAGCGTCAACGGCGATGATGGGAATGATCGCGTCGATGGCGCAGGCGGCGATGATTATGTCAACGGCGGCAATGGCGACGACACGCTGATCGGCGGCAGCGGCAGTGATTCGATCGATGGCGGCGCCGGCACAGACAACGTGCGTTTCACCGGCGCGCGCGCCGATTATTCGGTCGTCTTCAACGGTGCATCGGTCACGGTGACCGACCTGCGTTCGGGCACGCCCGACGGTGCCGACACGATCACCACAGCCGAATCGCTTGTCTTCGAAGGCGACGGGACGATTGTGATCATCGCCGGCGCGATCATCGGCACTACTGGCAATGACACGCTGGTCGGCACGGCCGTCGGCGAACTGCTGTTCGCCGATGCCGGGAACGATCTCGTCACCGGCAATGGCGGCGCCGATACTTTGCAGGGCGGCGAGGGCAATGACACGCTGTACGGCGGCGCATCCAATGATCCGCTCGGCCATCCCGGCGATGGTGCCGATCTGGTGCTGGGCGAGGGCGGTGACGACATCCTGCGCGGCGGCGATGGCAACGACACGCTGCTCGGCGGCGATGGCTTCGACAACCTGCGCGGCGACCTCGGCGACGATGTCTTCGACGGCGGCGCCGACCGCGACTTTGTCAGCATCCGTTTCGACGACCTGGCGACGGGCATTGTTTTCGACGCCAGCAATTTCGGCAATGCCGCCAGCTTCACCATGAGCGATGGCCGCGGCGGCACCGATAGTTTTACCAGCATCGAAATCCTGGGGCTAGGCGGCACCCAGGGCAATGACACGCTGCAAGGCTCGCTGTTCCTCGAGGATGCCGGCGGTACCCAGCTGGCCAATCTGCTCGCCGGCAACGACGGCGACGATCTGATCACCGGCGGCGATGCCGCCGATCAGGTGCGCGGCGACGCCGGCAACGACCGGCTCTTCGGCCGCGGCGGCAACGATATCATGCTCGGCGACGATGGCGATGACAGCATGACCGGTGGTGCCGGCAATGATTCGATCGACGGCGGCAGCGGTATCGATACCGTGCTGCTGAGCGGCAAGCGCACGGACTATGGTTTCGTCGTCACGGGCACGACCGTGACCGTCACCGACCGTCGCGCCGGCTCGCCCGATGGCATCGATACCGTCACCGCCGCAGAATTCCTCAGCTTTGCCGGCGATGCCACGAGTCTGTCGATTGCGGTTCCGATCATCGGCACCGCGAACAATGACGCACTGGTCGGCGCGGCGGGCGATGAGCTGGTGCTGGCCGATGCCGGCAATGACACCGTCACCGGCAATGGCGGCGCGGACATCATCTACGGCGGCGATGGCAACGACCAGTTGTTCGGCGGCAGCTCGAGCCAGCCGACCGGCCACCCCGGCGACGGCAACGATGTGATTTACGGCGAAGGCGGCAGCGACATCCTGCGCGGCGGCGATGGCAACGACTCGCTCTTTGGCGGCGACGGCGACGACAATATGCGCGGCGACCAGGGCGACGACCATTTCGACGGCGGCGCCGGGCGCGACCTTGTCACCATGCGCTTCGACGATCTTGCCACCGGGGTCGATTTCGACGCCAGCGGCTTCGGCAGCGCGGCGAGCTTCTCGATGAGCGACGGCCGCGGCGGCACCGACAGTTTCGTCGGCGTCGAGATCCTCAACATCGTCGGGTCGCAGGGGGATGATATCATCCGCGGGTCGGTGCACCTCGCAGGCGATCTGGTCATCGGTGTCGCCAACCAGGTCTCGGCTGCGGCCGGCAACGACACCGTCATCGGCGGCGGCAGTTTCGACATTCTCAATGGCCAGGACGGCAATGACGCGATCTTCGGCGAAGCCGGCGCTGATATCCTGAACGGCGACGCCGGCGACGACGCCATCACCGGCGGCGGCGGCGCCGACAGCATCGACGGCGGTACCGGCAGCGATACCGTGCGCTTTGCGGGCGCGCGCAACGATTATGACATCACCCTCAATGGCACGACGCTGACCGTCAGCGACCGTCGCATCGGCACGCCCGATGGCATCGACACCCTGACCAACGCCGAATTCCTCGCCTTTGCTGGCGACGCCACAATTCTGTCCGTCGTTGGCACGACCTTCGGTACGGCGGGCAACGACAATGTGGTCGGCACGGCGGGCGATGACCGGGTCGTGGTCGGTGCCGGCAATGATACGGTCACCGGCAATGGCGGCGCCGACACGATCTATGGCGGCGACGGCAACGATCTCATCAACGGCGGCAGCTCGGGCCTGACCAACGGGCACACCGGCGACGGCGCCGATCTGATCCTAGGCGAAGCCGGCAATGACATACTGCGCGGCGGAGACGGCAACGACACGTTGCGCGGCGGCGATGGCAATGACGCCCTTCGCGGTGACCTCGGCAATGATGTCATCGATGGCGGTGCCGGTCATGACTCTGTGAGCTATCGGTTCGACGACCTTGCCACCGGGATCACCTTCGATGCCTCGGCGTGGGGCAGCACCGCCAGCTTCAGCTTTACCGATGGCCGGGGCGGCATCGACAGCCTGACCGACGTCGAATCATTTTCGTTCAACGGGTCGCAAGGCGCTGACCTCATCATCGGCTCGGTGCACTCGACCGACAACTTCGGTACCACCCTTGCCAATAATATCGGCGGGTTCGGCGGCAACGACACGATCACGGGCGGCAACAACCGGGACAATCTGACCGGCGGTACCGGCAATGATCAGCTCGATGCCGGCGGTGGCGATGATCTCCTGTTCGGGGAAGACGGCGACGACCTGGTGATGGCGGGCAGCGGCAATGACCAGCTGTTCGGCGACGCCGGCAATGACACGCTTGCCGGCGGCAGCGGCAATGATTCGATCGACGGCGGCGATGACAGCGACACCGTGCACCTGACCGGTGCCCGCAACGATTATGACATTGTCACCAGTGGCGCGACGGTGATCGTCAGCGACCGCCGGCTGGGCGCACCCGATGGCAGCGACACGCTCTCGAGCGTCGAATTCCTCGCCTTTGACGGCGACGCCACGACTCTGTCCCTCACCGGTGCGATCATCGGCACGGTCGGCAATGACAATCTGGTGGGCACGGCCGCGAACGATGTGCTGATTGCCGGGCGCGGCGATGACCGGGTCACCGCCAATGGCGGGGCCGACACGATTTATGGCGGCGACGGCAACGACCAGTTGTACGGCGGCCGCTCGAGCGCGCCGACCAACCACCTCGGCGATACCGGCGATGTTATCTTCGGGGACGGC
>JBILPK010000278.1:0-3594 GCA_044373875.1 Polymorphobacter sp.
GTCATCTGGATCGCGTCGCTGGTCATGCCGGCGCTGCCGATCAATACCGGCATCATCAATGCCGTGACCGTCGCCATGCCGGCCTTTCTGTTCGACCGGAAGCGTTGCAGCAGGGCCAGCATGTTCGGCAAATTCCTAATAGAAATTAAAGATTTAACGGAGAAATCCTTGAGCCGATATCATGAAAGTTGGTTGCGCCGAATCAAAAAATCGTAATTTTACAAAGATTATAATGGATCGGTTCGCTACCCAGACCGGTCGGCGGTGCGGGCCGCGCCGCCGACCGCGCCAACGCGACTGTCTTGCGGGCTATCCGGCGAAGATCCGGGCCAGCTTGTCCATCCCGCACCAATAGACATCGTCGTTCCAGCCCGGGGACGGGAACACTACGCCTTGCATCAGCCCGCCGAGCCGGACGCGACCGCGCTCTGCACCCGTAGCGATGTCGATCGTTACCAACCACTCACCGCTGCGGCCATGATCGTTGGTGATGATCGTGCCGCTGGCGGGATAAAGCAGCATATGGCTGGCGCAGCCGATGTCGCGGCGGCTCCACAAGGGCGTCAGCTCGAAATCGAACGCCTGCAGCACGCGGTTGGCGCTGTCATAGCCGATGACGATGCGGCGCACGGCGTCGACCAGCGGCGGGTTGGTGATGCTGCCGCCGGGCAGGCCGGAGACGGCGACGGCGGCATGATCGGCGGCGTCGGCGAGCGCGATTCGCAACAGCCGGTTGGGTGTTTTCGCCACGCCGGCGCCGGTCATGCTGGTGCGATAGCGATGCGCGCCATTGTCCATGAACCAGGCGTGGCCCCCGCCAATGACGGTATCCCAGCCGAAACTGGTGCCGCTGTTGCGCCGATATGCCCAATGCCAGTCGGGATCGACATGCAGCGCGCCGTCGCGCCACCCCACCCGCCGTATCGTATCGACCCCGACGATGTAGATCGTGTCACCATCAGCGCTCAGCCGCGCCACCGAGGCATCGGGCAGGGTGACCGCCGCCACCACGCAAAGCCGTTCAGGGTCGATCAGGGTCAATCGCGCTGGCCGGGTTTCCGACAGGTTCTTGGTGGCGATCAGGCCGCACGCAAGGATGACAAAGCTATTCCATGGCGCGTCGATCGGCAGCTGCAACCGGCCCTTGACGCGGCAATCGCGATCGAGCCGGTGCAGCCAGCGGCCATAGACGACATACAGATCGCCATTGGGGTGCAACGCCATGCCGCCCGGCCACATCGGCCCGCCAGCCAGGCGCGGCGATGCCTGCAGCGTCTTGAGGGTGATCGGGTCGATGCGTTCGACCCGCGCTGTCGTCGGCAGGCCGATATTGGCGCGCAGCGCGCTGTGGCTGAGCAGGTACACCTCTCCCGGCGCGCCGAGAATGGTCATCGTCGACATCAGGGTTCGGCGCACGGTGGCGCGCAATACCCCTGTCGGCGGTGCGCCGCCGGCGTGTTGCAGCCGTGCCGGGCCACCGTCTTCGGCCGGCCACGGGCTGGAAACCCCGGTCACCCGGGCTGGCGTCGCCGCCGGCGGAACGCCACGACGCCGCCGATGACAAGGCCCAGGCCGCCTGCCACCCAGACCGCGAGTTCGCGTAACTGCGGGTAAAGCCGGTCGCGCTTGGCATTGGCTTCCACCTGTTGGGGGGCGCTATAGCCCGCGGGCATTGCGAGCACCCGGTCGCGTGCCGCATAGGCGGCATAATCGGCCTGCATCAGCTTGGAACGCGCGGGTTCGGCGGCGGCGAGATCGCGGGTCTCGCCGGGGTCGGCAGCGATATCGTAGAGCGCCCAGCGGCCATCGCCATAGGGCGGCAGGTTCTTGACCAGCTTCCAGTCGCCTTTCCAGACGACGGCGTTGCCCGACAGTTCATAGCCGATGGCTTCGTCGGCGGGGTGCACGCTGGCGGCGCCGGTCAGCAGCGGCGACAGGTCGCGCCCGGTCATAGCGCCGGCGGGTGCCGCCACCCCGGCGAGCGCCAGTAGCGTCGGCGCGATATCGGTGACATGGGCGAAGCCGCGCGCGACGCCGCCCTGCGGCAAGGCGGGATTGCCCGGCCAGGCGATGATCAGCGGCACGCGGGTGCCGCCCTCGCTAGCGGAAAATTTATAGCCTCGGAACGGCGCCGCCAGCGCGCTGGCAAAGCTGGTGCCGATGGCGGTGAAGCTGCCCGGCCGGCCCTGCTGGTCTGGCCTTGTGTTGTAATAATGATTGACCGCCCAGTTGTTGAACGCGCCGATTCCAGGGTCGATGGCTTCGGGGCCGTTGTCGGACAGGAAGACGAAGACGGTATTGTCATACTGTCCGGTGGCCTTCAGATGCGCCACCAGCCGGCCGATCTCGCGGTCCATCGCGGTCGCCATGCCGCCATAGGCCGCCATGGCATGGGCGCGCTGGGCCTTTTCCGCCGGGGTGAGCGCGTTCCAGTCTGCCGTGGTGTCCATCGAGACCATCGGCGTATCGGCGGGCACCATGCCGGCCGCAATCGCCCCGGCGCGGCGGCTGGCGCGCAGCGCGGTCCAGCCGGCGGCGTAGCGACCCTTGTAGGCGGCGATATCGGCATCGGGCGCCTGCACAGGGATATGGTTGGCGAGGAAGTTGACACTGGCGAGGAAGGGCTTGCCGCTTGGCCGGCCGGCATCGACATATTCGATGGTCTTGTCGATGATGAAGCGCGACGAATAGAAATTATTCGGCAGCGTCGCCGGCTTGCCGTCCTCGGTCCAGGCGGCTTGCTTGTAGAGCAGCAGGTTGGGCTTGTTCTCGAAATTGTCGGCGCCCGACTGGCCGAGCGCGAAGGCACGATCATAGCCCTTGCCGGTCGGCAGGTTGGCCGGGCGATTGCCGAGATGCCATTTGCCGACCTGATAGGTGCGATAACCGGTGGCGCGCAGCCGATCGGCGATGGTGACGACGCCATCGTCGAGCTCGGCGGCATAGCCGGGCTTGCCCTGATGTTCGGGCGGGATCGTCTCGGGCATGTTGCCGAGCCCGATACGGTGGTTGGGCAGGCCGGTTTGCAGCATGGCGCGGGTCGGCGCGCACGATCCGGCGACATGGAAATTGGCAAAGCGGGTGCCCCGCGCGGCGAGCGCATCGATGTTGGGCGTCGCGATCTCCCCGCCAAAGGCGCCGACATCGGTGAAGCTCCAGTCATCGGCGACGAGCACGACGATGTTGGGGCGGGCCGGGGCCTTTGCCGAACCGGCCGGGGCAGGCAGCAGCGGTAGCGCGCCGGGGGTGGCCGGGGTGAAGGCGGAGGCAAAAAGGCAGGCCGCGGCAAGCGCCAGCTTTCTCCCTACCCCTTGCCGAGAGGGCGCAAGAAATCTGCCCCTCATGCGGCCTGCAACGGTGCGAGGCAGCCGGTACGCGCCAGCAGCGGTTCCAGCCCGGCGCGCGCCCCCGCCGGCAGCGCGGCAAAGCGTGCCCGCAGGTCGGCGAGGCATTTCGCCTGATATTTGAAGGTGCCTTGCGTGTAGCTATGCCCCATCGCGTCGAAGCGGAAAGTCTCGGCCCCGGCGGCGAGCGCGGCAGCATTGGCGATGAGGAAGGGGAAATAAAGTTCCCCGATGATGCCGAGCAGCGTTT
>JBILPK010000279.1:0-3587 GCA_044373875.1 Polymorphobacter sp.
TCGATGATCGCGGCGGTGCACCAGTCGGGGCGCAGCATGGCGCCGACCGGGGTGGCGGCGAGCGCCTTGGCATCGAGACGCTGGTAATGCACCCCGCCGGCATCGAATTCGGCGGCCAGTGCCGGCAGCGCCGCGGCATCATCAGGCGGCGCGATATACAGCGCGGCGCGGGGGCCGAGCAAAGGCCGGTCGCAGAACCCTGGCGGCGGTGCATCGAAGAACGCCCGCGACGCCTGGCTGAGCGGCACGATCGCCGGGCCGCCATAGCTTTCGACCCAGAATGCCGCCGAGCGCCCGGTGGTATGATAGCCGGGGTGGGCTTCCATTTCGAGGATGGCGATCTTCAACCCGGGGCGATGCTGCCGCAGCGCCCAGGCCAGGCTCGCCCCGGCGATGCCGCCGCCGATGATGGCGATGTCGAAGTTCATGGGGCCTGCATAAGGAAAGCCAGCGCCCGCGCCAGCACCTGTGCGCGTGTGTCGCTGGCCTCGCGCAGCAGTTCGTGGCCGGCGCCGGGAAAGACGACAAGTTCCGACCCCGGCAACAGCACCTGCGCCCGCCGCGTCGCGGCATTGTCGACAAGCTTGTCATCCCCCGGGATCAGGATCAGCAGCGGCGTCGCCACCCGTCCGAGCCCGGCGAACAGGACGCCCAGCGACCGGAATGCCGCATCGAGCCAGGCGTAGGTCGGGCTGCCTATCGACAGCTGCGGCTCACGCTCCGCCCACCAGGCTTCGTCGGCATAGCGTTCGGGGTCGCTGGTCAGCAGCAATTGCCGCTCGCTGCCGGGTTCGGCCTTGATGCGCGGGCCGCCGCCACGGACATAGCGGCCGCCGCGACCGATCAGCACCATGGCCCGCGCCATGATCCGCGCCACCACCGGCCCGACCGGCGGCGCCAGCATGCCGAGCATGGGCGACAGCAGCACGACTCGATCGAAGCCGCCGCCGCCATCGGCCAGCCGGCGCAGCACCAGATGCCCGCCCATCGAATGCGCCATGGCGAACCATGGCCCTGGCAGCACAGCGCGGAACCAGCCGATCAGTTCATCGAGATCGGCGAGCCAGGGGTCGAAGCTGGTGCAATGGCCCTTTTCCGGTGCATCGCCGAGGCGGCCCGACAGGCCCTGCCCGCGCCAGTCGAAGCTGGCGACGCCCCAGCCGGCATCGACGAGATCGTGGATCGTCTCGGCATATTTCTCGATGAAATCGCCGCGCCCGGCCATCAGCAGGATCGCGCCCTTCGCCGGGTCGCTGCCCGGCCAGAAGATCGTCCGCACCGGCCAGCCATCGCGCATCGCCCGCATTTCGAGCGTGCCACAAGGGGGCAGGCCGTGGCGACGGGCGGCATCGCTCATGCCGTGGTTTCCGGCGGTGCCTCGCGGCCGCGCAGCTTGAGCGCCGGAACCGACAGGGTGACCAGCCACGCCAGCACCAGGATCGCCAGCGTGACGGGAAACAGCGCTTCGATGGCGATGGCAAAGCTGGCCTTCAGCCCGGTTTCGGCCGCTTCGGCGCGCACCGGATCATCGCTGCCGCGCGCCGCCAGTGCCTTTTGCAGCGCGCTTCGATCCATCGCCAGCGTCTGCGCCTGCGCCAGCTCGATCGCCTCGCCCGGCACGATCAGGTCGGGGACCCGCTGCGGCAGTTCGCGCGTCAGGTTGAAGGTGAGCAGCGCGCCGAACACCGCGACCCCCACGGTGGCGCCGATCTGCCGGCAGAATTGCGCCGAGGCGGTGGCGACGCCGACCCGGGCATGGCCGACCGCGCTCTGGATCGCGAGGGTGAACATGCCCTGCGCCGGCCCGAGGCCCAGCCCGAAGATGAACAGGTTGACCGACAGCATCCAGCGCGGCGACCCCGCCGTCATCAGCATCATCGCGGCGGCTGCCGCCACCGCCACCAGCCCGCCGATGACCAGCACCGGCTTGTACGACAAGCTGCGCCGCGCCGCCTGACCCGCCACCGTCGAACCGATCAGGATGCCGAACAATTGCGGCAGCAGCGCCACGCCGCTTTCGCTCGCCGTATAGCCGCGCACAAGTTGCAGATAGAGCGGCAGGAACATCGGCACGCCGATATAGCCGAGATTGACAAGGAACAGCGCGATATTGGCGCGCGCCACCACCGGAATCGCGAACAGGTCGAGCGGCACCACCGCCCAGCTTTTGCCGCGCGACACCATCAGGAAGGCGATGAGCGCCACCACCGCCAGGCCAAGGCCGGCCAGCACGCGCGGCTGGCCCCAGCCACCGCCCTGCCCGCCCCAGCTCAGCGCCAGCAGCAGCGGCACCGAGCTGGCGACGATCAGCACGCTGCCCAGCCAGTCGATGCGCTGGTCGGCGCCGCGCTGCCCGTGCGGCAGATGGTTGAGCAAGATGTACAGCGCCACCAGCCCGAGCGGCAGATTGACGTAAAAGATGAAGCGCCAGCCCGAAACGACATGGCCCATGACGGTCGTCGTCGCATGATCGGTAAGGAAACCGCCGAGCACCGGCCCGGCGAGCCCGGCCAGCCCGAACATGGCGCCGAACAGCCCGGTATATTTGCCGC
Source organism: Polymorphobacter sp. (assembly GCA_044373875.1). Lineage (GTDB taxonomy): Bacteria > Pseudomonadota > Alphaproteobacteria > Sphingomonadales > Sphingomonadaceae > Sandarakinorhabdus. The sequence continues at coordinate 2,553 of JBILPK010000279.1, forward strand.
GCTCGGCCGGCGGCGCGATATCGGCGACGGTGGCAAAGGCGCCGGTGGTCAGCGCGCCGGCGCCCAGCCCCTGCACCGCGCGGCACAGGATCAGCTGGTTCATGCCATCGCCGACCAGCGGCAGCGCGCCGAATTCCCCCGCCAGCCCGCACAGCATCGATCCCGCGAGGAACACCAGCACCCCGAACACCAGCACCGGCCGCCGGCCATAGATATCGCCCAGCTTGCCGTAGATCGGCACGACGACGGTGGAGGCGAGCAGATAGGCCGTGCTCACCCAGGCGATGCGATCGAGACCGCGCAATTCGGCGATGATGCGCGGCATGGCGGTAGCGACGATGGTCTGGTCGAGCGCCGCCAGGAACAGCACGATGAGCACGGCACCGAGCGCGATGCGGCGTTCCGACGTCGAATAATCATGGGGGATGGCGGTGGCTGTCATGAGGGCACGGGGCATAGCGCGCCCGAAGGCAAGGGTCACGCGTTGAGTTGGCGCCGCGTTGTCTGGCGCCCAATCGCTTGCAAACCCCGGGCAATACGCGGCAAGACGGCAAACAGACGGGGGCAGGGAGAATGACATGACCTATACCATCGATCCGCAGCTTCTCGCCGTCGCCGTGGTGGCGCTGCTGCTCGGGCTCGTGCTCGGCCTGGCGATCCGGGCGCCGTTGAAGCGCCGCGTGGCGGTGCTCGATGAACGCAACGGCGGCCTGACCCGCGAACGCGACACCGCGATCGCCGAACGCGAGCGGCTGGCCACCGAAGTCAAGGCGCGCGAAGCTCAGATTCGCCCGTTGTCGGATGAAGTCGATAAGCTGCGCCGCGATTTCGCCCGGGCGCAGCGCGGCGACGCGGCGGTGGCAGCCCCCGCGGTCGATCTCGGCAATCTGGCGCATCTGAAGGGCGTCGGCGCCAGGTTCGGCGAAAAGCTTGGCCAGGCCGGCATCACCCGCATCGACCAGATCGCCGGCTGGAGCGGCGCCGATGTGAGCGTCATCGATGGCCAGATGGGCGAGTTCAAGGGTCGCATCGAAG
>JBILPK010000280.1:0-3581 GCA_044373875.1 Polymorphobacter sp.
GCGCCCATTGCGAGATCGACGAACCGGCGCCGACGGTGATGCGCGACATCCTGTATTCGACCGATCCCCAGTGGCGGCCGATGGACTGCCAGGTCAGGATCAGCCTCGACGACATTTTTCTCGGCAGCGGCTGGGTGCGTTTCGACCATGATGCCGGCATTGCCGAGTGCGAAAGTTACGGCCCCGGCATCGGCCGGGTGTCGCAAAAGATGGCGATTCCCGACGGGCTGGCGGGTTTCGGCACCCATCCGATCGTCGGCGATGGCTTTCTGACCCGCATCATGGACGTGTCGAAGGGGCCGCACCGCCGCCTGCTGACCGTGTTGCTGCCCAGCCCCGACCATCGCGGCGCCACGCCGCCACTGCTGGCACGCGTCGACATCCATCTCGAATATGTCGGGGAGGCGGAAAAAACCGTGGCGGCGGGGACCTTTGCCTGCCGGCATTTCCGCTTTGTCGATGAAGCCGCAATGGGCGGTACCCAGCACCCGCCTTATGACATGTGGGTGACCGCCGATAAGGATTCGATCTTCGTTTGCGGCGGCGTCGGCGGTTATATGCACACCTGGTACGAGCTGGTGGAACTGCAGCGCTAGGGTGGTTTCGCTTTTTCGCTTGGAGCCGGGTGCGTTCACGGCTAGGAGCACGGCTAGGTGAGGTGGATTGAAGTCCCTCACCCTTCGACATTGCAGGTCCGGCGGCGCGCCATTTAGGGCACGCCAGAGGCAGAAGCCGGTAAATACACGGTCGAACATTTCCCAATCGCGGCTTTTGCCGTCCGTTCATACGGGGACGCAACGTTGATCAGAAACAACCAGAACCGGCGGCGGCGCGGCGGCAACAATGGTCCTCGCCCGCAGCAGATGGGCGGCGGCGGCAATTACGGCAGCCGGCTCGACAACCGCCAGCGCGGCAACGCCAGCCAGCTTCTGGAAAAATACCGGGCCCTGGCGCGCGATGCCCAGCAGGCCGGCGACCGGGTGACGGCAGAATATTATCTGCAATATGCCGACCATTATTACCGCGTGCTCGGCGATTATCGCGACAAGGCGCCCGACCAAAATCGCCAGCGCCGCGACAGCTATGACGACGACAGCGCCGGTTACGCCAATGCCGATGACGGTGATGACGGCGACGACGAGGACGGCGACGACCGCGAGGATGCCCGCGAGGACAACCGCGTCGAAGCCCGTGACGACAATCGCGGCAACTGGCGCGACGAACGGCCGAATCGCGATCGCAACGCGCGCGACACTGGCGGCCGAGACGGCAACCAGCGGGAAGGCGGCCAGCGGGAAGGCGGCCAGCGCGAACAGAATCGCGAGCCGCGCCGTGATGGCGAACGCCAGCCATGGAAATCGAATCGCGAAGGCGGTGAGCAAGTTCGTGCCGAGCAGGGTCGCCAGGACCAGGGTCGTCAGGACCAGGGTCGTCAGGATCAGGGTCGTCAGGATCAGGGTCGTCAGGATCAGGGCCGGTCCGAGCAGGGAAGGGGTGAACCCCGCGGCGAGCGTGACGGCAACCGCAACGAGGGCCGCCGCGAGCGGCGCCCCGAAGCGCCCCGTTCCGAATCCGTTCGCCCAGAACTCCTTAGCAAAGAGGCGCCGCGCGCCATCGAACCGGCGCTGATCGATGAAGGCCCGATTCCCGGCCTGCCCGGTCCGGCAACGCTGCGCACCAACCGCGACGACGCCGCACCGAGCGTCCGCCCCGAACGCCGGACGCTGCGGCGCGACGCACCGGTGGCTGTCGAATCGGCGCCGGTTGTCGAAGTGATCGTGGCACCGCCGGTCGAAACCCCGGTCGAATCGGCCGAAGCGCCGGCACCGCGCCGCCGCGGTCGCCCGCGCAAGGTCGTCGACGAAGCTGTCAGCGAAGGCTGAAGCCGCTTACCGGCCGCCGGCGATCAATCGTCGGCGGCCTCGCCGGTACCGACCGTTTCGTCATGGCCGGAACGGTTCGAAACGAACGCCAGGCCCATCAAGGCGCCGGCCAGCAACAGCGCGATGATGATCCCGCCACCCATGGCGATGACGAAATGCAGGTGGAAGGGCACGCCATCGGCGCGCATCCGCCAGACCGCGACGCCGGCGGTGCCGAAGGCGACCAGCGTCATCAGCAGCATAAGCCGCCGGAAGCGCTGCCAATGATCGCCGCTCGAGCGCTGGCTCTTGTTGCTGTTCATGCTTTGCCTTCCTTGGCGATTCGGGCGATGATGTTCCCTTGAAGCGTATCTAACGCTCTAGAAGGGGAGATCGCCGTGATCGGTTCGATCCTGATCGGCAAGAAGCCGTTGGTATCCGTCCCTCCCGATACGCGCGTCAGCGCGATTGCGGAACTCTTATATAGCAACCGGATCGGCGCTGTGCTGGTGATCGAGGCCGGGCAGATCGTCGGGCTGGTCAGCGAGCGCGACATCTGCGCCGGATTGCATACCCATGGTGCCGCGATTCTTGCCGTCAGTGCTTCCGATATCATGACCGCCGCAGTGGTGACCGCCGCGCCCGACCTGGGCATCGCTGCGGCCATGGAGATCATGACCGAACGACGGTTCCGCCATCTGCCGGTTGTCCAATCGGGCATCATACTCGGTGTCGTGTCGATCGGGGATTTGGTGAAGGTGCGTCTCGACGAAGCCGAAGCCGAGGCAGAGGCGATGAAGGCCTACATCAGCAGCTGATGGTCGATCGGTGTGTGGGGCGGGCGATTCCACCCGGATCGCCGGGGAATCGCTGCTTCCCAGGAACGAATCTGGTCAATGCCGGTTGCTTCGCTTGGATTCGTCCGGCGATTCTGTCGGGATTCAGCGGCGTGAGCATTGCCTGCCGGTCCTTTTCCGCTGAAATCCTACTTGGCGAAAGGGGTTTTACCATGGTGACCGTCAAAAAAACGACATGTGATGTGAAATAGGGGTTGCGCCGTCCGAGACCCCCAACTAGATGACCACTCCCGGCCGACGAGCACTTCGGTGCTTCGCCAGCCAGACCAACAGCGGCGGAAGATTTCGCCCCTTACTTCAAGGGGTTAAAGAATTTGTCGCGGTGCCGGGGATTTTGAGGGACGCCGGTTCATCCGGAAGAAATCGAAAAAAAGTTGTTGACGGGAACTTTCGAACGGCCCAAAAGCCGCTCCTGTCGCCGGAAACGAGGCCCCCAGGGGCACGCCACCGACTTCGAAAAACAGCACTGGTCAGGAACCTGGTTAAACCGGGTGACTGGACAGTGCGGCTCTTTCTCATTGTAGGTTGAATGAAGGGACATGTGGGCGGCGGTCCACGGTCCGGGCGATTTAGGGTCCGGGTGCCGTGGTTAAACACGCTGCTTATATGTCTTTTAAACGTTACCACAAAGCACATCGCTCCGGAGCAATCCGGGGCCGAGAATGCCAAGTTAAACGTTGTGCAGACAGATAAGCTCCTAAAACGAGCTTTGGTTTCGGGTTGGTTCGCTGGCCTGGTATCAAGGTTTGATCATGAACTTGAGAGTTTGATCCTGGCTCAGAACGAACGCTGGCGGCATGCCTAACACATGCAAGTCGAACGAGACCTTCGGGTCTAGTGGCGCACGGGTGCGTAACGCGTG
>JBILPK010000281.1:0-3574 GCA_044373875.1 Polymorphobacter sp.
ATTCGAGCGCAGCCTGATCGAAATCCAGCCCGCGTTCGGTCTGATGGGAGACAACGCGGGCGGTCTGATCCTGCGACAAATAGCCGAGGCGCAAAAGCGTGTCGCGGATCGGCGCATCGAAGCCGCTGCGACCGTCTTCGACCCGCGTGAAGCTCGCGTCAGTGGAGAGATTCTCGTCCATTATCGGCCTTTCACTGCGCTGGCTGGATGGAAGTGCCACCAGGTCCACGCCGCGTCAGCAAGCGGCGAACAAGGTCACGCAGCGGGGAAGGCTCGACATCGGCAATCACGGCCAGCACCGGCACCTTGGCAACGAACTGCAGGTCTTCAGGGCCGCGGATACGCCGGGCAAGAAGCTCGGTCAGGATCGCCACCACGATGCCGAGCGCGGCGCCGAAGGCAAAGGACAGGCCGATGACCTGCGACCAGATCGGGAAGGAGCGCTGGGCGCCGCCGATCGCATCCCCGAGCACGACCAAGCCGCTTTCGGAGACGTTTGACTGCAGCTGGAGGTCGGCGGTGCGGGCGGCCGACTTTTCATATTCGGAGCGACGCAGATCGACTTCGCGCTGCAGCTGGGCCAGCTGGTCGAGCTCGCCCTTCATGCTGAGCACCTTAGCCTTCTGGGCGTCATATTGTGCCTGAAGCTCGGTCACCGAACGCCGCGACGAGCCGCTCTGCGCTGCCCCTGCAGCGCGGGCGGCAGCGGTTTCCTTCGCAAGCTGGGCCTGCAACAGGTTACGGCGGGCAAGGCCCGACTTGTAGGTCGGATGCTCGGTGCCCAGCCGTTCAGCTGCCTGCTCGAGCTGGTCGTTGAGGGTGACCAGCTGGACCTTGAGCTGATCGACGACCGACGATGACGTCGCCTGCATCGTTGCCTGGAACTGCTGCGCGCCTTCGCCGCCCTGAAGCGCGACCAACGCCTGCTGCAAGCCGGTGAGCTTGGTGGTTTCGGCTTCGGTGCCGCCGGGCGCCATCACGATGCCATTGTCCTGTTCGAACTTGGACTTGGCGGTTTCGGCGATGGTCAATTTCTGCTGCGCCCGGTCAGCCTGTTCGCGATACCAGTCGGCGGTGCGGCCGGCGCTGTCGGTGCGGAAACGCAAGCTGGCGGCAATGTACGAATCGCGCAATAGGCTGACGATCTGCTTGGCATCATCGGCATTGGGCGATTCATAGGTGATTTCGAGGATGTTCGAGCCTTCGACGACGTTTGCCGAGGTGTTCGAGATGATCCGCTGTGCGCCCCAGCGCCGCAGATCCCCGGCACCGCCGGTATCGGCCTGCCAGGCGGCGATGACCGCCGGATTCTGCGCCCAGCCGAGCCGGTCGACGACTTCGCCGGCAACCCGGTAATCCTGGATGAGCTCGATCTGCGTCTTAACATAGCTGCGTGCAAAACCCCCCGAAATGATCTGCCCGGTCACCGGGTCGGGCTTGATGAGATCAAGCAGAACGCGGGCCCGCGCCGGATAGCGTTCCGGCAGAATGCGCGCGACCGAGATCGCGACCACCATGCAGGTAAGCAACGTCGCCAGAATGATCCAGCGACGCGCAACGATGATCCGCAGGAACTGGATCGGGCTCATGAACAGGCTTCCTTGCTGGGGCGGCGATCAAGGATCAAAACAGACGTTCTTTCACGACAATCACGTCGTTCTTTTGAACGATGACCGACGGGTCAGCATCGATTTCCTTGGCGCCGCCGCGAATGAGGCCGACCTTGCCGGCCGAGCCCGTGGCGGTCACGCCCCCGGCGATCGCCAGCGCCTGGCGGATGGTCATGCCGGCCACGATAGGAAAGCTGCCGGCGCGATTGACCTGGCCGTTGATGTAGAATTGATCGGCATCGGGAACGAACAGCGTATCGCCAGCGCGCAGAACCGGGTTCTTGTCGTCCTCGCCGCGCACCAGGCCATCGGTATCGAGCCGCATTTCGGGCGCACCAGGACGCCGCAGCAGGACATAGGTCGCCCCGGTGTCGCGGATCCAGCCGGTCTTGAGCAGCACGTCGAGGGCGCGATAATTGCGATCGAGCGCCACGATACCGGGCGCCGTGACCTTGCCTGCGACATTGACCGATTTGCTGACATAGGAAGCGATTTCAACGTTGACGACTGGCGCCTTCAGGAATCCGCCATCGGTCAATTTGCTCGCGACCAGCTTGGCAAGACCGACATTGGTCAGTCCATCGGCCTTCACGGTGCCGATCAACGGCATGACGATCGTGCCATCGGCCTTGATCCGGGTGGAAATACCCGCTTCGGGCTGGCCATAGACGATGATCTGGATGGAATCATCCGGGCCGAGCACATAGCCGGTTTCCGCCGATTGAGCGGCGGCACCGGCCGAAAGCAACGGCAATGCGACCGCTACAAGCCGGCGCATCGAACCAAAACGAGCTGCCATGATCAGGATTCCCTTCCAAAATTGACGCGCAAGGACAGGACCGCGGAAAAACTGTCGAAACTGAATTCCACCGGCAACGATTTGCGCTTCTGGTAAGCCACTTCAAGACCGAGGCTGTAGAGCTTTACCGGGGCATAGCCGATATTGCCATATACGCGGCTGATATCGTCCTGGATGCGGCGGCCGCCGGTATTGACGATGAATACACTGTCGAAATAGCGACGTTTGTCATAGGTCACGCCGCTGCCCAGAGAGAGCGCCGACCCCAGTCGATACTCGATATCGGCACCGAAATTGGTCTGCACCTGATATTGGGCCCCGACGTTGGCGCTGGCCTGAACATTGCGCGCCGCGTTCAGGGTGGCGGTCAACCGCGTGCTCGGCCGATAGGTGATCGCGGCGTCATAACCGAGCCCGGTGAACTTGCTCCGATCGGTCGGCGTCAGCACCAGCCCCGGCAGGGCCGGCGGCACGGTGGGTGCCAGCTGGAGCACAGTCCCCGGCTGCGGACGCGACTCGAGATACGAAAGGCCGAGGATGACCGCCAGCCGCGAACCCAGTTCACGCTGATAACCGAAACGACCCGACAGGATATCGACGCCATCGGTATCGACCCCGCCGCCGACCAGCAGCACTGGGCGCGTAGGATAGCCGACCTTGTTGAGGGTACCGGTCGCGCTGAAACGGCCGATATTGCCAAGGGCATAGTTCAGCTGCGCGCTGTACAGCATCGCATTGTAATTGAGCTGCGAACGGGTCAGCGCATCATTGCGCAGTTCGAGCCGCCGCACCGTACCGCCGAAACCCAGACCGACTGGCGACTGGCAGGATGCTGTCGCCCCATAGCTCAACGTTTCCTGCAGGTTGGGCACGAGTTCGGCGACTTCGGTTACCAGCGCCTGGCGGCTGTCGAAATTGACGGCTGCCGTGGCCGTGCAGCGCGATGCCGCCCGCAGGTTGAGCCCGGCGCCGACGGCATAGCGCGTGCGGTTCAACTGTTCGTTGTTGATGTAGATGTCGCGGCCAAGGCTGCCCGCCACGAAAACCTGCTGGCGACCGATCGGCAGCCCGAACGATGCATCGACCAGCGGCGAGATGCGCAGATCTTCGCGCTGGCCGCCGTTTGTCGGCGTGAAGCCATCGCCGATCCGCAGGATGTTGGTGT
>JBILPK010000129.1:0-10113 GCA_044373875.1 Polymorphobacter sp.
ATCGATGCCGTGTTCGCGCTCGGCGGTGAGGACGATCTCGTGCGTCTGCTTGCCCGCGTGAAGGCGCTTCAGGCATTTGTCGCCACCGATGACGGCGCCAATCTGCTCGCTGGCTACAAGCGCGCGGCGAATATCTTGAAGATCGAGACGAAGAAGGCAGAACCCACCCCCGACCCCTCCCGTGCCGGGAGGGGAGAAGTGGTGGAAGCCGAGGCGGCGCTGGCCGAGGCGCTCGATGGCGCTTTGCCTGCCGCGGCGGCGGCGGTCGCGGCGGAGGAATTCGGTGCAGCGATGACGGCGCTGGCCGGCCTGCGCGCACCCGTGGATCGGTTTTTTGCCGATGTGATGGTCAATGATCCCGATCCGGCGGTGCGCGCGGAGCGTTTGGCGCTGCTCGGGCGTTTCCGTGATGCGGTGCATGCGGTCGCGGATTTTTCGAAGGTCGAAGGGTGAAGGCGCTAAGCCTTCCCCTCTCCCCTTGCGGGAGAGGGCGACTCGGCGCAGCCGAGCGGGGTGAGGGGTTACTGCTCTTGCGTCGACCGTCACCCCTCACCCCGGGCCGCGCTTCGCGCGTCTCTCGCCCTCTCCCGCAAGGGAAGAGGGGTTTTTGGAGCCTGGCATGACACAGTCGGTTTATCGTTTCGGCGGCGGCACGGCGGATGGTGATGCGTCCTACCGCAACCTCATCGGCGGCAAGGGCGCCAACCTTGCCGAAATGGCCGGCATCGGGCTTCCCGTGCCCCCCGGGCTGACGATTGCGACGAGCGTGTGCGCCGCCTTTTATGACGCTGGCGGCAAATTGCCCGATGCTGTGAAGGCCGAAACCCTCGCGGCGCTCGCCCATGTCGAGGCCATCACCGCCAAGGGCTTCGGCAATGCGGCGGACCCGCTGCTCGTCTCGGTGCGCTCCGGTGCGCGGGTGTCGATGCCGGGGATGATGGACACCGTCCTCAATCTCGGGCTCAACGACACCACCGTTGAAGGCCTCGCCGCCGCCTCGGGCAACCCGCGTTTCGCCTGGGACAGCTATCGCCGCTTCATCCAGATGTATGCCGATGTCGTGCTCGGGCTCGATCATTATGCCTTTGAAGACGCGCTCGAAATCCTGAAGGAAGACCGCGGCGTTTCGCTCGATACCGAACTCACCGCCGATGATCTGCGCGGCCTCGTCGCGCGCTACAAGGCGCTGGTGTTGCAGCATTGGGGCGATGAATTCCCGCAGGATCCGCACGAACAGCTGTGGGGCGCCATCGGTGCCGTGTTCGGCTCGTGGCGTTCCGACCGAGCGCGCACCTATCGCCGATTGAACGACATTCCCGAAAGCTGGGGCACCGCCGTCACCGTCCAGGCGATGGTCTTCGGCAACCGCGGCGACACCTCGGCAACGGGCGTCGCCTTCACCCGCGACCCGGCGACCGGCGAACGCGTCACCTACGGCGAATATCTGATCAACGCGCAAGGGGAAGATGTCGTCGCCGGCATTCGCACCCCGCAATATCTCACCAAGGCAGCGCGCGAACGCGCCGGCGCCAAGGCGATCAGCATGGAAGAAGCCATGCCGGTGGTCTTCACAGAGCTCGCGCGGGTGTTTGCCCTGCTCGAGAACCATTACCGCGACATGCAGGACATCGAATTCACCGTGGAAGACGGCCGCTTGTGGATGCTGCAGACCCGCAGTGGCAAGCGCACCGCCAAGGCCGCGTTGAAAATCGCCGTCGACATGGCCGATGAAGGCCTGATCACCGAGGCCGAAGCCGTGCTGCGGGTCGAGGCCGGCGCGCTCGACCAGTTGCTGCACCCGACGCTCGACCCCAAGGCGGTTCGCGATGTCATCGCGCGCGGCCTGCCCGCCTCGCCGGGCGCGGCCGCCGGCGCCGTGGTGTTCGACAGCGACGAAGCCGAAACCCGCGCCAAATTGGGCGAAGCGGTCATCCTCGTCCGCACCGAAACCTCGCCCGAAGACATCCATGGCATGCACGCGGCACGCGGCATCCTGACGGCGCGCGGCGGCATGACCAGCCACGCCGCGGTCGTCGCGCGCGGCATGGGGCGCCCCTGTGTTTCGGGCGCCGGCAGCGTGTCGATCGATCTCCACGCCCGTTGCTTCACCGTCGCCGGCCGCTTGGTGCGCGAGGGCGATCGCATCACGCTCGATGGCACCAGCGGCGAAGTCATGCTCGGCGATGTCGCCACGGTCGAACCCGACCTGTCGGGGGATTTCGGCAAGCTGATGGTCTGGGCCGACAAGCATCGCCGCTTGAAGGTGCGCACCAACGCCGAAACGCCCGCCGATTGCCGCACCGCGCGCGGCTTCGGCGCCGAAGGCATCGGCCTGTGCCGCACCGAGCACATGTTCTTCGAACCGAGCCGCATCACCAGCGTGCGCCGCATGATCCTCGCCGAAGACGGCGCTGGGCGCGCAGCGGCGCTGGCCGAGCTGCTCCCCGAACAGCGCGCCGATTTCGAAGGCATCTTCCGGGTCATGGCCGGGTTGCCCGTCACCATCCGCCTGCTCGATCCACCGCTGCACGAATTCCTGCCGCACGATGAAGCCGGCTTTGCCGATGTGGCGGAAGCCACCGGCCTGTCGGTGACGACTGTGCGCCGGCGCATTAGCGAGCTGCATGAATTCAACCCGATGCTCGGCCATCGTGGCTGCCGGCTCGGCATCACCTATCCCGAAATCTATGCGATGCAGGCGCGCGCCATCTTCGAAGCCGCGGTCGCGGTGGCCAAGGATACCGGCGAGGCGGTGGTGCCCGAAGTGATGGTGCCGCTGGTGGCGACGGCGCGCGAGCTGGAAATCACCAAGGCGGTGATCGACGCCGAAGCGCGTGATGTCTTCGCAGAAACCGGCCGCACCCTCGATTATCTCGTCGGCACGATGATCGAACTGCCGCGCGCCGCGCTGCGCGCCGGGGATATCGCGCAATTTGCCGAATTCTTCAGCTTCGGCACCAACGATCTGACGCAGACCGCGCTCGGCATCAGCCGCGACGACGCGGCGCGCTTCCTGGGCGTCTATGTCGAACAGGGCATATACCCGCGCGATCCGTTCGTCGGCATCGACGAGGAAGGCGTTGGCGAGCTGGTGCAGATCGCTGCCGATCGCGGCCGCGCGGCGCGGCCCGAAATCAAGCTGGGCATCTGCGGTGAACATGGCGGCGACCCGGCGAGCATCGCCTTTTGCGAGAAGCTCGGGCTCGATTATGTCAGCTGCTCGCCGTATCGGGTGCCGATCGCCAGGCTGGCGGCGGCGCAGGCGGCGTTGAAGGCCTCCGCAGCAGAGGCGGCGTAGAGCGAAAACCCCCCAAGCGGCGGGGCCGGTTCAATTCCGCCCGTTGCGCAGGCGTTCGCCATACCATTCGGGCAGATCGATGCCCATGGCACGCGCCCGATCGCGGGCCATGGTCTGCATTTCGGTGCGGATACGGGCGCGTTCCTGTTCGGTGCCGGCGCCGCGCAGGCGCTGGTGGAATTGCAGCCGTTCGGCATCGCCGAGCATCTGGGCCAGTTGGTAGCCGTCGCGGTCACCGGCGGCGCTGCGCTGCGGGCCGAACGGCGAATCGACCCCCAGATCGCGGGCGCGATCGCGGATGGTGTTCTGATACTCGCTGCGGATCCGGTTACGTTCCGTTTCGCTGCCGGCGCTGCGCACCCGATCCTGCATCTGTTGACGCTCTTGCTGGGTGAGCATCTGAAGGCTGTGGAGTTGTCCGTCGACATTCTCGGTGATGCGCATCCGGTCCTGATCGCGCTGCTGGTCACGGTCGCGCAACTGGTCGCGCATCCGGTCGCGGTCGAGATCGCTGGTGCGGTCCATGATCTGGTCGCGGGTAAGATCCTGGTCGCGCATGCGATCCTGGTCGCGCATGCGATCCGGAGCGGTCATGGGTGACGAAGGCATGGGCGACGACGGCATTGGCGACGAAGGCATTGGCGACGAAGGCATGGGTTGCATCGACCCGCCACCGCCTGATGGGCCATGCTGGGCGAATACCGGCGCTGCGGCCGTGGTGGCGATGCCGGCCAGCAGGCCGGCGGTGACGCTGATGGCGAAAATCCTGGACATGGGCTGAAACTCCTGGCGGGTCGGGAAGGGGTCAGGGCTGCGGCGGGCGCGCCTGCGGGCCAAGCCGGCCGATCACGTCGCGGGCATCGAAGGCGCGCACGTCGCTGGCCGGCATGGCACCGCGGCCCATGCGGATTTCGGCGGTGGCCTCGAACTTGTCGATGATGCGGTCGCGCGTGCGGGTGGCCCAGAAGGGATCGCCATAATAGGGATACCAGTTGTTCCAGCCGACGCCCGGGCCGTAATAACGCCAGTACGGGCGCCAGTAGAAATAATCGCGGTGGAACCAGGGGTCGTAAAGCGGGTCGCGCACCGCCTCGCGTTCGATGGTGCGCTCGGTTTCCTTGTCGATGATGACGAACCAGTCATAGCCGCGTTGCAGCGTGAGATCGGCGGCGCGATGGAGCAGCCCGGTTTCGACCTGTTCGCGCGAGGTCAGGCGATTGCCGGCAAAGGTGACGGCATAGCGATCTTCGGCCAGGCGCACCTCGGAATAGCCGCCTTCAACGGCATTGGCGCTGCTCGCCGGCTGATAGGGCGTGCTGCCCGTGCTGGCGCAACCGGCCAACGCCAGTGCCAGCGCGGCCGTGCCGAAAAGGTTTGCGGCCCGCTGACCGATCCAATGGCGTGTCATCATGTTGTTGGCTCCCCGGAAAATTCAATCCGGCAATGAAAACACAATGATTTCAGCAACGATATAAGTAAAATCCCGATAAAATCCGATATTTCAAAAACAATTCAAAAAAATGGCGGGGATCGAACCGTGTCGAACCCTGCCATTCTGCTTCTAATTCGCTTTATTGGCTTTACGAACCGCCGTCCGATCCCGGCATCATTTGCGGCCACTGAAGCGGACTGCCAAGCTGTCATCGCAGCCATTGTCCTTTAGGTCGAAGGCAAAACAGCCCTGATCGCCGATGCGGGCGCCAACCTTGTCGCTGAACCGCGCCGCCAGACCGAAGCCGGTGCTGGCGGCGCTGGCAGTGGATCATTGCGGAGTGCACGGGCCGGTGGCGGGCACCGGCGCGCCGCCATAGGTCATTTCCACCCGGCGGTTCTGCGGTTCGCGCACACCATCGGCAGTTTCGACCAGCGGCCGGCTTTCGCCGAACGTCCGGGTTGTCATCGCTGCTTCAGCGATGCCCTTGCTTGCCATATAGGCCTTCACGGCATCCGCACGGCGCTGCGAAAGTTGCATGTTATAGTCTTCCGTCCCCGACCGGTCGGCGTGACCCGCAAGCACGATACTGGTCTGGCCGGTCGCTGAATATTGCTCGGCGGCGCGGTCAAGGATGCTCGCCGTTTCCGCCGTGATCAGCGATTTGTCCCAATCAAAGAACACAAGGAACGGCCCCGGGGTGACGGCAGCGGGCGGGCATGGCGGCAACGGTGCCGGCGGTGCCGGCGGCGGCGGCGGCGGCGGCGCTGCGGCCGGGACCGGCGCCTTGGCACCACCAAAGCGGACCACCAGGCTGCCATAGAAGGCATTGTCTTTCAGGTCGGAGGCGAAGCGGCCCTGATAGCCGATGCGGCCGGTCACCTTGTCGCTGAACAGCGCCGCCAGGCTGAAGCCGGCCATCACCGAGTCCTGCTTGCTGGCGGGCGAATTCACCGTAAACAGCGCGGTGCCCGGCGCATCGACAAAGCGCTGCGTCGTGGAAAAGAAGCCATCGCTGTCGTTGCGATAGGCGACCTTGGCTTCCGGGATCACCATGCCCAGCTTGCCGGCCCATTTCACGCCGGCCAGGAACGAGGTGCGGTTCTGGCTCTGGTCGGCAAAGGCCAGATTGGCGCCGGCGAGGCCGATTTCGGTGAAGCCGTTCATCTTCACCCTGGTGTATTCGAGGCCCAGGAACGGCGTCAGCCAGGTCTCGCCCACCGCGATCCGCCCACCGGCTTCGGCATGGATCGAGGTCAGGCGGAAGTCCGGCGCGCCGGTGATGGTGCCGGCGGTGGACAGCACGCCGACGGTACGGCGGCTTTCACCGTTCAGTTCGGCATAGCTGCCGTTGGCGCGGATATAGAAGTTCCCGCTGTCATAGCCGGCGACCAGGCCGATCTGATAGCCATCGGCCTTCACTTCGCCGCCATAGAGATCGAAGGTCGATTTGACCTTGCGGTAACCGCCATAGGCCCCGATCGTGAAGTTGCTGAAAGTATAGTCGATGCCGAGCAGGGCATGGCTGCCGTCGCTTTCGTGGCCGAAGCCGTTGCCGTCAGTATCGACGCGGGCGTCGTTGAAGCCGCCCATCGCCCACAGGCGCAGGCCGTCTTCCTGATCGCGGCAGGGTTCGATGCCGCCGCGGGTGATGGCGCAATCGATCTGGTCCGACACCATGGTGTTGACCTGCAGCGAATTGTTGCTGATCGCCTGCATGGCGCCGGCATAGTGCGCGCCGCTGAGCTGGTTCAGCGCGTCGGCATAGGTGCCGGTGTTGTTGATGAGGAACAGATTGGCCAGCAGCGTGCCATAGGCGCCAGTCTGGGTGGGAGAATAGACCGCCTCGATCGCGTTGCCGACCGCCGTCTGGTTGCCGGTAAGCCCGGGCACCGCACCGAATGCGACACGGGTGAGCGTCAGGTCGACATTGTTGCCGGCATCATAGACCGCCGCCGGGGTGAGCAGCACCGAACCGGTGTTGGTCACCACGCTGGCGAAGGTGCCGGTGCGGGTGTTGGCGTCGATCACGTCGTTGAACAGATAGGCATTGGCATAAAGCCCGTTCGGCGTGTTCATCACCAGCCGCAGGTTCGCCCCGGCAAGCGCCGCGGTGTCGGCGGTGATCGTCGGGTAGGCCGACTGCGCCGCGGGTGCCAGCGTGGCGCTCGGCAACTGGAGTTGCAGGGTGCTGCCGCTGGCCAGCGTGAAGCCGCGCACGTTGACTCGGGCGGGGCCATCATAGTTCGCGTTGTCGGTTGGCCGATCGACCAGGTACAGCGTCGCGCCGCTCGACACGCTCAGGCTGCCCACCGCGGCGGAACCGGCCGGGTTGATGATGCCATCCAGCGAGGTGATGCCGCCGGTGACGGCAAAGGTGTCCGGTGCCCCCAGCTTGATGTTGCCATAGACGCTGCTGGTGCCGCTGAAGCGGATGTCCACCGGGTTGGGCGCGGCGCTGGTGTCGATGGCGGTGCCGCGTTTCCAGTTGGTGCCGCCGTTGGTGCTGATACGGGCGATGATGTTGCCGCCATTGTTGGCGATCGTCATCCGGTCGGTGGCGACGGGTACAACCGGCGAGAGGGCGAAATCGGTGACGAGAATGCCGGTGGCGCGCGACGTGCCGCCGGTGGTGGCTGCCGAAACGCGGATCGTGCCGGTATTGGTGAAGGTCGCCCGGTTCACCGCCGATTCGAACTGCACGCCGACCGAATCGGACGTGTAGGCGCGTTCGAGCGAGGAGGGCAGGTTGGCGACCGTGGTGGCGGTCACGGTCAGCGTGCCGCTGTTGGTCACGCTGCCGGTGATGAGGTTGGTCCAGCCGGCAAAGGGATCTTCGGGCACTGTCTCGCCCTCACCGCCGCCATGGCCGCCGTTGGTGCCGCCATTGCCGCCGCCCATGCCCATGCCATTGCCGCCACCGCCTTCTTCGGGCGGCAGGGTGGTGGGATCGATGTTGGCGAACAGCTTCATGCCGGTCGCGCTCGCCTTGGCGGTGCCGTTGCCGCTTGCCGTCGCATTGACGCTGAAAGTGCCGCTGTTGCCGACATTGAGCGCCAGCGGCTCGCTGATCACCTGATAGCCCAGCGCCGTCGATAGCGATGCCGCCCCGGTGGTGCCGGTCGATGTTGCGGCGGTGGTTACCGAAAAAGTGCCGCTGTTGGCGAAGGCGGCGTTGAAACCGCCGATCGACACGCCGGCCTGGCGCAGGCCTTCGGCGGCCGCGTTGGCCGTTGCGGCGGCACCACTGGCCGTTGCCGTCGATCCGGCGCTGAAGCTGCCGGCATTGGTGAAGTTGACGTTGGAAACGCCGATGATCTCGCCGTTCTGCAGTACCGCTGCCCCCAGCAGCGCCGATGCGCTGCTGGCGCCCAGCGCCGTTGCCGTGGCCGTGGTTGCAATGCTGATGCTGCTGGACTGGGCATTGGTCAGCGTCGCCGTGCCGACCCGGCCCACGAAGGTTTCCGGGCCGCCGGCTTCGACGATCTGGCGGATCGTCCCGTTCGAAATGCTGGCCGCGGTGGCGCTGCCTCCCGCACCCGTCGAGGTGGCCCGCGACGTGAAGGCCGCGCTGATGGCGCCGGCGTTGTTGAACGTGGCGTTGGCGGTGCCGGCATCGGATCCGCTCGCCTGTGCCTGCACCAGGAAGATCGTGCCCTTGCTGTCTTCGGCAGTGGAAAAGCCGTCGCCGCCCAGCGCGGTCGCGGTGGCATTGCCCAGCGCGGTGGCATTGGCCGTCGACGTGACCGAGATGCTGCGGCCGGCGTTGTTGGTCAACGTGGCATTGCCCACGTCGGTCCCGGTGCCGTTCACGGCGCTGCGGATGTGGAACAGGCCATGTTCGCCGCCGCCGGCACCGGCCGTGGCAGTGGCATCGAGCGCCGAGGATGTCGCCGTGGCCGACGATACGGCCGCGATGGTGCCGCTGTTGGCCAGCGTCGTGGTGGCGGTGACGTTGCCGCTGCCATTGCCCTGCGCGCGCAGGAACACGGCTTCTTCCATCTCCGATGTGGCGCTCGCCGAATCGGTCGCCGAAGCGGTTGCCGCCGACGAGAAAGTGAAGGTGCCGCTGTTGGTGGACGAAACCGTGGTGGTGCCGGTCTTGTTGCCTTCGATCACCGCTTCCTGGTGGACGCCGCCGATGGCCGAAGACGTGGCGCGGGCACCCAGGGCATTGCCTTCGCCGGGCCCGGTGGCGCCGGTGGCGCTGGCCACCGATCCGATGGTGAGGCTGCCGCTGTTCAGGAACGTCCCGCTGACGTCGGTGTAGGGGCCCGCGATGTTCTGGTTGATGCCGTCGGAAAGCGAGGCGTTGGCAATGGCCTGCGCTGCGGTGTTGGTCGCCGTGGCGCTCGACCGGATGGTGGTGCTGCCGTTGTTGGTCAGCGACGCGGCATCGCTGGTGGCACCGCCTTCGACGCCGGTGACCAATTGTTCGATGGTACCCGACGGCACGGCGACAACGGCGGCGGTCGCGGCCGGGCTGCCGGTGCTGGTCACGCCGGTGACGAGGGGAGCCTCACCCGGGATGGTGGCGACTTTCGGCAGGCTGAGACCGGGCACGGTGAGGGCTGTCACCTGGGCGATCGCCGGCATGGTGAGGCACAATACAGCGGTTGAAGCGCCGAAGACGAGGGCGGCGCGTTTTGAATAAACAGTCATTACGACATGCTCCCCTGCTGACGACCCCGGGGAACAAAAGGTCAAAGCAAATCCCCCTGCAAGCAACAGTTCCCCACCGTATTCGGGCAACTGTAGCGTGGAGGATTCGGTAGCAAGGCTCGATGGCCGGTGGATATAAGGGTAGTTACTTAAGAGCAGCAATCGGCAGGTGTTTTTGCGTATTGTCTGCAGATGCAACAGGCCGCCGCATCACGGGTGGCCATGGCTGGCCAGGTGTTGCCGGCCGGGTTGCCGGCCGGGTCGCCGCGGCGGCCGGCTATCGCTTCCAGATCCACCAGCCGGTGGCCAGGCCGACGGCAAAGCCGGCGAGCACCCACAGCCAGATTTCGCCGAACAGCCAGATCATGCCGGGCCCCAGACCGTTCCGCCGATCCCCGGCGTGGTGCCGAGATCGGCGCTGATGGCGGCGCGGGTGGCGGCATCGGCGCTGCCCGAAAGCCGCGCGGTGCGGAAGGTCCAGCCGGCATCATCGGTCCAGCGCGCCGCGCCGTCACGCACGCCATGCGCCGCCAGCACGACCGCGGCACGCTCGCCAAGCGCGGTTAGCAGGCTCTGGCGTTCCCACATATAGGCCGCCTTGGCGACCAGCCCGGTCGCCGCCAGGCCGACCAGCAGTTTCAGCGCCGGGGCCATGCGTCAGCGCAGCTTGCCGAACAGCGTTTCATATTCGGTCACCCGGCCTTCGCTGAGCAGCTTGGCC
>JBILPK010000282.1:0-3548 GCA_044373875.1 Polymorphobacter sp.
ATTTGACGCTGATGACGCAGGGCAACCTCGATGCGTCCTATCACCTGTGGAACGTGTTCATCACCGCCCACGGCCTGATCATGGTGTTCTTCACCGTCATGCCGGCGATGATCGGCGGCTTCGGCAACTGGTTCGTGCCGATCATGATCGGCGCGCCCGACATGGCCTTCCCGCGCATGAACAATGTGTCGTTCTGGCTGTTGGTGCCGTCGTTCATGCTGCTCGTCGGCTCGATGTTCGTCGAAGGGCCGGCCGGTTTCAACGGCGCGGGCACGGGCTGGACGGTGTATCCGCCGCTGTCGACTGCCGGCCATCCCGGTCCCGCCGTCGACATGGCGATCCTGTCGCTCCATCTGGCCGGCGCCTCGTCGATCCTGGGCGCCATCAACTTCATCACCACCATTCTCAACATGCGCGCACCGGGCATGACGCTCCACAAGATGCCGCTGTTCGTCTGGTCGGTGCTGGTCACCGCCTTCCTGTTGCTGCTGTCGCTGCCGGTTCTCGCCGGTGCCATCACCATGCTGCTGACCGATCGCAACTTCGGCACGCACTTCTTCACCGCCGATGGCGGTGGTGATCCGATCCTCTACCAGCATCTGTTCTGGTTCTTCGGTCACCCGGAAGTCTACATCCTCATCCTGCCCGGGTTCGGCATGGTCTCGCAGATCATCTCGACCTTCTCGAAAAAGCCCGTGTTCGGCTATCTCGGCATGGCCTATGCCATGGTCGCGATCGGCTTCATCGGCTTCCTCGTCTGGGCGCATCACATGTTCACCGCCGGCCTGGATGTGAACACCAAGATGTACTTCACCGCCGCTACCATGATCATCGCGGTGCCGACCGGCATCAAGATCTTCTCTTGGATCGCCACCATGTGGGGCGGTTCGATTAGCTTCCAGACCCCGATGCTCTGGGCGATCGGCTTCATCTTCATGTTCACCGTCGGCGGCGTCACCGGGGTTATTCTCGCCAACGCCGGTGTCGATACCTACTTCCATGATACATATTATGTCGTCGCGCACTTCCACTATGTATTGTCGCTCGGGGCGGTCTTCGCCATCTTTGCCGGCTTCTACTATTGGTTCGGCAAGATGACCGGCAAGCCGTACAATGAATTCCTCGGCAAGCTGCACTTCTGGGTGTTCTTCATCGGCGTGAACGTCATGTTCTTCCCGATGCACTTCCTCGGGCAGGACGGCATGCCGCGGCGCATCCCCGACTATCCGGAGCAGTTCGCCAAGTATAACGAGATCGCCAGCTACGGTTATGCGATCATGGCGGTCGGCATGCTGATCTTCTTCGTCAACCTGATCGTCAGCTTCGCTGGCAAGAAAAAGGCCGAAGACAATTACTGGGGCGAAGGCGCCACGACGCTGGAGTGGACGCTGTCCTCGCCGCCGCCGTTCCACCAGTTCGAAACCCTGCCGGTCATCAAGTAAGACCCGGCGAACAGGCTTGCCCCGGCGTGGAACCAGCGCGCCGGGGCAATGCATAGAGTGAACCTGCCCATGAACCGCTCCGCTGCCCCTGTTGCCGCTGCGCCTGAAACGGCCTTTGCGGACTGGCGCGATTATTTCGCGCTGCTGAAACCGCGGGTGATGACCCTCGTGGTATTTACCGCTGCCTGCGCCATGATCGCGGCACCAGGCAGCATCCATCCCTTCCTCGGCTTCACGGCCATCCTGTGCATTGCGGTTGCCGCAGGCGCGGCGGGGGCGCTCAACCAATGGTATGAAGCCGATATCGATGCGCTGATGAAGCGCACCGCCAACCGGCCGCTGCCGGCGGGCAAGATGACTCCGTTCGATGCCCTGTCGTTCGCGATCACGCTGTCGGTCGGATCAGTCACGATCATCGGCCTGGCGGTCAATTGGGTCGCAGCCTTCTGGCTGGCGGTGTCGATCCTGTTCTATGTCGTCGTCTACACCGTCTGGCTGAAGCGCCGGACGCCGCAGAACATCGTTATCGGCGGTGCCGCCGGGGCGTTCCCGGTCATCGTCGGCTGGGCGGCGGTGACGGGTGATACGTCGCTGCTGCCCTGGCTGCTGTTCGCCATCATCTTCCTGTGGACGCCGCCGCATTTCTGGGCGCTGGCGCTGTTCATGGAGGCGGATTATTCCAAGGCGGGGGTGCCAATGCTGCCGGTCACGCATGGCCTCGCTAATACCCGCAAGCAGATCCTGGCGTATTCGGCGTTGCTCGTGCCGGTGACGATCGCGCCGGCGGTGCTCGGGCTGACCGGCTGGGCCTATGGCGGCACGGCGGTGACATTGGGCATCATCTTCATGGCGATGGCGTTCAAGGTGGCGCGCAATACGGCGACGCTGGCAAAGGACATGGTCGCCGAAAAACAGCTGTTCAAGTTCAGCCTGCTCTATTTGGCCTTTTTGTTCGGCGCGCTGGTTGCCGACCGACTGCTGCTGGCATGACCGCGACCTGGACCCCCGCCGAACGCGCCGCTTTCGAAGCGCGGCGCAAATCGCGCAATCTGGCGTTGGGCCTTGTGCTCGGCGCGCTGGTGCTGCTGTTCTTCGGCATCACCGTCGTGCGGATGGCGCCTGGCCTTGCCAATGGCAAGCCGCAGATCGGCACGCCCGCCGCCGGCCCGGCTGCAGCGGGCCAGCGCTGATGGCCGACGCAACCCTCGATCGCGCCAAGCGTCGCACCGGCATGCTGGCTGCCCTGCTGGCGGTCGGGATGATTGGCCTCGCCTATGCCAGCGTGCCGCTCTACCGACTGTTCTGCCAGGCCACCGGCTTTGGCGGCACGACCGGCCGTGCTGAAGCGGCAGCGCTGCCCGATGCGCAGCGCTTGCAGGCGCTTGGCGGGCGCACGATCAAGATTCGGTTCGATTCGAACGTTTCGCCGGGCATGCCATGGCAGTTCGTGCCAAAGGATCGCGAGGAAAGCATCAGGATCGGCGAAAAGCGTCTGGCTTTCTACACTGCGACCAACATGGCCGCGACCGCGACTACCGGCCGGGCGATCTTCAATGTCTCCCCCGATACGGCCGGGCAGTATTTCCGCAAGATCGAATGTTTCTGCTTCACCGAACAGACGCTGGCCGCTGGCGAAACGATCGACATGCCGGTGACCTATTTTATCGATCCGGCGATCCTCGATGATCCCGATGCCCGCAAAATCGATGAAATCACGCTCAGCTACACCTTCTACCCGGTGGACAATCCGGCGCCAAAACGCCTAAGCACGTCCGCAACAGTTTCAGAGAATAGGGGCTAATGGTCATGGCCGCTGGCAAGACCCACGATTATCACATTCTCAACCCGTCGAACCGACCGATCCTGATGTCGTTTGCGGCGCTCGCCATGGCGGCAGGTGCCGTCGGCTGGATGCACAAGGCAGGTTGGGGCGCCGCGGCGTTCTTCGGCGGCTTTGCGGCGGTCAGCGCGATGTTCTTCCTGTGGTGGAAGGACGTCGTTGTTGAAGCCAATCAGGGCGATCACACGCCGGTCGTGCAGTTGCACCATCGCTACGGCATGATCCTGTTTATCGCTTCGGAAGTGATGTTCTTCGTCGCCTGGTTC
>JBILPK010000283.1:0-3545 GCA_044373875.1 Polymorphobacter sp.
CATAGCCCGGCTTCATCGCCACCTCGACGACGGGATCCTTGCCCGACAGGGTCGTCACGAAGCTGTCGATCACCCCGTCGCGCAGCACCGTCACCAGCGCGGTCGCGCTGCGGAACGGCATGCGCACCTGCAGCCGCGCGACTCCATCGGCGGCCACCGTGGCAGTTTCGGGCACCACATCCATGCGGTCGCCATTGTCGCCGCCGAACCACCAGTCATCGTCGCCGGCCAGCCACAGTGATGTCGAGGCACGCGCCGTCCGTCCGGCGGCATCCTGCGCCTCCGCCACCGCAACGACTTCGCCCGATACCCCGGCATCGAGACTGCAACTCAGGCGGCCCCGCGCGTCGGTACGTCCCGAACATTCGGCATCGAGCAACTTGGTCTCGCGGCTGTTGTCATAGGCATAAAAGCCGCCGACGAGACGCTTGCGGTAACTGTAGGTCTCACGCGAGAACAGCCGGACGCTGACGCGCTCGCCCTTGACCGGCCGGCCCTCCAGATCGAGCACCACCAGTTTCAGCCGTAGATCGTCGGATTTCGCCAGCCAGCCATCGCTCTTCAGCCCGACCCGCAGCGCCGCCGGTTCGAGATCTATACGGGTGCCGGTCGTCGCCACTTCACCATTGGCATCGTCATAATCCATTTCGGCGACCAGCCGCGACGGCACCGTGACCGGCACCAGCCCGGCAACGGTTACCCGGGCGACGCCCCTGGGCCCCAGCGCCACCGGCTGGATGGCGGCACGCATCGGTGCCCGCGCCGTATCGGGTTCTTCGCCATCGCTGCCCAGCGCGACGATGCCGGGCACCATCGCTTCACCGCCGAACGCCCAGTCGTCATAGCCCGGCACGCTGACGCTGCGCGGCTCGACGATGGTTCGCAGCTTGACCGGCGCCCCGGCGACCGCACCGCCGGCAAGATAAGTCAGCGCCAGATCAATCGGCACCTGCCGCGGTGCCACCAGCCGCTGGCGCGGGCTCGTCACGCTGGCGCGCACCGTCGGCAGACGATACTCCTCGACCTTGAAGCTGCCGACGCTGCGGCTTTCCTTGTCGTCGCCCATCAGCTCGACGGCATAATCACCCAGCGGTGCCGTCTTGGGCACCGTCCAGACAGCGGTTGCGCTGCTACCCTTCACTGCCAGCGGGGTTTCGAACACGGTGTCGGAGCCCTGGTGCCGGATGGTCAGCGTGCGCGCGGCTATCGGCGGGGCCGCGACGAAGCCGGTATCGGTCCGCGCCCTTGCCAGCAGCTTCATGTTGATCGCGTCGCCGGTACGCAGCAGCGTGCGATCAAAGACCATGTGCTGCGCGGTGCGTTGATAGTCCCAGCCTTGCGGCAGGTTGAAATCGCTGCCCTGGATGCCTTCGCCCCAGGTCGACAAGGTGAAGCTGTAGTCAGCGGCGGTGCGCGCGCTGATCATCAGCGGATGGTCGGTGCCGAACCGGCAACTGCCATAGCTCGCCGGCGGCGGCAGCCCGTCGCCGACCAATGCCCGGCCCGTGGCATCGCTGCGCCCCTGCCACAGCAAGCGGCCGGTGCAGCTGTCGGTGACCGCGATCCGCGCGCCGGCGACCGGCGTCGCATCGCTCAGCCGTGTAACCCAGGCAAGGCTGCGGCCCCGACCCCACTGCCAATGGACTGCCATGTCGGTGACCAGCGCGCCGGTGGCGACATAACGCGTTCCGCCGCCGAGCAAGGCCTTGCCAAGCGCCGGCGAGGCGATCTCGACGACATGAAAGCCGTTGGTCTTGAGCGGGATGCCGACAACCTCGAAGGTCCGCGGGTCCTTGGCGCGGGCTATGCGGAAGGCGCGTGCCGCCGCGTTGCCGGCAATCAACGGCGTGCTGCGCGTCGTTTCGATCGTCCGCGTCTCCTTCGACCCGGCGATCGGCTCCTCGATGCTCGTTCGCTCCTCGGCCTCGTCGAGCCGGCGCAGCCAGGCGGCGACCGCGCCATCGCTGGCCACCGGCAGTGCCCGCGCCTTCAGCGCCACGGCGCCGGCCGCCACCGGAGTCTCGATACTGCGCAGCGTCACCGGCAGCACGCCGCCTTCCGCCGCCTCAAATATCCCGAACGCGCCGGCGAACTTGGCCAGCGGCGGGAAATCCCCGGTGGCCACCGGCAGCGGAAACCGGGCCGCGTTGGCCAGCGGCCGTCCGGCATCATCGGCAAGGCCCCGTGGCAGCACGATGCGATAGACGGCGCGTTCGGTGAAGGGTGCCGGCCATTCGATACTGCCGACGGTGGCGACGCGGCGCTTCGGCGCCACCGGTGCCAGCGCCTTGCCGTCGGGGCCAATCAGCCGCACCGCCATCGCGCGCGCCAGCGGCACCTCGCCGGCAAAGGCGAGACGCATTGCCTGCAGGGGGGAACAGGCCACCGCGGCATTGACCCGCGAACATTCGAAGCGTGCAGCAAAAGCCGGCCGCACATCATAGGCCAACCGGAACGGTGCCCCGGCGGCAAGATCGTCGACGCTGGCGACGGTGCCCCCCCAGGCCAGGGTCATCTTGCCACCGGCGGGCAGGGCGCGGCGGCATTTGGCGGCAACGATGGTGGCGCGCGGCGGCACTGCATCGTCGCCATATTCCGGCTTGCGCCAACCGGCGGCTTCAAGGAAGCGCCGCACGCGATAATCGCCGCCGGCGCCGTTGAGCACCCTGTCGCGGGCGGTATCGGACAGGATGTCGAGCGGCACCGCCTCACCGACGCCTTCGATCAGACACGACGCGCCCGCCGCAACCGAGGCCGGTGTCGGCCGCGCCCCCAGCGCCAGCAGGAAGACCTGGTCTTCTTCGATCGTGTCGCCGGCGGGCAGCGCGGCGCGGACTGCGGGGCCGCCGGTGGTGAATTCAAAGCGGCGCTGCCCGCCGACGGTGCTGCCGCGGGAATCCTTCAGCCCGGGTACCAGCGCATAGACGCAGCGCCGCCCGCCGGGCAGCGGCGCCGGCAGGTCGATCGCATAGCTCTGCGGATCGGCCCAGCGCCCAATTACGCCGGTCGAACAATTGCCGGTCACCGGCGCCGATAGCCGCGGATCTCCCAGCGCCACCATCGGCGTGGTGAAATGCACGCTGATCTGTTCGGGCGCCTGGACGCTGCCGCTGGGCGAAAATCGGTCTATCTGCGGTGTCGGCGCGCCCGTGACGATAGCTGCCCCAAGGACAAGCGCGGCTGCACCGATTATTTGCCCGAACCGCGTCACGTTAGCCCTTCACCGAGGTAAGAAGGATGGCCGAAGGCGTCCTGCGCTACAAGCGGGCAACATAGGCTCCAACAGATGTGGTTTTTGGCGTCTGAGGCGTCGCGGCCCCTGCGAGCGGCCGGTCTATGAGGCGATGACAGTGCCGCATCGACCGGGCTAACCGAGAATGATGTTCAATTGTTGTTGGGTTTATCGTCGGCTCGAGTGTCCGCAAGGGGACGGCGAACGATTCCACATCGGATTGTATATCGACCGGCCGCAGTGCAATTCGCGCGGCAAAGCTCACGGGGGCTTGATCTCGGCCCTCACGCGCTCGCTGGCGCGATGACGGAAT
>JBILPK010000284.1:0-3483 GCA_044373875.1 Polymorphobacter sp.
CACGCTCTACTGCGCCCGTGGCCAGGCCGAGAACCTCATCAAGCTGCACAAGGCTCAGCTGAAGAGCGATCGCACTTCGTGCCGCTCGGCCAATGCCAACCAGATGCGGCTGTTCCTCCACACCGCGGCCTACTGGCTGATGTGGACCATTCGCCAGGCGTTGCCGCAAACCGCAGCGCTGAGGACCGCCGAGTTCGCCACCATCCGCCGGCGGCTGATCAAGGTCGCCGCGCGGGTTGTCGAAACCGCGACCCGGGTCCGCATAGCGTTCGCCAGCGCGTGCCCCGATGCGGCGCTGTTCCGCCACGTCGCCCTCAGCTTGCGCGAAGCCAGCCCATAGCTGATGCGACCGTGCCGCCGATCAAGCCTTGTCCAAGCATCATCGCAAACACCCGAAATCGCGCCGTTCACCGCGCCACCGAAAACTGTGGCCCGCCGCGGTCGCTAAACCTCAAACCGGGTTGGCAAAGCCCCGGCGGGAAGGCTCGTGAATAAGGCGGGCTAGTGTGGACCTTCGAGATCGCCATATGGATCGATGATCCATTAGCATGACCGATGCCTATCCGGCGGCAGGGCTCGGTCGCGTGCCGGCGAGAGAGGCACGTTGGCTATCTGTGCTGGCTGTTCTACAAGCGGGGCGTGATAAAGCCGCTCATCATCTTGCGCTGGGCGGGCGTGAAACATCCGTAGATCACGGCGGCGCTGTGTGGGTCGGACGCGACACTTGCGGATTGGTTCAGGCGTTTTGGCTTGCACGTCTGAAAGGGGGGAATGAAGCGCATGGAGGATTATTCTGTGCTGACAGATCAGCCCCAGCGGCAAAACCAGTTGGCAGCTGAGTTGAAGGTTGCAATCGAAAGAACGCCCTCATCCGAACTTTCAGCGTGGGGAAAACGGTCTGCGAAGCGCTTCGTATCGGTCAGCGCGAAGCGTGTGACAGGCTTCGGATCGCTGATGGCAAAAGTTACTGGTTTGTCTGCGGATGAATTAGTCCGCGTGATATCCGCGTTCAATGGCGGGACATTGGGGGAGTACGCGAACGATCGGGCCGATAAAGCGCAACAATTTGCGGCAGGCATATCCGAACGCGGGCAATCAACTCTTGCTCTCGTTGCGAAGACAATTGAGAGCCGTCCAAGCGATGCCGCAACCCACCTCCTAGGCGCTGTGCTGGGCTTTTACTGCGGCTCTGGTGGCGATGGCGACGGAGGGATTCCAGACCTCGATTTGTTGGGGGGCATCGGCGCGCATCGATCGATTTTCACGCATTCGATCATCGCGGGAGCCTTCGTAGAAACCGCGGTGATGTCGCTGGTCGATCTCACCCAGGTCGTTTACGCACGCCTGCCTGCGGAACACTCCGAATTCTGGGACACCATGTTGCGCCATAGCGAGATTGGTAGCTCAGCCTTTGTAAGCGGTGCAAGCATCGGGATCGCAACGCATCTTGGGGTCGACACCCTGCTAGATGGGTTCACGCCCTACAAAGACCTTCCGATCGCATTACCGCAGTTTGCACACGAACTCCTGATGGGCCTCAATGCAGGCATAGAAGGTACATATGGTGCGCGGCGCTATGCGCAGGACCTGCAGCAAACCAGTGCGCCAGTGCTCGCGCCAGACGTCACCTACGAAGCACCCGCTCGCACCCGAAAAACTTCCCAAGAGCGTGCCATCCAGCAATTGCCTGCATCGGAACCCCTGAACATGCCCGACGAGCCCATGACTGCTTCACCCCCTGATGAACTTTCGTCGGCCAAGGACTTGTCAGATCGTGTTCACCAGACGCTTGGCATCGATACGGCGGGGATAGACAAAGTCATCCAACTGGCGCGGAAACGCATGGAACACGCCAGCGGTCCTTTTTGCCTCGGCGTCGTGGGAGAGTTTCGCGTCGGCAAGTCCACACTTATCAATGCCCTGATTGGGCGGGAAGTTGCCTTCACCGACTTTCTGGAAGCCACCCCTGTCATCTGCCGGTTCACGCACGGCTCGGAACTTGATGCTACCATCTTGTATACCGACGGCCGCGAAGAGGGGATGTCCATTGACGACTGTACCGCCACTCTTGATGAGCGCAGGCACGACCGGCACTGGGCCAAAGGCGTAGTAAGAGTCGACTATCGCGTTCCAAGCGAGGCACTGCATGCGCTTGATCTTTGGGACGCCCCCGGCCTGGGCGGCAGCGAAGAGAATGATCTGCTCGCACAACAATACCTGTCCATGCTGGGCGGGGCCGTATGGGTGATGGACGCGACGTTGGTCGGTAAGGCTGCTATCGCCAACCCAGTCGCTCGAATGCATGCTGATGGCAAACCGATCATCTGCGTACTCAATCGGATAGACGAGACCGGCGAAGACCCGGAAATTCTGAAGGGCTGGGTTGCTGCGGCCTATCCGGGAGTATTTTCCGATATCGTCACATTTTCTGCCCAGTCGGCCCTCGATGCAGTCGTTGATGGACAAGTGTCCAGCGACAGCCTGAGCCTATGGGGGGTGATCAACCGCGCGATTGGAACAAGTGCGGAAGCGGGCGACGACACACGGTCATCGCTGACCACGGCCAACGCCAACGCCTTAGTGGCCACCAAACTGCATGAACTCAGACGGGACATCGAGGATCGCCTGGGCGCACTCGAGCACTTCCGAAGCGGCTTACAGGACGCCAAGCAACTGACTTTGCAAGATGTGAAAAATCACATCGAGCGCCGAGCCGAAACCGTCTTTGCAGAACTTGAGGCCCGTGTTGAGGGCGAGCTCGCTAAGTCGAATTGGGCGCCCACGACGATAGACAAGGTTATATCGCTGCTGAGCGACAGTGAGGTGCTGTCCGAAATTTCGCGAAGGGTAGCAGATGAAGCCTTGGCGCTTGCCGATCAGACTTGGTTACGCGTCAGCGAGCAGGCCTTAGCGCTGTCGGAGGCGGCGGTGCCGATGGGCAATTTGGTCGAGTATTACAGCGTCGATCGCCCAAGCGAGGACAGAGAGACAAAGGTTGTCGACCATGGCGTCTATGTGGGGGGCATGACGGCTATCGGCGCAGGAACGATTGCCGCCATCTCGACAATCGTGACTTGGCCAGTCATCTTGATGGCAATTCCGGTCGGTGCACTGGCGATGTGGAAAAAGCGACGCGACATTAGCCCGTCCAGAACAGAACTGAAATTGGAAATCAATGACCTCATCGCGCAGATGAAGCGCGCCTATGTCGAGAAAGCCCTTCCGGAAATCGAGATGAGGGTCGGGGCGGCGATCGATCAGCAGATCGGTGAGTTTCTCTTAGAAAAGAAGAAATCCTTGACCAATGGCGTTGACACGAGAGACGTCGCGCATTTTGGCGCAGCGGTCGAAGCCCTTGCCAACCGACTTCGCCGGCAAGGCAACTCGCATACCAAAGCCGAATGGTCAGGAAAGGAAGTTATTGAGCTGCTTGATAACCCAGGATCTCGGCTCGACATCGTGACGCAGGATTTGAATTTCAGC
>JBILPK010000285.1:0-3464 GCA_044373875.1 Polymorphobacter sp.
GCGGCGCCGGTCAGCGCGTCGACGCGCTCGACAAGGGCCAGCGGGATGTTGTTGAGATCGACGCGGCCGGCGAGGCCCGACGGAGCGATACGACGACCATCGAGCAGGACGACGTTACGCGTCGAGCCGATGCCGCGAAGATCGACGAACGAGGCGCCGCCGTTGCCGTTGTTGACGGCCGAACCGACGTTCGGAACCACGCCCGGGATGTCGCGCAGCACTTCTTCGGCGACGTTCGACGCACGCAGCTGAATGGTTTCAGCGGTGGTGACGTTGACCGGAGCGGCCGAGATCAGGTTCGGGTTCTTGATCAGCGAGCCGGTGACGACGATCGTGCCTTCATCTTCGGCAGCGGCGTCGGCGGCAGCGGTCGCGCCAGCAGCGGTCTGGGCAAGGCCGGCAACCGGCGAAGCCAACAGGGCCAGGACGAGAGTCGCAGCGCCACCCTTCAGGGCTGCGCGGTTGAGCGAGGTCTTCGCGTTGATCACAGATATGGTTCCTTCACTAAAAACGGTTGCGCGATGAACGACATGGCGGATTGTCACCCGGTGGGATGACTTTCAACCATGACGTATGTCCCTGCCCCTCAGCAGCGCATCGCTCCAGCCATTACGGCCTTGCTCTGTCTGTTGTTGAAACAGGGTGAGTCTGTAAAGGTTCAGCCGTCGCAACCGTGCATTCGGGGGCGCGGTGTTGCAGCTTGGCAACAGGCGCATGACGGTATGATGACGCTGTTTCGGCGGGATTTCAGCCCTGTTCGAAACCTTGCGGCGCCTGGCCACCGGCATCGAGCGCCTGCACATAGGCGCGCAGCAGGTCGCGTTCGGCGGGCTGGATATGCGGGTTCCAGGTGTCGATGATGAGCACGGCGCGCAAACTGTCGGAATGATTCCACGCTTCGTGCTCGATGGTATCGTCGAAGGCAAAGGCTTCGCCCTCCACCCACGGCCGGGTTTCGTTGCCGACGCGGAACTCGCACCCCGGCGGCACGATCAGCGGCAGATGGACGATGGTGCGGATGTTGGTGGCGCCGGTGTGCGGCGGGATCTGCGTGCGCGGCTTGAGCAGCGAAAAGAACGCCACCGGGCCGCGGCCTGCGAGATCGAACAGCGGCAGCGTGTCGAGCAGCGCCGCGGTCTGCGGGCAGCGCGCGCGGATGGCATCGTTGTTTACACCATGCTTGATCAGAAATTGCGCCGCCCAGGCGTCGCTGTGGTTGAGCGGCGCCCATTGGTTGACCGGCGATCCCGGTGGATAGGCGACATAGGGCACAAAGCCGGCATCGCCCGCCGCCAGCAGCGCCTGCAGTTCGGCACGGATGACGGGCGTGGCGGCTTCGAGCCGGGTCAGCCAGGGGAAATGGCTGCGGGCGAAATATTGTTCGGCGGGCAGATAGGGATAATGCAGCACCAGCGGCTGGTGATGATAGAGGCGACGCCGGCCGAGCGAGGCGTCGATGAAATGGCGGAACCGCCGCGAATCATCATCGGCCAGCGCATCGAGCGTCGGCAGCAGCGCCGTATCGAGCCGGGCCGCCACGGCATCATTGGCCGCCGCCACGGTCGCCCGGGCATGCGCCAGCCCGGCCATGAACCCCGGGCCCTGGCGGACATTGGGGTCGGTCGCCGCCAGCAGCCGGCGGTAATGATCGAGCGCGTCGTCCATCCGGCCCTGTGCTTCGAGCAGGCGGCCCTTGCAGAGCAGCGCGTGATCGAAATAGGGGTCGCGATCGAGCGCCTTGTCGAGCGCTTCGGCTTCGGCGGCCTGGTCCCCGGTGACGCTGTGCGCGGTCGACAGATTGTACCAGAGCAGGGGCGAGGCCGGATCGGCCGCGGCGGCGCGGGCGAGCAGCGCCGCCGCCGTGCGCGCATCGCCGCGGCCCAGCGCCTGCAGGCCGGCAGCGTTCAGTTCGGCGGGATTGTCGCTCATCTTGTTTCTTCCGTCATCAGCGTGGCCGGGTCGACACGGACACCCAGCCAGGTCATCCCCCAGTGGAGATGTGCCCCGGTGGCGCGGCCGGTGGCGCCGACAAGGCCGATGGGTTCGCCCTGCGCCACGATCTGGCCGGCCTTCACGTCGACCCGCGAGAGGTGCATCATCACCGAATAAAGCCCGAGGCCGTGATCGAGGATGACCAGATTGCCTTCGAGCGCGAACGGCCCGGCGGCGAGCCTGACGATGGCCGGGGTGGGCGACAGGATCGGCGTGCCGGTGGGGGCGGCGATATCCATGCCGCCATGCGGTGCGGCCGGGCGGTCACCATAGATGCGCTGGGCGCCGAAATTGGTCGAAATGCGTCCCGCTACCGGGCGGATGAAGCGGTTTTGCCAGAACGGCAGCGGCGACAGGTCGGCCCGCGCCGCCTTCACCGCGCCAAGCTCGCGTTCGCGCCGCGCGTCATATTCTGGGTTGGGCGGGCCGGGCATCGACAGCCGCGCCGGCAGGACATCGGTATCCCAGGCCTGCGCGGTGATGGTGACGGGCCAGCGCGCCGGGCGGCCATCATCGGTGGTCCAGGCAAGCAGCGCGGTGGCGGCGGCATCGCGGTCGATCCCGATCATGAAGGAACCATCACCGGTAACCGGCACCGGCTTGCCATCGAGGGTCAGGTCATGGCCGGGGCGGGGCAGGCGGGTGCGCACCACGGCACCCTGGCGGGTGGCGATCGGTTCGACAGCCGTGAACGGCAACGGTGCCGCCGCCACCGTGGGGGCGGCCGCCGCAATCACCAGCGCCAGGCCGAATGCCTTCAAATCTCGCCCTTTGCCCGCTTTTCGGCATAGCGCGCCGTGGCGGCGGCGGCATCGGCATAGGCTTCCTGGAATTCATGGCTCCAATAGCGCAGCGCCGGCAGGGCGATCCGCTTGCCGGTGACGGCGCACAGCACATGATCGCCGGGCGACATGACCTCGTAGGATCCGGACAGATAACGCAGCCGCGCCGGGCGACCCAATGAGGTGAGCATCTACAAAAGCCTTCCTTGTACCGGCAAGCCGGTTGTCACCTGCGTATCGCCGTCGGCAAAGCGGATCGTCAACAGCGATTCGGCGCGGGCGGCGGCAGCGGTGGTAATTGGCCGGCCACCATCGGCGAGCACGATCGCATAGCCGCGGGCCAGCACCTGTTCGGGGCCGAGCGAGCCGAGCAGGCGCCCGGCCTCGCCCAACCGCGCCGTGGCGCGCGCGGCGAGCGTGACGACAAGGAACGGCCGCAACCGCGCGCCGCCCGCGACCAGACGGGCACGATCGCCGGCGATGGCGCTGCGGGCGGCACGATCGAGCCCGGCGCCGGCCTGCACGAGGCTGCGGCCGGCAGCATCGCGGCGGGCATGGATGAGCGCCGGGCGCAGCGCCGCGCCGGCCCCCATGGCGCGGCTTTGCCAGAAGGCGGCGCTGGCGCGCAGCCCGCGCGGCAGCCGGTCGAACAGGTCATCGGCGCGCTGCACCGGCAGGGCGAGCAGCGCG
>JBILPK010000286.1:0-3463 GCA_044373875.1 Polymorphobacter sp.
TGCCCTGGCACCGCAGCCATAGGCCCCGGCCAGCCCCGATGCGGAGCAGCTGCCCGCCCCGCCCGCATCATGATCGAACAGCGCATTGCGTTCGCGCGACACGCTGATGCTGTTCTTGCTGCCGCGCTCGGGCGGCAGGGTCAGTGGCGTGCGATAGGGCGATTTGCGCGGTTCGGAATCGGCACAGACGGTGATTTCACCGGGCACCGGCTTGGGACACAGCGCGCTGAGCGACGGCGAGATCGCCAGCGGTGCCGCGAGCAAAGCCAGCGCGACGATCAATAGTGCAGCGCCCGGCCATAGGCATCGAGCACGCTTTCATGCATCATTTCGCTGAGCGTGGGATGCGCGAAGACGGTGTGCATCAGCTCCTGTTCGGTCGTCTCCAGCCCGCGGGCGATGACATAGCCCTGGATCAACTCGGTGACTTCGGCGCCGACCATGTGCGCGCCGAGCAATTCGCCGGTGGCGGCATCGAACACCGTCTTCACAAAGCCTTCCGCCTCGCCGAGCGCGATCGCCTTGCCATTGCCGATGAACGGGAATTTGCCGACCTTGACCGTGTGTCCGGCGGCTTTGGCCCTGGCTTCGGTCATGCCGGCGCTGGCGACCTGGGGGCGCGAATAGGTGCAGCCCGGAATGCCGGCCTTGTCCATCGGGTGGACGTGCAGCCCGGCGATGGTTTCCACTGCGATGATGCCTTCATGGCTGGCCTTGTGCGCCAGCCAGGGGGCGCCCGCCACATCGCCGATCGCCCAGAGGCCGGGGATATTGGTGCGGCCGAAGCCATCGTTGACGATATGGCCGCGATCGGTGGCGACGCCGAGCGCCTCCAGCCCGATGTTTTCGGTATTGGGCACGATGCCGATGGCAACGATGACGTGGGAAAAGCTTTCGGTCACCGCCTTGCCATCGGCGCCGGTGATGGTGGCGGTGACTTCGGTCGCGCCTGGCGTGACGTCGCTGACTTTGGTGGCGGTCAGGATGCGCATGCCCTGTTTGGTCAGCGCCTTGTGCATGAAGGCGGAGACTTCCTCGTCCTCCACCGGCAGCATGCGATCGAGCATTTCGACGATGGTGACCTTGGCACCCATGTCGCTGTAGAAACTGGCGAATTCCACCCCGATCGCGCCCGATCCGATGACCAGCAGGTTGGTCGGCATTTCGGGCGGCACCATGGCGTGGCGATACGTCCAGATGCGCTTGCCATCTGCCTGCAAGCCCGGCAGATCACGCGCGCGCGCGCCGGTGGCAATGATGATGTTGGGGGCGGTGAGCGTGCGGACCTGGTCGCCGGTGGTGACGGCCAGTTCGGTGGCGCTGGTAAGCGCGCCAATGCCTTCGACAACGGTGACCTTGTTCTTCTTCATCAGCCCCTTGACGCCGCCGTTGAGCTGGGCGGCAACCTTGCGGCTGCGCTCGGTGATTTTCGCGAGATCAAAGCCGACGCCGGTGGCGGACAGGCCGTAAGCGGAAGCATTCTGCATGTAGTGATAGATTTCCGAGGTGCGCAGCAGCGCCTTGGTCGGGATGCACCCCCAGTTGAGACAGATGCCGCCAAGCCGCTCGCGCTCGACGATCGCGACCTTCATGCCGAGTTGGGCAGCGCGGATGGCGGCGACGTAACCGCCGGGGCCGGAGCCAAGGATGATGAGATCGAAAGGTTCAGACATGGTCGCCACTTTCTTCCCTCTCCCCTCGCGGGAGAGGGCGACTCGCCGAAGGCGAGCGGGGTGAGGGGGAGTTCAGCGCCGTATAAAGCCGGTCCATGACGTCGCGCGGCTGCGCCAGGATTTCGTGGTTCCAGAAGCGCAGGACGCGATAGCCCTGACTTTCGAGCCATGCCGTCCGCCGCGCGTCGGCCGCGCTTTCGCAATGCTGGCCGCCGTCTGCCTCGACGATCAGCCGCGTTTCGTAACAGACAAAATCAGCAATGAAGGCGCCGATCGGAACTTGCCGCCGGAATTTGAACGGCCTGAAGCGCAGATCGCGCAGCATGGCCCAAAGGCGACGCTCGGCATCCGTCGGCCGGTTGCGCATGGTGCGGGCGTGCTTCTTGAGCGGCAGATACCCCTCACCCCGCTCGGCTGGCGCCGAGTCGCCCTCTCCCGCAAGGGGAGAGGGAAGGGTCACGCCACCAGCCCGAGGGGGTTTTCGATCAGCGCCTTGAATGCGCTCATCAATTCTGCCCCATCCGCGCCATCGATGGCACGATGATCAAAGCTGCCCGTCACGCTCATCACCGTCGCGATCGCCAGCGCGCCGTCGACGACATGGGGCCGCTGCTCCCCAGCCCCGACTGCCAGGATCATCGCCTGCGGCGGGTTGATGACCGCGTCGAAGCTCTTGATGCCGAACATGCCGAGGTTGGAAAGGCTCGCCGTCCCGCCCTGGTATTCGTGCGGCTGCAACTTGCCGGCGCGCGCCTTTTCGGCGAGCGCCTTCATCTCGGTGGCGATCTGCGACACCGCCTTGCCGTCCGCACCGGCGATGATCGGGGTGATCAGCCCCGACGGCGCTGCGACGGCGACCGAGATATCGGCGCGGCTGTAGCTGATGAGATTGTCACCGGCGAACGAGACATTGCACTTGGGCACCTGGCGCAGCGCCAGCGCGAGCGCCTTGATGATCAGGTCGTTGACGCTCAGCTTGATGCCGCGCGGTTCGAGCGCCGCATTCAATTGCCCGCGCAGCTTGAGCAGCGCATCGAGCCGTACATCGACGGTCAGGTAGATATGCGGAATCGTCTGCTTGGCCTCGGTCAACCGCTTGGCGATGATCTTGCGGACGGCACCGAGCTTGGCGACCTCGTGCGGGATATCGCTGGTCGGCGCGGGGGCGGCAGGTTTTGGAGCTGGGGCAGGCGCTGCCACCGGTGCGGCTGCTGCGACCGGCGCTGCGACCGGTGCTGGTGCGGCCGCTGCCGGCTTGGCCACCGCTGCATCGACATCTGCCCGCACGATCCGGCCATTCGGCCCGGAACCGGTGACACCGGCGAGTGCGATGCCCTGAGCTTCGGCAAGCCGCCGGGCGAGCGGGCTGGCGTTGACGCGATTCCCGGTCGCCGGAGTCGTTGTCGTGACGGGGGCAGCAGGCGCGGGCGTCGGTACAGCCACCGGAACAGGTACTTCTGCCTTGGCTGGCGCCGGTGCGGGCGTCGCCTTGGGAGCGGCGGCAGCCTCCCCTTCCCCCTGCAACCGCATGATCACCTGCCCGACCGGCACGCCCTCGGTCCCCGCCGCGACGACCAGTTCGGCAACCACGCCCTCGTCGATGCTCTCGACCTCCATCGTCGCCTTGTCGGTCTCGATCTCGGCGAGCACATCGCCCGATTTGACCGTGTCACCAACCTTGACCAACCATTTCGACACGGTCCCCGTTTCCATCGTCGGCGACAGGGCGGGCATGGTGATGTCGATCATTTGTAGCAGACCTTCTTCGCCGCACTCACCACATCGGCCGG
>JBILPK010000287.1:0-3442 GCA_044373875.1 Polymorphobacter sp.
CGATGTCTCGCTCTATGAGCGCATGACCGAACGGCTGAAGCTGCAAGCAGCGGAAGCCCGAACAGCCTATCAACAGGGTATGGCTCTGCACGTTCAGCAGCTCGCCACCGCCGGCTTCACGAGCACCGACGATCTGACGAGCGCGATAGATTCTGCGGACAGCCTGTGCACCGAGCTTGATCAGTCCGCGATGAAGACAAACGCCGTGCATGCTGGCGCGTTGAAGGCGCTCGGCGATGGCGAAGCTTTGCAAAAGTGCTTCGACGAAGCCAGCGCCGCGGTAACTGCGCTCACCGAATTGCAGAAGCGCCAGGTTGCCATGGATTCCGTTCGCGCACGCCACAGGGCTGCCGATCGCGCCCTCCAACTCGTTGACAGGGACGACGCCGTAACTCGGGTGGCTGACACCTTGGCTTCGGCCAGAGAGGCGGAGGCCGCCGCAGGGAGAAGCCTGGCCGAAGCTCAAGCAGCCGAAGCGGCTTCGATCAAGACGCTGGGAGATCTGAAGGCAAAGGCCGGCGAGATCGACGGCTTGAAGGGGCAGCTTTCCGACCTCGATCGGTTCTCCGCAATCCTGTCGAACGCAACCGACCTTAAAATTCGAGCAGAGCTGGCAGAAGGCACCTTCACGAAGGCACAAGTCGCTGCCCAGACAGCACATCAGATTGCTGACAGTGCGGTGAAGGCCCTTGCGAGCCACCGCGCTCACGTTGATCTTGCGCAGGCCAACAACAGTCAGCGGTTTCAGCTGACAGCGCAACGGGACCAGGTTCAACAGCAAGCTCGGCATGCGAGCGTTGTTGAGCGAGCTCGATCTGCGCTGAAAAGCGCCGAAGAGGCGCTTGCCGGGGCCCTGCCCCGAGCCGCGAACGCACGTTCCCGCGTTGACGGACTCGAGACCATGGTCCGCACGCGCCAGAGCGAATTCATCGCTGGCCAAGCCAGGCTGCTTGCCGAAAGTCTCGAGAGCGGCAGCCCCTGCCCCGTCTGCGGTAGTGCCGATCACCCCCAGCCAGCACATGGCGGCGAGCCGGTTGCCGGGCTTGAAGACGCATGGCGAGCAGCCCAATCCGAGTTTGAGCTCGCCGCGCAGGAATCGGCCGCTGCGGAGTTGGCTGTTGGCACCGCAAAGAGCGTTCGGGATGAACGAAAGAAAGCACTGGCGGAATTGGAGGAGCCGAAAGGAGCATCGGCCGACCTTCAACGCGGGGTTGTCCGCCTCAACACAGCGATCGAGAATTTGGGTGACGCGGCTGACATCACAGCGCTTGGCGCACAGACAGTCCAGCTTGACGCCACCGTGGCTGCGACGGATCTCGATCGTGTCGCGACAGCAACCGCAGCCCAGTCGGCCAGTTCTGCCGCCGCCTTGGCGCGGCAGGCCTATAACGATCATATTGCCGGTGTTCCTGACCAGCTTCGCGACCTCTCAGCGCTTGAACTGCTGCGAAAAACTGTAACCCAACAGGTGGACCTGCGTTCGCAAGAAATCGACGCGGCCCAGGATGCTTGTGTCAAGAAAGCCGCTGAACGGGCCGGCGCAGCAAGTGCCCAGGCGGCAGCTGTTGCTCGCATCGCGGAGTGCGATAAGGCGCTGGCCAATGCGCGCGAGGCTTACTCAACAAAGCGAGACGAACTCGGCCTGAGTGACGAGCAGTATCGGACAGCCAAAGCTGACATCGGCATCATGGCAGCCTTGGTTCAGGAACTCGATGCGTATCGGGAGAACCTCACGCGGGCGCAGACTCGGGTGGAAAGTTCGAATGCGGCTGTTGAAGGCCACGAGAAGCCGGATATTGACGCTCTCCGAAGTGCACGTGATGCGGCGCAAACGGCGGCGCAAGCGGCAGGCCGCGCTGCTGCCGACGCCGGCGCGAAGCGTAACCAGCTGCGCCAGCTGCTCGAAAGCTTGCGCGAGCAGATGGAACGCCTGGCACTATTGAATGAGAAATCCGGTCCCTTGCGGGCGCTTGCCGACGCCATCGAAGGCCGCAACACCATGAATATCACCCTCGAAACATACGCCGTCGGCGCAATGTTCGATCAGGTGCTCGAATCCGCTAACCTCCGTTTTGGGCCTATGAGCCAAGGGCGTTATCGACTGGAGCGGGATGTTCAGACAATTGGAGGCAAGCGCAAACGTGGTCTGGATATTAGGGTGCACGACATCCAGACCGGCCGCGCACGTGAGGTGAGCACGCTCTCAGGCGGGGAGACTTTCATTGCGGCACTATCGCTCGCCCTTGGGCTCGCGGATATCGTTGAGATGAGCCATGGCGCGATCCGCCTCGATACGATTTTCATCGACGAGGGCTTCGGCAGTCTGGACAGCGATGGAGACGGCGGCACGCTCGATCAGGTGCTGCAGGTTCTGTTGGACATCGTCGGCGCCAATAGGGCTGTCGGCCTCATCTCGCATGTTCCGTTGGTCCAGCAAGCCGTGCCAAACGGCTTTACTGTGATCAAGACGCCGAGCGGCAGCAGGATAGAAGAGCGGATTGCCTGACGGTGGTTCACCGTAGCCGAGAAGGACGGCAATACTCCCCAGCTTGGAAGACTGCCATTCAACCAGCAAATTTCATCAAGAATGGTCAGAGCCCCGTTTGCATGCCGTTTGATAGTTCTTGGCAAAGCTACTTTGGTCTCGCGCCTGACGCGGCCTTAGTTATAGTGGGGAGCCGCAAAGATTGGGTTCCGTCCCGGCGGAAATGAGGGTGACGACAGACACGGATCAGCCGAGTCTGCCTTCATGAAAGATGCCCGGGGGGAATGATGGCCAGTGAACCGATCGACGATGTTGTTGCATGGTCGAACACACAAGTGCCATGGCGGCAGGATTGTCTTCGCCGTCTCGCGATCGCAAATGATCTGAGCGAGAGCGATGAGGCCGAACTACTCGGCACGATCAAGCATGCCGCTGGATTCACACTGGCCGATGCCCCTCCCGCCGCGGATCCGTTTACCAAAGCACATTTCAGCGGCGGCAGTCATACCCCTATAGTGCTGAAGGGCATCGCCAACATTACCGGCGTCAATCGCTTGGTCGCGAACGCATCACTCGATTTCTGCCCCAAGGCGCTGACCGTGGTTTATGGTCGCAATGGCAGCGGCAAGAGCGGCTTCGTCCGGATTCTGCGAACTGCCTGCCGAACACGCGTCGAGAGCGCAGCGACCCTGAAAGTGCTCGCGGATGTGTATGGCGACGGCAAAGGCGCGCTATCCGCTGACATCGTGATCGACTCCGGCGCCGGCGATGTTTCAATCGCCTGGTCGCCGGGAATGACAGCGGCGCCTCAGCTCGGCCAGGTTGCGGTGTTCGACACAGCATCTGCCCAGCTTTATGTCGATGGCGGCAACCAGATCCGATACCTGCCCTTCGGCCTCGCCCTTCCACATCGGTTGAACGGGGTCTGCCTGTCCTTCAAGGCAATGTTGGAGGCGG
>JBILPK010000288.1:0-3434 GCA_044373875.1 Polymorphobacter sp.
CGGGGTCTATATCCCCGAATATGTCTTCATCGCCTTCCAGATGACCTTCGCCATGATCACCCCCGGGCTGATCGTCGGCGCCTTTGCCGAGCGCGTGAAGTTCTCGTCGCTGATGATCTTCGTCGTGCTCTGGGTCACCATCGTCTACTTCCCGATCGCCCACATGGTCTGGTACTGGGCCGGCCCGGACTTTCTCAAGGATGCGCCGACCGACTATGGCTTCCTGTGGGGCAAGGGCGCGCTCGATTTCGCTGGCGGCACCGTGGTGCACATCAATGCCGGGATCGCGGGTCTCGTCGGCTGCCTCATCATCGGCAAGCGCACCGGCTTCGGCAAGGAAGCCATGCCGCCGCACAGCCTGGTGATGACCATGATCGGTGCCTCGCTGCTCTGGGTCGGCTGGTTCGGCTTCAACGCCGGCTCCAACCTCGAATCGAACGGCCTGACTGCGCTGGCGATGATGAACACCTTCACCGCCACCGCGGGCGCCGCCGTCGCCTGGATGCTCATCGAGCAGATCAGCCACGGCAAGCCGAGCATGCTTGGCGGCGTGACGGGAGCGGTTGCCGGCCTCGTCGCCGTCACCCCGGCCTCGGGCTATGCCACGCCGATGACCTCGATCGTCCTCGGCATCGCCGCCTCGGTTGTCTGCTTCGTGTTCTGCACCACCATCAAGAACAAGCTGAAGTATGACGACTCGCTCGATGTCTTCGGCGTCCACTGCGTCGGCGGTATCCTCGGCGCCATCGGCACCGCGATTGTCGCTGATCCGGCGCTGGGTGGCCAGGGCTTCCTCGACTACACCGTCATCCCGGCGGTTGCCGGCGCCTATGACATGGCCGGCCAGCTCAAGACCCAGGCGATCGCTGTCGGCGTGACCCTGCTCTGGTCGGGCGGCGTCTCGGCGGTGCTCTTCCTGGCGCTCAAGTACACCATTGGCCTGCGCCCCACCGTCGAAGTCGAACGCGAAGGCCTCGACATCGCCGAACTGGGCGAGCGCGCTTACAACAATTGATGATCGGCCGCCGATAAGGCCCACATCTCAACAGGTTCCTCCCCAAGGAAACCAACTGGCCCGGAAGGCAACTTCCGGGCCATTTTTTTATGTTTCAATTTGTTCCAGAAATCGCATCAAAATACTGATATAAAATAACTTTATTTGTGAATGCTGTTTCAGCCCGTTGCGGACCGTTTCACCGCAACCCTTCCAAGCCCAGAAATTTGACGGTATATTTGACGGTATATTTTTCGTCGCGGGTGGGGTTCCGATGCTTACTGACATAGCGGTGCGCAAGGCCAAGGCGGCCGCTAAGCCGTACAAGATGGGCGACGGGAGGGGACTTTACCTCCTCGTGATGCCAGCCGGTGGCAAGAGCTGGCGCATGGACTACCGCTTCGACGAGAAGCGCCGAACGATGACTTTTGGTCGCTACCCTGAGGTCGGCCTGGTGGACGCGCGCGCAAAGCGAGACGCCGCGCGCAAGCAGATTAACGATGGGATCGATCCTGGCGCAGAAGTTGATCCGCCGGCGCCTCCGGCAACCTTTGAAGCTGTCGCTCGGGAATGGCATGCCCTCAACATGTCGCGCTGGAAACCAAGCCATGCGGCGTCGGTCATGTCGCAAATGGAGCAGGATGTTTTCCCGGTCCTCGGCGCCAAAGCTATCGACACTATCAACGCCCCGATGGTTCTCGCGGCGTTGCGCCGGATCGAGGCACGCGGCGCCATCGATACCGCCCGCCGCCTGCGTCAGCGAATTTCGGCCGTATTCGTTTATGGCATCGCCAGTGGCATCTGCGCCGACGATCCTGCCGCCATCATTATGCGCGCCATGGCGCCAATGAAGGTCGCCGGGCTGAGACCAGCGCTGACCACGATCGAGGAAGCACGCCAGATCATCGCCGATTGTGATGCTGCAGACGGCACGCCTAATATAAAGCTGGCCATGCGCTTGCTGGCCCTGACCAGTGTGCGACCGGGCGAACTGGTTGGCACAGCGTGGGATGAATTCGAGGGGCTGGAAGGTGACGCGCCGCTTTGGCGAATTCCCAAGGAACGTATGAAGGGCGAACTCGGCGCGCAATTCGAACATTGGGTGCCTTTGTCAGAGCAGGCCGTTGCCACAATCAAGGCGGTGCCGCGCAAGGGCGCACTGCTGTTTCCAAACCGTAGGTCGCCTCTGGCACCGATGACCGGCGACGCTTTGAGCGCGCTCCTGGCGCGAGCAGGCTATCGCGGCCGCCACGTTCCGCACGGCTGGCGCTCCACCTTCTCGACACACATGAACCATGTTGTTGAACGACAGGGCCGCATCGAGGATCGCGCCATCATTGATCTCATGCTCGCCCATACGCCAAAAAGCGGCGTCGAGCATTTGTACAACCGATATGCCTACATCGACCGTCGCCGCGAGATCGCGCAGGCGTGGGCCGACATGCTGCTGCCGATGCCCGCATGACGCGACAGAGGCCGAAGACGTCCAGTATTGAATGTAAGGGAGTTTTGCCTTACATAGATGGCAGGAGGATCAGCCATGAGCACGCTTACTGTCACCGCGAAGGGACAGGTAACCTTCCGCAAGGATCTGCTCCAACATCTTGGCGTGCATCCGGGCGAGCAGTTGACCGTGCAAAAGCTGCCTGATGGCCGCATCCAGGTGATGGCAACCAAGCCAGCCGGCCAGATATCTGACGCCTTCGACATGCTGAAATCGAAAACTACCACCAGGCTGTCGATCGAGGAAATGAACGCCATTGCAGCCCAAGGTTGGGCCGGCAAACCTTGAAGATTACCGCCGATACAAACGTTCTTGTCCGCGCCGTCGTTGGTGACGATGCAGAGCAATCAGAACTTGCGAAGTCTGTATTGCGTGAGGCGGAACTCGTTGCGCTCCCCATCCCCGCACTATGCGAATTTGTCTGGGTGCTGTCTCAAGGCTACAGCGTCAGCCGTCAGGATATCTCTGCAACCATCAAAGTCTTGATCAACGCCGCAAATGTCGTCGTCAATCGACCTGCCGCCGATGCGGGCCTTGCGATCCTGACGGCTGGCGGCGATTTCGCCGATGGCGTGATCGCATTCGAAGGACAATGGCTGGGAGCAAACACGTTCCTGTCGTTTGATAAAAAAGCAGTGAAGCTGGCACAGGCACAAGGGCTGTCCGCAGAGATCCTGGAATCGGCATGACGCTCCCCGGACGTTCAGAAGCCGAACGGATCGAACCTGCGCGACGATCTTGACGATGCTCTGATACGCAAGCACGGCGAAACTCATAGTGTCAGGCTACGAACGGCGGGATTTTCGCCGAACCCGGGATGACCGCTTCCGGACACACTAAAGTGATCGCTGGCGGTTTCCGGCGCCGGTCGAGAATGGCCGCTTCCGACCCGATTATCGTCATTCGCGTGATCAGGGACGAATTACTGCTCACAGT
>JBILPK010000289.1:0-3431 GCA_044373875.1 Polymorphobacter sp.
CCTCGAGAATTCGGGATCATTCTGGCGCGAGTTCGAACTACCCAGTGAAACACTGAACGTCAGGTTCGAAGATGAGCCCGGCGCCGAACGTTCAGCGATGCAGCATCGGCGCCGAGTGCAGGCCGTTGGCAAAGCCATCGCGCGATCAAACCAGAAGCTTGTGGCACAGGTGACCACCTTATCGGCCCTCGAAATCGATGCGCTGATCGAAGAGATCACGCGCGCATGCGCAGACAGGACCGCAACGCTGGCGTCAGTCAAATCAGCGGTGCTTGTTTGTTGCTCGTTGGCGACTGGCCGATCCTTTGAGGACCTCGCTGGCATCGTTGACGGCGTCACTGACGTCGACAACCCGGTTTGGCTGGAAAGGCAGGGCAGCCAGTATTTTTTCGGCGTGCGGCGGCTCGTCTTGCAGGGCGAACAGGACTTGACGCCGCCGGGAGAGGAGCAGGCTGTCGAAGTTGGCTGGCAGGCATGGCTTCCGTGCCCGTCACTGGTTCAAAAGCTGCTTGTTCAGATCCTTCCCGGCACCAGAAAAAATATGCACGTCGGTGCCGCCACGCTGATAGCCGGCGCCAAGCAGTTCCTGGCAAAGGCCTCGAAGGCCCAGTCTGCGCAATTCACCGAGCGCCGGGTTCAAAGCTGGCTATTCGGGCAAATCCTGAACCTGAACCATGGCGGGATCGCAGCAGCTGCGCTGATCACAGGCACGAGTGATCCGTCGGCAACCAATCCGGCGCAGTATCTCACCATGTCGTCAAAAGGAGTGATCGACCTGTATCTGCAGTCCACAATGCCGCTGAACCGCCTTAAGCCCGTCGTCACCACTAAAAATGTCCCGGTGCCGTTGCTTCCTATTTCCGCTGTCGGGTCCAGGTATATGCCCCGGCAGAAAGCACTGTCTGCCTTCATTGCCAAAATGCAAAACGAGCTTGCGGCTCTCAAGCGAACTGATGGCAGCTTCGTTGCCATTCATAACATCATGACGCTCTACACCGTGATGATGTCATGTTTTGCCGCCGGCTTTCGAACCGTACGCGAACCTATTTTACGGCCATGGGAGATCGACGAAACCACCGGTTTCGCAGTGTTGCAGGATAAAGACAGCCAAGACGGGTACAACGCACGCCTTCTCTGGGTGCCACTCGTGATGCGGGACCAGCTCAAATTTTATGCGGCGCACCTCGAGCAAATTCGAGCCGCGATCGAGACGACGGATCCAGCGCGCTATCAACAGATGGAGCCGTCATTGAACGGCCAACCGTCATTTACGCCCGGGCTCTTTCTGCTTGATGAAAGCGGCGTATCGCGTGACGCGACG
Source organism: Polymorphobacter sp. (assembly GCA_044373875.1). Classification (GTDB taxonomy): domain Bacteria; phylum Pseudomonadota; class Alphaproteobacteria; order Sphingomonadales; family Sphingomonadaceae; genus Sandarakinorhabdus. Next base: position 1,322 of record JBILPK010000289.1, read on the forward strand.
GTTTCGGTTCTAATCGAGGCTTTCGTCAAAGCGGGCTGGCACCTGCCGCTCAACGCTGGACGGCACTATCTCCAGAGCTGCCTACGTCGTCACTGTTCGAACGAAACGATGCTGGCATTTCTCGGTCACTGGAGCCGGGGAACCGAGCCTTGGGCAGCGGCTTCGGGATTCGACCCTACGTTGTACCGGGAAGACCTCGAGCCCGCCCTGACAAAGCTGCTTGACGACGATGGTTGGAAGGCTCTCCCGGGGTTCAAGCTGTGAATGCAAGTGAGCTATGGAACGTTGTCGCCGATCCCACCGATCGCGGTCACCGAAAAGCCCACCAGCGTTACGTTGTGCAAGTCATCAAGAAGCACTTTCCTGTCCTTCACGCCGGCAAGGGTGGCATCAAGATAAGTCAGGACGAAGTGGACGACCTCACTGATCGCCTGACCGATGGAAAGTCTCAACTCATAACGAGCTTCCGGCTCAAATATCTGAATTCTGTCCTGCGCACTGGCATCCGCGAACTCGGCTGGGAAATCCCCCTGGCAACGATTCCGACCGTGCTGCCACGCACCCCTTCGCCCTTCACTGCAAAGGCATTCTCCAGGACCGGGCAAATGCGATCCTTTGAAAGCGCCTTCATCGCCAGTCTCGCAGCTTCGCCGACATCGCTGAAAGCCAGCGCGGGCCAAATGCTTCTAAGCGCTGTCCTGTTTGGCGGACTGCTGCGGGAAAAAAACTGGGATAGCTGGCTTCGCGCCGCCGGAAACTTCGATGGACGCTCGGTTTCGATCGACCCCGGTGACGACGCACCGCCCATACGCTGGTTCGCCGATCCAGTAACTGCGAGACTGCTTGAGCGTTGGGGCAAGATCTATGAATCCGTGCCGACACAGGCACCGAACAAGGCTTGGGTTTGCATCCGGGCAGCAATGGCGGACGCAGCATTCGACGGGGTGAAACCAGCGTCGGCGGCAGAGCTCCGCGGGTGGGCCGAGTTACGCCTGCGCATGATCGTCCCGGGTTATCTCGCGGACTATGCGTCCGGCGGGGGCCCATCGGTTTCACTACCCGATGAGGCCTGGCGGCGCTTGGTGACCGGCCAAATGGCCGTTCAAGCCGCTCGCGCGGACGAAACAACCAGTTTTACTGTTGTGTCCCCCTTGGCACCAGCCAAGCCTGCTGCCCCCCGTGACGGCGTCACGGTCCTGCGATCGCTGCGAGCGGCCTTGCGCGTCTTCGCCCGCGGCACTGACAAGCCGTCTCGCGCCGCGGCGGCATCTGCTGTAGAAAAGCTAATCAAGTCGTACGGCCCGGCAGCTCAAACGATCGAGCTTATCCTGAAATGGGTCCACGTCAGACTGACCCAGCCGAAGCAATATGGCGGGCTCGCTCCAGAATCTATCGGGCGATATTTGACGCCGCTGGCTGAACCGCTGATCACGTTCGCTGGCTCAGATGATTGGAGCATGTACGAAGGTGAGGATGTAACCGAACTCTACCAGGGCGTTATCTCGTCCCGAGAAACTGACAGCGAAAAGGCGATGGCCGGCCTCGCGCTGGAGAACTTCCACGACGTGGTCGTACGCCTGCTACCTTCCCTCGCCATCGATATGAGCGAAATTCGCCCCGGCTCGGTGCGGGGCCAAGTAAATGCAAATATCGTCTCTGGGCCGGAATATCTGAATGCCAAGCGAAAGCTTGTTCGAAGCAGTATGACATGGCGCGCACAAATACCCGGCGTCGTTCTGATCCTTGGTTATCGTGCTGGCCTGCGCCGGAAGGAAGCGCTGCGTTTGCCGCTCAGTTGCCTGCGAATGAACGCTGACACGATTGAACTAACCATTCGAAAGACGCGGTTCGGCGGATTGAAGTCGCCAGCCAGTACGCGCCGACTTCCACTTGGAGCACTTCTCGATAAAGCCGAGACCGCTTTCATACGAAAATGGCTCGCCAGTCGCCCGACTTCACTTCTAAAATCGGGAGATCAGCTGCTCTTTTGCGATGGTTCCGATCCGATGACGCCGCTGTCTGAGGCTGAGGTGTTCCAACCAATACGGGCAGCTCTGATTGCTGCCACGGGCGATGCGAATATCCGTTTTCATAATCTTCGACACTCCTT
>JBILPK010000130.1:0-9749 GCA_044373875.1 Polymorphobacter sp.
CACGCCAACCAAATGGGGTCTGGGGCTGCGGCCCCAGCCGCCGGAGGCCCTTTTTTCAGACCGGCGGCGCCCGAAACAGCGCCCGCGACCCGCCGAGCAGCAACAGCGCCAGCGCCGCCGTCGCCGCCGCCCAGCCCGAGCCGCGCGCCAGCAGCGCCGCGGTGCCGGCCCAGGCCCCGGCCATGGCATATTCCGACACGGCGAGCAGCAGCGACGATTTCTGCCGTGAGCGGAAGGTCCGGCGCGGTTGCGGGCGTCCGGCCCAGCCCTGTTGCAGCGCCGCGGTCGCCGCCGCCACCGGGCAGAGCAGCAGCGCCGCCAGCCCGGCGCGCGGGCCATAGCCGGTGGTGATCGCCAGCGGCACCAGAACCATCGCCAGCGGCGGCAGGCAGGCCGCGACGATCTTCATGCGCCGCACGAGCGTTGCCGGCACCGGAGCGGAGGCGATCAGATCGGGCGCATCCTCGCCGCAGATGGTCAGCCAGGCGAGGCTCGAGGCGAGCAGCCCGCAGAACAGCACGCATGCCGCCGCCAGCCGCGCCGGCGACGCGCCCGCGCCGCTGAAGATCAGCGCAAAGGCCGGGATCATATAGGCGAACTGCAGCGCGATCGACGACAGCAATTCGGCATCGCGCCACAGCAGTTGCAGTTCCTTGACGAGCAGGATGCGCGCCAGCCCGGTGCGAAATTGCCCGGCCCGAAAGCGCCCGCTGCCGCCGCGGGCCGCCGGCGCTGCCGCCGTTGCCGGGGCAGCCGATACCAGACGGTTGGCGGCAAGCCGCGAGGCAGCCGTCGCCAGGCCCAGCGCCAGCATGGCCAGTGCCAGCAGCGCCAGCGGATCACCCAGCGCCGCGCGTGCCGGGGCATCGAACGGCGCCGGCGGCGGCTGCGCCAGCCAGCGGCTGATGCGGCGGAACACGTCGGGGGCGATATTGGGCGTTTGCGCCAGCAGCGCCGCGCTGACCGCGAAGACGCCGCCGCCCAATTGCACGACCATCCGCCCGCGCTTCGCCCCGACAAGGCGGAACAGCCAGCCGACGATAGCGAAGGCGAAGGACGTGGCGATGACCGCGGCGATGATGATCACCGCCAGCCCGCCGAGCCAGCCGGGATGGCCGAGCAGCGCCGAGGCGATGGCAAAGGGGGTGGTGACGAACAGCAAAGGCAGCGCAACCGAGGCATGGATGGCGAGCGACTTGGCCGCCATCACCCGCGCCGGCGGCACCGGGGCGGCGAGCAGCAGATCAAGATCGCCGCGGTCGTGAAAGCTGCGCAGCACATAGACGCACGCCCCCGACAGCATCAGCAGCACCAGCCCGGCAAAACCCCACGCCAAGGGCCCGATGGCGGCCGGCGGCATGGCCGGGGCGTGGCGCTGATCAAGCGCGATGCGGATGCCGAAGCCGAGCGGCAGCAGCGTCAGGATGAGCAGCGCGATGATCCGCCCGACGCGCCCGGCGCGCTCGCCCTCGCGTGCCCACAGCCGCAGCTCGTGGCGGATCAGCCAGGGCAGGGTCGCGCTGGTCACGCGGCTGGGGTTGCTGCAAGCAGCAGGAACATCTCCTCCAGCGTCGCCCCGGCATCGCCTTTTGCCGTGCGCAGTTCGGCCATCGTGCCCTGCGCAACCAGCCGCCCGGCGCGGATGATGCCGATGCGCGTCGCCAGGCGCTCGGCGACTTCGAGGATATGGGTGGTCAGGATGACGGTGGCGCCGGTGGCGACCCGCGCCGCCAGCAGGTCCTTGACCAGCCGCGACGCCCCGGCATCGAGCCCGGTCAGCGGTTCATCGAGGATGAGCAGCTGCGGATCATGGATCAACGCCCCGGCGAGCGCCGCCTTCTGCTTCATGCCGCGCGAGAAGGTATCGCAGCGGGCATGGCGATGGTCCCAGAGGTCGAGCTGGTGCAACAGCGTTTCGGCGCGCGCCGCCTCCAGTTCGGGCGCGACCCCCCATAGCCCGGCGACAAAGGCGAGATATTCCATCGGGCTGAGCTTGTCGTAGAGCAGGGGCTCGTCGGGCACCCAGGCGACCAGCCGCTTGGCGGCGATCGGATCGGCGCGGGCATCGATGCCGAAGATATGGATGCTGCCGGAATCGGCGCGCTCGAGCCCCGCCACCATGCGCAATGTCGTCGTCTTGCCGGCGCCATTGGGGCCGAGCAGGGCATAGAATTCCCCGGCACGCACATCGAGATCGAGATCATCGACGGCGACGCGATCGAAGATCTTGCGCAAGCCCCGCAGCGCCAGTGCCTGTTCCGTCATGCCGCCCCGATGCCGATGTCCCCGTCCGCCGTAGCAAAGCCTTTGCGCCGCGCCTATGGCCGAACATCGAAACTTGCTAAAAAACCCTTGAACCGCAATAAGTTGTTAACAAATAGGGGGAGAATCATGCGCAAGATCACGATGTTGGCCGGCGCGCTGGCGGCGCTGTTGATTGCCGGCGGCGGCTATTATGCCAGCCTCGATGCCGAAACGCGCGGGATTCTGGCGCACATGCCGACCAATGCCGATGTGCTCGGCTGGTCGCAGCCGCAGCGCGATGCGGCGTTCCGGGCGATGGACCGGCTGCCGATCCTGGCCAAGGCGACCCGCATCGCGCCATCACCAGTGCCGCTCGACCTGCCGGCGGGCAAGCCGCTGGTGCTGCCGGGGATCGATGCGACGCTGGCGGCGCAGCGCATTGCCGGGATCGTCATTCTGCAGGACGGCAAGGTGCGGCTGGAACGCTACGGCCTCGACTTTGCTGCCAACGGCCGCTGGACGAGCTTTTCGGTGGCCAAGTCGTTCACCTCGACGCTGGTTGCCGCCGCCGTCCAGGATGGCGCGATCAAGAGCCTCGATGACAAGGTCAGTTCCTATATCCCCGATCTGGCGGGCTCGGCCTATGACGAGGTCAGCGTCCGGCAATTGCTGATGATGAGCTCGGGCGTGCGCTGGAACGAGGATTATGAAGATCCCGCCGCCGATGTCGCGCAGTTCAACAAGGTGAAGCCCGACGCGGGGGTCGATGCCACCGTCAGCTATCTGCGCAAGCTGCCGCGCGCCCACCCGCCGGGCACCGTCTGGCACTATAATACCGGCGAAACCAACCTGATCGGGGTGCTCGTTTCCTCGGCAACCGGAAAGTCGCTGTCGGCCTATTTGCAGGAAAAGATCTGGCAACCGGCGGGCATGGCGGCGGAGGCAAGCTGGCTGAAGGGTGCGACGGGGCACGAGATTGCCGGCTGCTGCCTGCAGGCGGCGACGCGCGATTATGCGCGCTTCGGGCAGTTCGTGCTCGCCGATGGCGTGACGCGCGATGGCCGGCGCATCGTGCCCGAAGGCTGGTTCGCCGCAGCGACGACCAAGCAGAAGGACATCGGCGAGCCCGGCCATGGCTATGGCTATCAATGGTGGACCTATGACGATGGTGCGGTCGCGGCGCAGGGCATTTTCGGCCAGGGCATCTTCATTGATCGCAAGCGCAAGCTCGTCATCGCGTCGAACGCCGACTGGACGCGGGCGACCAAGGGCCCGGAGGGCGACGCCCGCGAAGCGCTCTACAAGCAGGTGCAGGCGGCGATCGATGCCGGGCAATAATCACGCTTGAGCGGGTGGCGGCAAAGGCCGATGATGCCGGAAAGACTTGGGGGACGACAAATGAAGACCTTTGCCCTGCTGCTGACCGCGACACTGCTCGCATCGCCGCTGACGGCGCGCACCATCATGGTCGCCCCCGGCGCCGGCGCGCAGGAAGCCTTGCAGACCGCGCTGATCGAGGCGCAGCCCGGCGATACGGTGCGGCTGGCGGCGGGGCGCTTTGCGCTCGTCGACGGCGTGTCACTGGATGTCGAAGGCGTCACCGTCCGCGGCGCCGGGCCGGGCAAGACCATCCTCGATTTCACCGGGCAGAAAGGCGAGGGCGAGGGCCTGCTGATCACCTCGAACAATGTCGTCATCCGCGATCTCGCCGTCGAAAACGCCAAGGGCAACGGCATCAAGTCGAAGGGCAGCGACGGCATCAGCTTCGTCAACCTGCGCGTCGAATGGACCGGCGGGCCCAAGGCGACCAACGGCGCCTATGGCGTCTATCCGGTGTCGTCGAAGCATGTCCTCATTGACAAGGTCTATGTGAAGGGCGCGTCGGATGCCGGCATCTATGTCGGCCAGTCGCAGCAGATCATCGTGCGCAACAGCACCGCCGAGGGCAATGTCGCCGGCATCGAGATCGAGAACAGCTATGATGCCGATGTCCACCACAATGTCGCGACCGGCAATACCGGCGGCCTTTTGGTGTTCGACCTGCCCGACCTGCCGCAACAGGGCGGCCACACCATCCGGCTGTTTCAGAACAGGATCATCGCCAACAACCACCCGAATTTTGCGGCACCAGGCAACATCGTCGCCAGCGTGCCTTCGGGCACCGGGGTGATGGTGATGGCCAACCGCGATGTCCATGTCTTCGACAATGATATCAAGGACAATGCCGGCAATGGCGTGATGATCGTCGCCTATCAGAGCAAGTTCACCGACAAGAATTACAACCCGCTCGCCCGCGCCATTTCGGTGCACGGCAACCGCTATGCCGGCAACGGCGGCAAGCCGGCCTTCCCGGGCGGCGCCGAAATCGCCGGCGCGATGGGTGGCGCGCTGCCGCCGGTGATGTGGGATGGCGTCATTGGCTATGCCCCGCCGACGGGCGGTGAGCGCGCCGCCGATGGCGGGGTGGTGATCGGCGATGGCCCGGCCTTCACCCTTGGCCTCGGCATGCAGGGGACGCCCGCCACCGCAGCGCGCCCGGCACCCTTGGCGGCCGCGACCCGCCTGCCCGCGCTGCCGCCGCGCATCGTGCTGCCGGCGGCGCAGGAAGCCCGCGCGGCGCGATGAAGCGGCTGGTCGTTGCCGCCTTGCTGGTGCTCGGTGCCGCCCCGGCGCCGACGGTCGATGCCGCGCGGCTGCTCCGGCCCGAAGCGGCGCCCAGGCTGTCCGATTACGGCCTGTTCGCCGATGCCCAGGGCCGGGTGCCGGCGCCTGGAGTCACGCTCTACACGCTCAACACCCCGCTGTTCAGCGATTACGCCGAGAAGTTCCGCTATGTCTGGCTGCCGCCCGGCAAGCCCGCGGCCTATACCGCCACCGGCGTGCTCGAATTCCCGGTCGGCGCCGTCCTCGTCAAGACCTTCGCCTATCCGGCCGATTTCCGCGCGCCGGACAAGGATGTGCGGCTCATTGAAACCCGGCTGCTCGTCCGCCGCGCCTCGGGCTGGGTGCCCTTGTCCTATGTCTGGAACGCCGCCGGCACCGATGCCGTGCTGCAACGCGCCGGGGTGCGGCTGCCGGTGCAGTTCATCGATGCGCAGGGCGCGCCGCGGTCGCTCGATTATGCCGTGCCCAACACCAACCAGTGCAAGCAGTGCCACCAGCAGGGGAATGTCACGACGCCAATCGGGCCGACCGCCGCCAATCTGAACGATGGCGCGCAATTGCAGCGCCTGACCGCCGCCGGGCAACTGACCGGCCTGCCCGCCGCGCCGCCGCGCCTCGCGCGCTGGGACGATAGCGCCGAACCCGTCGCCGCCCGCGCCCGGGCGTATCTGGAGGTCAATTGCGGCCATTGCCACAGCCGCGCGGGCTTTGCCTCCAACTCCGGCCTGTATCTGCAAGCCGATGAGCCGGTGCCGGCGCACCAGGGCATCAACAAGCGCCCGGTCGCTGCCGGGCGCGGCTCGGGGGGCCTCAGCTTTTCGATCGTCCCCGGCCAACCCGATGCCTCGATCCTGCTCCACCGCATGCAATCGAGCGAACCCGGCGTGATGATGCCGCAGTTCGGCCGCACCGTGCCGCACGACGAAGGCGTCGCGCTGGTGCGGGCGTATATCGCCTCGCTCTAAAGCGCCCCGTCGTCGGTCGGCAGGCCGAGCAGCACCCGCCCGGTCAACTCGTAGGTCGATCCGCCGACCATCATGTGCTGCGTCGCGACATGGGCATCGCGGAAGCGGCGTTGCAGCGGGTGCGTCGCATAGACCGCCGTACCGCCCGCCATGTCATAGGCGCTGCGCACGACATCGGCCGCGGTGCGCACCAGATGCGTCGCCGCCAACCGCAGCCGGGCGCGCAGATTCGTATCGAAGCGCTCGCCGCGCTGCGCCTGCCCCCAGGCTTCGGCGATCGTCACATCGACGAGCGCCCGCGCCGCGCGCAACTGCGCCTCGGCCTTGGCGAAGTCGGCCTGGATGACGCCGCGCTCGGCGAGCGTGCGCGATGACCCGGCTCCCTTCTTGGTTGTCGCCAGTGCCCGCAGATCATCGAGCGCCGCGCGCGCATTGCCGGCTGCAACCGCCGCAATGCCGAGCGCCAGCAGCCCGAACGGGGGAAAGGCGTAAAGCGGCCCGCTTTCCTGCGGCGTGTCGGTGATGAACGACACCGTCCGCGCCTTGGGCACCCGCACCGCGCGCACCGCCATGTCGCCCGACCCGGTACCGCGCAGGCCGCTCGCCTCCCAGGTGTCGATCAGCTCGACCTCGTCGCGGCGAAAGAACATCATGCGATGGTCGGGGCCGCCGTTGGGCAGGGTGCGCAGCTTGCCATCGTCCAAGATCAGCGCGCCGCCGGTCAGCCATTGGCAGTTCGCCGATCCCGATGCCCAGGCCCAGCGCCCGCTCACGACATAATCATCGCCGTCGCTGACCGCCTTGCCCATCGGCGCGAACACCCCGCCGCTGATGCCCATCGGGTCGCCGAACACCTCGGCGGCATGCGGCGCCGGCAGCCAGGCCGAGGACAGCGCGGTGGTGCCGGCGATCATCGCGCACCAGCCGGTGGCGGCATCGGCGGCGCCCAGCGTTTCGAGCACGGCGAAAATTTCGGCCGGTGGCGCTTCGGCGCCACTCAGGCTGCGCGGCACCGCCATGCGGAACAACCCGGCGGCAGCCATCTCGGCAGCCAGATCGGCGGGCAGGCGGCGTGCCGCCTCGATTTCGGCAGCGCGCGCGGCAATGCCGGGGGCGAGGTCGCGGGCGGCAGCAAGCAGGGTCATAGCTTCAACAAACTCGCCAGATTGTTCTTCTGCATGTCGCTCGATCCGCCGACGATCGGCATGCCGAGCAGATCGCGGACATGGCGTTCCATGTCGAAGGCGTCGGACAGGCCATAGGCGCCCATCACCTGCTGGCAGATCAGCGCGATTTCAACCCCGGTATCGGCAACGAACAGCTTGGCCATGCTGGTCTCGACGCTGCACGGCCGGCCTTCATTGGCCAGCCAGGCGGCGTGATAAAGCATGTGCCGCGCCGCCTGCAGCTTTGTTTTCGCCGTCACCAGCTTGTGGCGCACGCTCTGGTGCTGGGCGATCGGCTTGCCGAACTGCACCCGCGCCTGCGCATAATCCCAGGCCTCGGTCAGCGCGGCGCGCGCGATGCCGAACGCCACCGCGGTAATCTCCAGCTTTTCAACGTCGAGCGCGCGGCCGGCGAGCAATTGCCAGCCCTTGTTCCACATTTCCGGCCCGCCGACGATATTGGCGGCGGGGATACGGACAGCGTCGAAATAGACGTCCTGGCTCGCCATGTAGCGCAAATTGCTGTGCTGGATGCCCTGCATGGTGATGCCCGGCGTATCGGTCGGGATCAGCACGAACGACAGGTTGCGATAGCGGTCGCCCGGCTCCCCCGACCGCACCAAAGTATAGAGCACATCGGCCCAATCGGCGCCCGAACACCAGCGCTTGGCGCCATCGATGACGACGGTGTCGCCCTCCAGCCGGGCGCGGGTGGTGACGCTGGCCAGATCACCGCCGACATCGGGCTCGCTCAGCCCATAGGCGAAGAACAATTCGCCCTTTGCCAGCCGCGGCAGATACTCGCGCTTCTGCGCTTCCGAACCATTTTCGGACAGGTTCATCCCGCCATAAAAAGCCGTATGGATGAACGGCCCGGCGAGGCACGGCCCCACCTGCGCCAGCTCCTCGATCACCGCGATGGCAGCAACGATATCCTGCCCCGCCCCGCCATATTCTTCCGGCACGGTCAGCGCGGTCAGGCCAAGCTGGTTCAATTCGGCATAGATATCGCGCGGCCAACTGTGCGCCTTGTCCCAGGCGATGCGCGCCTCGCGCGGGGCTTTCTCGGCGACAAAGCGCACGATCGTCTCGCGCAGCTGGCCGATATGCGCTGGTTCGTCGGTGAAGCTTTGCAGGCTCATTCGCCGGTCAACCGTGCCGGCCGGCGTTCGCGCACCGCGGCAACCGCTTCGGCGCGGTCGGCGGCCATGTTCGACAGCATTTCATAGGCGATCGAGGTGTCCATCATCTGCGAGACCAGCGCCTTCAACGGCGCATTGGTCACCGTCTTGGTCCAGCGAACCGCCCAGCGCGGGCTGGCGAGCAGCTTCGCGGCCATTTCGGCAACCTTGGCATCGAGTTCCGTGGTCGGCACGGCATGGTTGATCAGCCCGATCTCGGCGGCCTTCGGGGCTTTCAGCAGATCGCCGGTCAGCAGGAATTCCTTGGCGCGGGCATAGCCGATCAGTTGCGGCCAGATCACCGCGCCGCCATCGCCGGCGACCAGCCCGACCTTGACATGCGGATCGCCGATCACGGCATTTTCATCGGCGATGATGATGTCGCAGAGTAGCGCGATCGTCGCCCCCAGCCCGGCGGCGGCGCCGTTCAGCCGGCAGATGACGGGCTTTTCGATATCGAGCAGCGAGGTGACGATGCGCTTGGCATCCCAGCCGATGTCGCGGAATTTCTTCGGGTCGGCGATCTGTTCGTCGAACCAGGCAAAATCCCCCCCGGCACAAAAGGCGCGGCCCGCGCCGGTCAGGATGATCAGGTCGCTGTCGGGATCATGCTGGAGATCGGTAAACACCCGCGCCAGCTCGTCGTGCATCGGGCCATCGACACCATTGACCGGATTATTGCCGGTGATCGTCGCGGTGAGGACGCGACCTTCGCGGGCAAAGGTGAAACGGCTGTACCCATCAAGCGACATCGGCGACTCCCATGGCCGCCATTGGTGACGCATGGCGAGCGGGAGGTCTAGGGCGGAATTTGCGGAGGGATTGCGACCAAGTGGACATAATCCGCTCTTCTTCGCCCTCCCCCCGCCGCCGCAGACGGTAGAGTGGGGGGGCGAGGTGGCAGGTTCCGAGTTCGCCTTGCGACAGAAACCGACGCGCCGTTGCTCAGTTCGGTTTTTCCTGGTTCTCGTCGTTTGCAGGGAAAAGGTCTAAAAATGCGCTTTCGACCGTCTTGTCCCAGTCTCGGAGGCGTTGTTCTGCTTTTCGCCTATCGCATGCGATAAATTGCGCCTGCGCGATACAGATCATTGCAATCAAAGGAAAAAGCCAGATTTCCCAGCTTTTGGTGAACGCGAAGAAGACCCAGTAAAGCAACCAAGTCGAAAGGCTCAACGAAGCCAACCCGTAACAGGCCATCTCACGGAACCGTATCTCGCGGCGTTCCTCTTCGATCGCAAAGCGCGGTCCATGCAGGTGGGTTTCGAAGGACATTCATTAGGGATATGAAGAATTGCCTGTGCCGGCAACTCGTTTGCTGATGGCCTCATCGCGTCAATTATCAACCGATGTGCAGCGCCCTATCCTACAGGCGGCATTTCTGTCATGAAGTCGATGCAATTCGCTCTTTGAAATCGCAGGCTACACTAGCAGCCTGTCGGACTTAACCGCGTATTATTTTTAAGATTGGCTATTTTGGGGTCTTGGGGATTCCATTGCGCTGGGAGATGGCTAAGATTCCTTGGTGAGCG